>DFWY01000087.1:12013-12241 GCA_002381615.1 Polaromonas sp. UBA4122 | reverse complement strand
GAAGCGTTGACAGGGGAAACCGGTAGGCCAGCCATAGAGCCGCGAAATCAATCAATCGGGATGCCCACGAGGTAGCTATGTCGGAAGGCAACATGAAACATGACGACAACTCGCAAGACATGTTTTGATCCCGCGCGGTCTGAGACCCTGAGCATGCCGGGAAGCGAGTCGTTGGGCAGTCAGTCTGGCCGAGTGGCGTTCTTGGTGGCCATTGCCGCCAAGAACGCA
>DFWY01000087.1:0-11934 GCA_002381615.1 Polaromonas sp. UBA4122 | reverse complement strand
CCCGCCAAGAACGCAGGGTGTCGCGTTAACCGTCAAGCCGTGAGTTTGCGACGAGTCATTTTGACTGGCCTCATAGCAGTCATTGCACGCGCACAAAAGCTCCAAAACCAGTGTCTGGCTTGGAGCTTGGAATGCTGGAAGCTGATCGGCTGGCATCGCCTGCCCGGGTAAACCCGCTCATGCCGATGATCATACCGCCGTGTATCCATTGGGCAGCTGTGGCAGCGTTAGTGACATGCTCTCTCAAAAACGGCAAGCGGATACGATCCTGATGCTCATCAGGCAATTTTTGAATTACCCTTTCGGTCTTCAAAGATGGGGGGGTAAGGCGATCAACAGATTGCTTGATGATGTTGAGCTTTTCCCCTGTCTTTACATCAGGCAATAGTCCACGGGTTCAAGCGGGGCAGGAACGTGTTCGTCTCCAAGTGATTCGCGCAGGTTGATTTCAATGGTTCTGCAGATGGTGTCCAACGGGAGGTCATTGGATTCCAGGCCAAAAGGTTCTTCGATCTCATCGCCTAGCGCATCCAGGCCGAAAAAAGTGTAGGCCACGATAGCGACCACAAACGGGGTCATGAATCCGATTGAGTCGACTAGCCCGAACGGCAGGAGGAAGCAGTAGAGATACGCGGTCCGGTGCAATAACAGTGTGTAGGAAAAGGGGATCGGTGTACTTTTTATGCGCTCACAGCCAACTGCGGCGGCGGTCATTGAGGACAGGGTGGCATCAATACCGGCAGCAAGGCAACTGTCAATTCGTCCCTCTTTCAAGCATAGACCTAGATCCTCACCCATTCTCATCATGAGAAAATCCGGTTTGTTGGATGACTTTCCGATCTGTTGCCATTCCGATTCAAGGAGCAGGTTCTTCAGTCCAGTTGTCGCCGCATCGTCGCGTAGATGCTGGCGCAAGGCATGCGCGAAAGCAATGGCACGGTAGATCATACGAACCCGCGCATCCGTTAAGCCGCGACTTGCCTGGGCAGGCTCCGCATATGCAATCAAGCTCTGACACTGACGCGACAAACTCCTGCTTTTTTGAACCAGTTCGCCCCATAATTTTCGCCCTTCCCAAAAACGGTCATAGGCGACATTGTTGCGAAATCCCAAAAAAATCGCTAACGGCAGTCCGATTAAGCTGAAGGGAATCGTAGTCAGTGTGATCTTAAGATTAAACAGGTCACCATGGGCAATGGTGACCAAAGTGGCGACCACGGAGTTGACCAGCAACGATGGAAAAATCCTCGGCAGTATCGATCCGCGAATAAGCAGGAACATCTTGAGCCCGGATGGCCGGTCTCTGACAATCATGCCAAATTTTCCATTTGGAAACGGATTTTAGAGAGATTTACTAACATATTAGTAGTTTAATCACTAATATGTGAGTGAGTCAAGAGGTGTAATTTCCTGACCCCCAAATTTGCGCGATCGCAAAGCAAAACTTGAAAAGGAGTCCAACTTGAAGCCTCGAATGACCTACCGCAACCTGCCCCAGCTTTTTTTGAAAGCCAGGGAGTGTCTGATGTCTCACTTTCGGCCGATCCTCAATCACTTTGGTCTGACGGATCAGCAGTGGCGGATCCTGCGCGCATTGGACGAGCATGCGCAGCTTGAGCCCCGTGAAATTTGTAATCTGTGCCAGATTCTTAGCGCCAGTATGGCTGGCGTTCTGGCGCGCATGGAAGAGATGGCGCTCATTCAACGCAGCCGCGTTTCAGCAGATCAGCGGCGTGTTGTGGTTCGTTTGGCGCCAAAAGGGGATCAACTCGTCAACGAGATGGCCCCATTAATCAATTTGCAGTATCAATATATTGAACAAGCTTTCGGCAAGCAGATTTTCGACGATCTATTCAACTCCCTTGAAGCGTTCATTGGCACACAGAAAAATCCTGTTCAACATATTGAACTACCGTCGTGCGCTCAGCCTGTCAGCGCTGCCGCGAGAGCACGAAGCCGCACCGCTGTTGTTCCCGGTGGGGTGGCGAGCACCGCCGGACAGCGAGCGACCAATTGAATGGCTATCCACCAGCATCTACCTTCACGTCGAAGAGGACCATCGCCATCGTGCAGTCAGCACAAGCCAGCGCTTGGGCTGGGAGGAGTAGACGGCGGGTTCCCCAACCGCTCACTTCCAACAATAAGGCCAACGGACAATTCGACAAGAAAGAGTTCGTTTATCTGGCAGACAAAGACGAGTATGTTGCTGCCGAAGATCTTTTGACCCAGGCTGCCGACTTTGACTGCCCCAGGGCAAAGTGATTGAAATCGTTGCACCGAGCGGGTTTCCCGACTGACGGGGTGGGTCAGCGGAAATCGGCAGCCTGGGTCAAATCGGTGTCGGCGCCAACATAATGCGACAGAACCCATTCGCTCGTATTGCGCCACCTTGCACAAGCAAGGGGCCAATGTCTTTGAGTCACTTGTGGTCGCATTCAAGGGTGCAACGCCTCAGCCCTGCTTCGGCCAAATCGAAGTCGTCTGCCTAAAATTGGTGCTGAGTAGTTACCTTTTGCCAATGATAAATACTCGAATCGTCATCGATACATTGCCAAAACAGCAACAATAAGAACTTACTTTCCCACAAAAAACTCCATGGTCCGTTTGCTGTCAATGTGTGTGTTTCCGCGCCAAATCGGCGAGGGCGCCTTTGCCGCCACAGCGCGGGCGTTGGGTATCTCGTCGACCGTGGCTTGAGTCACTTGCAGGCACGCCGATGGCCGTTGATGATCCACCTCAATCAAGACTGGATTGAGGTGGATTCCGAAGCAGCGTTGCTCTATCTCAGCGGTAGAACAAGGTCGGCAGCCACATGGTGAGCGGTGGCCACAGCGCGGCGATCATCAGGTCGATCAACGCAACGACCACCAGTGGCATGACGGCGCGGGAAATTTGGCCCAGCGATATTCCGGCAATCCCGCAACTCACAAACAGGCAAATACCGACTGGCGGCGTCAACATACCGATGGCCAGATTGGTCACAACCAACACGCCAAACTGAACCGGATCAACCTGCATCTGCGGAGTCAGCAGCGCCAGCACCGGCACCAAAAGCAACAGCGCGGCGGTGGTTTCCATAACGCAGCCAACCACCAGCAACAGGCCCATGACCAGCAACAAAAGACCGGTGGGCGGCAGAGACAGCGAATTGACGAAAACGTCCAACAGACGGGCACCCTGCTGCATCGCCAGCAACCATCCAAATATCTTGGCCATGGCGATGATGAACAAGATCCCGCCAGCGGCAACCTGCGAGCGCATGATGAGCCCAGGCAGATCCTTCCAGGCAAGTTCGCGATTGATCACCGTGCCAACCAGCAGTGCATAAAACACAGCCAGCGCGGCAGCTTCGGTAACGGTCACTATCCCCGTCAGAATGCCACCGAGCACCACCACCGGAGCCCCCATGGACCAGATCGCAGCGTTGCCGGTAACGGCCACCTTTTTCCAGGAAAACGGCAGGCGCACGCCATAGCCCTTGCGCCAGGATATCCAGACCGCAATAAGCAGAAAGGAAAATCCCAGCAACAACCCGACCATCATGCCGCCCGCAAACAATTGCGAGGTAGAAATGTTGGTCATGAAGCCGAAGATGACCATCGGAATCGAGGGCGGAATGATGATGCCAATCGAACCACCGGCAGCCACCACGGCAGCGGCAAACGCGGGCGGATACCCCTGGCGGATCATCGCCGGAATCACCACCCCGCCGATCGCGGCAGTGTCGGCCGCAGCCGACCCAGAAATGCCTGCAATGATCATCGACGCCACGATGGCTGCAGCCGCCAGTCCACCGGGTGCCCAGCCAACCAGGCTATCGCAGAAATCAATCAGCCGCCGGGAAATACCGCCGACCTCCATGATGGAGCCCGCAATCATGAACAGGGGCACTGCCAACAGGTCAAATGAATCGACGCCGGAAAACAGTTGCTGAACCACCGTCTGGCCAAGTGCGGCCAGAGAGACCGTATCGGGAAAGACGCCTGGAGTGACGATCAACCCGATCGCCGGCAAACCGATGGACAGGGCAATGGGTAGCCCCAGCGCCATCAGCAAAAACATCAATGTGAACAACAGGACGATGATCATGGTGCAACCTGCTTTCCCTTGGTCATGTCGGCCAGTATGTGCAGCAAAAATATCGCGCCGGACAGCGGCACCACGGCAATCGGCAGCGACATGGGCATCTGCACTGCGGTCGAAGTCTGTTCCCAGGAGTTCACCGTGTAGATCGCGCCGTACCAGGTGATCAGCCCGAAGCAGCCCAGATTGAGCAGCTGCAGCACCCGCATGATGATCTGCTCAACCAGCAGCCCGAAGCGCGCGCCAAAGCCCGCCAAGCCAATGAAATGGGCCCGCTTGTAGGCAACCGTGGCACCCAGAAAAGTGATTGCCACCAGCAGGTAGCGACCGATCTCTTCCGACCAGCTCAGCGACTCACCAAGATAGCGCGCCAACACCTGGGCAAAGAGGATCACCGAAATGGCAACGCCCGCGACCAGTAACAACTTCTCTACCAGGCCATTGACCCGATCACTGATCAACAGCAGCCGATGGTTAAGACTCATGATTTCTCCAAACAAAAAAAATCGGCGTGGCGGTAAGCGCCACGCCGTTTGCACTCACAGGCTTCTTACTTGACAGTCTTGCGAATTTCGTCGACGATTTTCTTGGTATCACCGCTCAAGGATGCATAAACCGGTTCGGTCTTGGCACGGAAGGCGGCCAGGTCAGGGTTCTCGACTACCTGCATGCCAGCGGCTTTCAGCGCTGCGAGCTGGCTAGCCTCGTTGTCGCGCACGTAGCGGCGAGCCACGATCGAAGCTGTCTTGGACGCGTCCATGAAAGCCTTGCGATCGGCAGCTGGCAGCTTGTCCATAAAGGCCTTGCTGCCAACAAACACCAGTGCGGAATACACGTGACGGGTGATAGACAGGTATTTTTGTCCGGCTTCATTGAGCTTGGCGGCGAAGATCACAGAAATTGGATTTTCCTGACCATCAAGAACACCCTGCTGAAGCTGGGTGGTGATAGGCCAGGCCATAGGCGTTGGGTTGGCACCAATGGCGCGCCAGATTGCAAGGTGGGTAGGCGATTCCATCGTGCGAATCTTCATACCCTTGAGGTCATCAGGACCGTTTACCGGACGCTTCGAGTTGGTTACGTTGCGAAAGCCGTTGTCCAGAAAATGCATGCCGACCAGCCCGGCCTTGTCAAAACGTTTGAGCAAATCCTGGCCAATGGGACCGTCCAGAACCTTGTCTGACGCCTCGTAGGAGCTAAACAGAAAGGGCATTTCCAGCGCCTTGATCTCGGGGACAAAGGCCTCGATCGGACCGGTCGTACACACGCTCATTTGAACCGTGCCCAACTGCAGTTGTTGAAGGACTTGTGTTTCGCTGCCCAATGCAGCAGAGTGGTGAACGATCACATCGTACTTGCCGGGCAAGGCCTTGTCGATTTCTTCCTTGAACTTTTGGGCCGCAATGGTATGGGCAAAGGTCGGACCGGTCACAACGCCGATGTTGACTTTTTCGGCGGCCATGGCTGGCACAGCCAGCCCCAAACAAACCGCGCAGACCATGCCGCTCAATGTACGGGAAATGAATTTCATATTTGATCCTTGGATAGATAGCGTAGGGATGTGGCAATTGCCACAGAATGCTTCATCGCATAAGGAGGTCGATCATACATTCCATACTTGACCGCCATCAATGTGATCACGCGTTGGCGGTGCACCCCGTGATGGTAGCGAGGTGGTTGCAGTTGAATCGTATAAACACACCCAGCGCTCAGCAATGAGGGTCAGGACGTAGGCGTGGTTCAAACCCGGGTAACACTTTAACCCCGTTTCAAAGCGAATATTGACGTGGCCAGGTATTCGAACTGCGAACTCACTGATACTTGCTGCCCTTCATTTCCAGCGGCATATCGGCATGACCTCATCAACTTTCCAGGCAACCAAACTTCTCACGACCCAACGCATCGACCTGGCCATCCAAGCAATGAGCGGCTCTGCCAACATCAGCCACCTGGCATCCGAGAACAACGTCAGTCGCAAGTTCGTCTACCAACAAAAGAATCGGGCACTTGAGGCGCTGAACGAGGTTCTGTCGCATTAAGCAAGAACTTAGCAAGTTGGCCGCTACAGGTAGTGTCTATGCACAATAAGTTGGCTACCTATGGTGTGTCAAAATTTCTGAAAACGCTTAATGCGACAGAACCGCCAGAGATACCCCCGCCGACACGCCACCGTAAAAGACCTGGCGTCAACACCAATTTGGCATTGGAATCGGTCCTCAGTAGGCGACTCGGAATGTGGGTGAGTCTTGCGGCTTGGAGGTACGCCGGTCGTAGACCCGGGTGGTGCTGATGCTGGCATGCCCCAGCCACTCCTGGACCTTGGCAATATCGGCGTTGTTCTCCAGGGCGCTGGTGGCGGCGGTGGCGCGCAGCGCATGCGGCCCCATGTTGTCACCAGAGATCCCAAGCTGATCCATATAGAACACCACCACCTCGGCATAGACCGCGCCCGGCGTCAAGGCGCTGGCAACCGTCCCGGCCTGCGGCGCGCGGATGCGCCGAAACAGCGGCCCGTCCAGTTCCAGGCCGTGGCCTGCCGCCTCCAGATACTCCGCCACCAGACGCAAGGTATCGGGATGGGTCGGCAGGTAGCGCAGCTTTCCGCCCTTGCCCTGCACGCACAGGTGCGGCACGCCGCGCCTTTCCTGGTTGCAGTCTTTCACCCGCAATTTCGTTAACTCTTCACGACGCAGCCCGTGATACAGCAACAGCGACAAAATAGCCCGATCCCGTTTTCCCTTCAAGGTATCGGTCGGCGGCGCCGCCAGCAGCGCGCGCGCCTGGGCGTCGCCCAACGCAGGTCTTCCCGCTGCTGTGTCCGATGTGCGGTGGCCAAATGCGCCTGATCGCGTTTATTACCGAGGGCGCACAGATAAGGAAGATCCTCGACCACATCGGCGTGGACTCCCAGGCCCCGAGCATAGCCACCGCGCGCGGGCCACCGCTGTGGGAGGACTGTGATGCGCAGATGGGGACGGGGTGCAAATCGAGCCGGACTGGGATCCGGCTGCGCAAGCGGCACCCGACTATCAGGTCGATCAGCGCGTCAACCGGTGACCGGTCAAACCGGCGATTCAGATGCGCTGCGGGGTAGCCCTGCGTGTGGCGTACCCCGCACACCGGAAATCGATCTCCTGAACAGGGCTCTTTGGTGGTGAACCCGCCAGGCAGGGCAACAAATCGAGGGCCTTCCCGCGGAGCGAGGGCTGACCCAAGCTGCGATACTTGGCCTCGTGTGGTTGAAAAGCCTATCCGTTCTTCAGCATCGTGGCGTGTGGGCGCAATTTCTGGGCCTATGCGGTATTTGGCCTGATGTGGCTGGCCGTGCTGATCCTGCTGGTGGTGAGCGTGACCACAATCGCATCTCTGATGGGCAATCCGGGCTTGGCCGGCGACCTGCTGTTTCCCGCCCTGCTGCTGATGGCGTCGATGTTTTTTACCTCGCTTTACTTCACGTTCCGTGACAGTTTTGACTTCCCCCCAGAGGAGCTTGCATGACACAGCACGCCATGGCGTTGACATCGGGCGGTTGAGTAAAATCCCGGCGGTTTGCATGAGTAGCACAATCATGCTACATTGAACTGGTACTTTGAAAGAGAACCATGCAGACCACCACCATCCGGCTCGATGACAGCATGAAGGAGCGCATCGCTGCTGCGGCAGAACAAGCTGGTAAATCAGCGCATGCCTTCATTCTCGACGCCATATCCCAAACGGTTGAGCAGGTTGAACTCGACAGTGAATTCCATGAAGTCGCAGACGAGCGGTGGAAGGGAATATTGGCTTCCGGGAAGACGGTATCCTGGGAAGACGCAAAGGCGTATCTGAAAGCCAAATCACTTGGCGAAAGCCCGACCAAGCCCTTGGCTCGCAGCTCCAAGCGTTGACGATTGCAATGACCCGCATTGAGATGGCTCCTGAGGTGTTCGACGACTTCGACCGCTTCTTTGACTACATCGCGCAGTTCGACGTCGGCTCCGCACCCGAACGCATAGGGGAAATTCTGGAGGCTGTGCAAGTATTGGCTACCAGCCCCATGATTGGTCGGCCAGTCAAAGGCGGCAAACGCGAGTTGATTATTGGGCGGGCTTCCCGTGGCTACGTTGCGCTGTATCGCTACGTGGCGCCGCTTGATACGGTCTTTGTGCTGACCATGCGAAGCCAGCGCGAATCAGGGTACAAAAGCAAACGTTGAAATCGAGTAGGTCAATTTGGATACCTGCTGTTTACTGGGACGTTGTTATCAAATGACTGCAGCGCAAGTCGGTGGACTCTTGAAGACTGAAAGCGGGTCTACAAATTCCAAAACTGGTCACCCGATACCCGACGGTGGGTTTCCGAGCCAATTTCCCATGGCGCCCTTACTTCTGTCTAACCCGAAGCATCTACAGCCATAGAAGTCTCATGATCGCTGCTCTACTCTTGAAAGATTGCAACATGAAAAAACGGATTCTAGGTTTGTTGGGTTTGGGAATTGGACTGATCGGAATGGGGCAAGTGTGGGCGCAACCTTCCCCCACTCCTGCATCCTCAGCGACAGCCTTGCCGGGCGTATCGCCACTGCAAACCAGCCAAGTGCTCGAACCCTTCAGCGGTTTGAGTTTGCATGTTGGCAAACAAGCTGCCACGCGCGGCTCCGCTATGGGCGATGTGCTGTACGTGCACGGCGCCACCTTTGGCTCTGACTTGTCTGTCTTCTTCCGCTTTGACGGACAGTCTTGGGCGGACGTGCTCAACGCGGCTGGCTACACCGTATGGGGATTTGACTTTTCAGGCTTTGGACGTTCCGAGCGTCCGCTTGACATAGACCAAAAACCGATTGGCCGCGCTGACAGCGCCGCCTTGCAAATTGCCGCCGTGGTTGACAGCATCCGCAGTCAAAACGGCGGCAAGCCCATTTATTTGGTGGCGCACTCTTGGGGCACCATTCCGGCTGCGAAATTTGTGATTCAATCTCCTGAAAAAGTGGGCAAGCTTGTCATGTTTGCTCCCATCGTGCAGCGACACATGTCCCTCACGGTACCGTCGCTGGGCTCCACCCGCTTGTTGAGCGTATGGGAACAGTACCGCCGTTTCATTGAAGACGTGCCCAAGGGTCAACCACCCATGCTACAAGACCGGTACATACAAGCCTGGGCCAGCGCCTACCTTGCGCAAGACCCGAGTAGCGCCGCGCGCCAGCCACCGTCATTGACCACTCCAAATGGGCCTTTGATGGACATCATGACCCAGTGGTCTGGCACCGCGCTCTACGAGCCTGCCAAACTGAGCACGTCCGTTCTATTGGTGCGCGGCGAATGGGATTCGCTGTGCACCGACCAAGATGCCACCGCGTGGTTGGCCGCGGCAGGCAGCACCAGCAAGCGCGAAGTCAAGATACCCCACGCCACCCATCTGATGCACCTTGAAAACGGTCGGACCGCGCTGTACCAAGCTGTCAACGATTTTTTAGGAACACCATGATCGCTGTTATTTTTGAACTTTGGCCAGACGCCGAGCGAAAGCCCGAGTACTTTGAACTGGCGGCCGAACTGCGGCCGGAGTTGGACAAGATAGACGGGTTTATCTCCATCGAACGCTTTGAAAGTCTGGCCACCCCCGGCAAATACCTGTCTCTGTCGTTTTGGCGGGATGAGGCCGCAGTGCAAGTCTGGCGTAACCTGCAAACACATCGCGACGCTCAGGCGCGGGGTCGAACGGGCGTGCTGTCCAACTATCGCCTGCGTGTGGCCGAAGTGCAGCGCGATTACGGGCTCAACGAACGCGTGCAGGCACCTTCGGATTCGCTGCAACATCACCAAACCACACCCCACACAGGGAAAGGCATAGCATGAGCATCACCTGTTTTATCCGCTACGAGATTGATCCCTTTCAAAAGGACGCATTTGCGACTTACGCGGGAAACTGGGGCCGTATCATCCCTCGCTGTGGGGAACATTTGGTGGGCTATTTTTTGCCACATGAGGGCAGTAACTTTGAAGCGTGGGGTTTATCAATTTTGAGAGCCTTGCCGCCTATGAGGCTTATCGCGCCCGGCTGCGTCAAGATGAAGAAGGTGCGCGCAATTTTGCCTGGGCTCAAGAAAGGCGCTTTATCTTGTGGGAAGAACGTACTTTCACTCAAAACGTGACGGGCACCATCAACCGCACCTCGGAACTCGTGTCGTAAGCCTGCACAATAGCTCCATGCATAACCCAGAGCCGCGCTTTTCGCGCATCGCCGCCGTCATCGCTGACCCCAGCCGTGCACGCATGTTGGCGGCGCTGATGGGAGCGGAATACCGCAGTGCGGGCGAACTGGCCACGGTCGCAGGAATCACTCCACAAGCGGCCAGCACCCAGCTCGCGCAACTGGTCGACAACGGCATGGTCATTCTCCGCGTTCAAGGGCGCCACAAATACTTTGCGCTGGCGGATGAGGATGTGGCCCACGCATTGGAAGCGCTTTCCGTGGTGGCCGAGCGCGACAACCTAAGCGAACGCTGGAGTAAACCCGCTTTTCGACCGCTCAAATGCGCGCGCCGCTGCTACGGCCATCTGGCGGGCGAACTGGGTGTGGCGCAGTTTGAGATGCTGATGCGATGCAAACATTTGGAGCAGACTGAGCAGGGCTTGCGGCTCACGGATGCAGGCCATATTTGGCTCGTCAAGCTGGGCGTAGTAATACCAAAAATATCCGCGGCACGATTGGCGTATCCGTGCATGGACTGGTCGGAACGAAAAGACCATTTGGCGGGTGCGCTGCCTAAAGCGTTGTTGGAGCACTATGTCGCGCAGCATTGGCTCACCATGCGGCGTGATTCGCGTGCGTTGAGTTTGACTCCCAAGGGGCAACAGGCGTTGATGCCTTTGCTGCATCGACAACTCCAGTAGGCGCCAACAGCTGTCATCCCCAAAGAAACGGAACCACCTTGGCGCTTGACAAGTGCCGAGCACCCTGAATGCCCCATATCCCTGCCCACGAATAACATCATCTAATTCATGTCACAGACCGCCTGAGTCACGATGCCACACTGACTTGTTTAAGAACACTTTTTTGACTTCCGAATAACGGTCATTGGGATCGGCCGCTCCCGCTGCAGACCTGTCCTTCGCGAGCATCAAAACCAGCTTCGTTAACCAGAGACGTCGCCCGCAGAGATTGGGGTGTGGGTCCCCGCCGATTTCTGGGCATTTGACAGTATGAGGCGCGGGCCCATGCCCCAATCTCTGCCCTCGCGACCAGCGCCGACTACGCCGCCCCTATGAGCGGCATCAGACTCCCAGCGTCTCGCCCGCCTTTGAGCGCCGCAGTAAACGCCAACATCCGGTCAATCGGAACGCGAGCCCGCAGGCCCAATGCGGGGTCGACGTGAACCTCATTGGCGCCGGTCTCCAGCACGCGGGCCACGTCAAACAGGCAGTTCATGGCCATCCAGGGGCAATGGGCGCAACTCTTGCAGGTGGCGCTGTTGCCGGTAGGCGCTTCCAGAAACAGCTTGCCCGGATTGAGTGTGCGCAGCTTGTGCATCATGCCGCTATCGGGATCCGGCAAAACGACGCTGCTGCGCGGTATTGCCGGCCTGGAGCGTGGCTGCGTTGGCCGCGTTGTGGTCAATGGTGAGGTTTGGCAAGACGATGCCAAAGGCTTGCTGGTGCCCGTTTACCGGCGGCCACTCGGCTTTGTATTCCAGGAGGCGAGTCTTTTCTCGCACCTCGACGTGCAGCGCAATCTGCATTACGGCCAGCGCCGCGTTCCGGCGTCGCAGCAGCGAGTCTCATTGGCGCTTGCCATTGAACTGCTAGGCATCGAAAGTTTGCTCGAACGCATGCCCAGCGCGCTTTCAGGTGGCGAGCGGCAGCGCGTGGCCAT
>DFWY01000132.1 GCA_002381615.1 Polaromonas sp. UBA4122 | reverse complement strand
GCGGAAATACCGATGTTGCGGTAGTTTTGAATGGGGGTAGCGCGGGACATAAATTACTTTCAGTTCGAGGTTACGAACATAGACTCGTTGCCAAGACAACTTTCATGCTTGTTTTGCGCGTCTGCCGGCCGGGCCGTTGTGCGCCTAGCCGGCAGAATTGGGATTGAACCAGCGGATCTCAAGGTGGTTGGCACCCTGAGATCGCTCGGCAACCCGTCAAATCAGCGCTGCAAACACTGCCATCGAAAAATTAGAAGCGGAAGTGGCTGAAGGCCTTGTTGGCCTCTGCCATGCGGTGAACTTCGTCACGCTTTTTCATGGCGCCGCCACGGCCTTCAGTGGCCTCCATTAGCTCATTGGCCAGACGCAGGGACATGGATTTTTCGCCGCGCTTTTTGGCGGCTTCCTTGAGCCAGCGCATGGCCAGGGCCATACGGCGGACAGGGCGCACCTCAACCGGCACCTGGTAATTGGCACCACCGACACGGCGGGATTTCACCTCAACCATGGGCTTGATGTTGCCGATGGCCATGTGGAAAGCCTCAAGCGGGTCTTTGCCGGGGTTCTTTTTCTCAATTTGCTCCAGAGCGCCGTAAATGATGCGCTCCGCGACGGCTTTCTTGCCGCCTTGCATGATCACGTTCATGAATTTGGCGAGATCGACATCACCAAATTTTGGATCAGGAAGAATTTCACGTTTAGGGACTTCGCGACGACGTGGCATTTTTTCACCTCTTTGCTTCAGTTGGCACCGCTTATGAAGCAGCACCGCGAGAGTTATCACAACCCTCACTTACTCGACCGGCGCAACCATTTGCACTTGGGTCACTTCGCTTAAAACACCTGCCAGGATGAGTCAAGCACCTGTTTTTTGAAGGAGTCACAACAACTTCTTCTGGCGCGAACCGCAGAGTCCGAGCCGGTTAAGCCAATTAGGCCTTTTTCGGGCGCTTGGCACCGTACTTGGAACGCGACTGCTTGCGATCTTTCACGCCTTGCAAATCGAGCGCACCACGAACGATGTGGTAACGCACACCCGGCAAGTCCTTGACACGACCGCCACGAACCAGCACCACGCTGTGTTCCTGCAGGTTGTGGCCTTCGCCGCCGATGTAGGAAATGATTTCAAATCCGTTGGTCAAGCGCACTTTGGCGACTTTACGCAGAGCGGAGTTTGGCTTTTTAGGCGTTGTGGTGTACACACGGGTGCATACACCGCGACGCTGCGGAGAATTTTCCATCGCAGGGCTTTTCGACTTGATCTTTTCGACCTCGCGCCCCTGACGGACTAACTGATTGATGGTTGGCATTGGAAAAACGTCCCTAAACGTCTGAAAAACAATAAAAACTTCTCCGCACCAAAAGCGGAAAAGCCTTCTAGTATAAGTCGGATAATAAAAAGACTCAAGCGGAACACGGCACCACGGTTAACCGCAGCTTGCACAAGTGAATAAAATAGCCTCGGCGGCCTCGTCCCTCAGCAAGCGTCACGGCAGCCTTGCACCTGCCATGACGCTGGCGTCGGCTACTTGATCCAGAGCCTGATGGAATCCCAGGCGCGGCCGAGAATGCCGGCCTCTTCCACGGCTTCCAGCGCCACCAGCGGCACTTCTGCCACGGGCGTGGGGTTCTCACCCAGCATGACCTTGAGCGTTCCCAGCGACTGGCCCTTCACAAAGGGCGCGACCAGCGGGTCAGGCCGTGCGACCTGGGTTTTGACTTTGGGCGCGCTGCCGGCGGCCACCGCCACCACAATGGCTTCGGGCCGGCCCAGCTTCACGGTAGAGGCCTTGCCTTTCCACACGGAAGGCGCGACGACCGCCTGACCCGCATCAAACAGTTTCACGGCTTCAAACGCGGTGTAGCCCCAGTTCAGCAGTTTTTGCGATTCGCTGGCACGGGCGCTGTCGCTGGAGGTTCCCAACACAATGGCCAGCAGGCGCCGACTGCCGGGCGCGCCACCGACACCCAGGTTCGGGAAGTCGCGCTTGGCGGTGGCAATCAGGCAATAGCCGGCGGCCTCGGTGTGGCCGGTTTTGAGGCCGTCGACGGTAGGGTCGCGGAACAGCAGCGTGTTGCGGTTGGTGTCGTTGGCCGCAGGCGTGCCGGGGTAGCGGTACTTCTTCATCGCTGAATAGCCGATGTAGTCTGGGAAATCGTGCATCAGGCGGGTGGCCAGAATGCTCAGGTCGCGCGCGGTCGTGGTGTGACCCGTTTCAGTCAGACCTTCCGGATTTTTGTAGCTTGTTGATTTCATGCCCAGCGCCTTGGCCTGCTCATTCATGAGCTGCACAAAGTGCTCGGCCGTGCCGCCCACACCCTCGGCCAGCGCCATGGTGGCGTCGTTGCCCGACTGCACGACCATGCCCTTGATGAGATCTTCAACCGGCACCTGCATCTTCGGGTCAATGAACATACGGGAACCCGGCATTTTCCAGGCGCGCTCGCTGACGCCGAGGGTTTGCTTGAGGCTGATTTTTTTGGATTTGAGGGCGTCGAACACCAGGTATTCAGTCATCAACTTGGTCAGCGAGGCTGGCTCGACGGGGGAATCAATGTCTTTGGCGGCCAGTATCTGGTTGGCCGTGACATCCAGCAGCAAATAGGAACGGGCAGCAATCTCGGGTGCTTGCGGGGTTTGGGCCTGCGCTGCGGGCAGCAAGGCGGAGAAAGCCAGCAGCGCGGTGGCGGCGAAGCCATGCAGGCTGCATAAACCGCGAGGAATCTTGAGGGAACATTGCATGTCGGGTAAGTCCGTGACTAGAAGTGGATGACGAAAGAAAGGACGGATAAAAAGGTCAGCAGGGACCAAAAATCAGAGGGTGGGCGATGAAAGGTGGCGCACCACCAGATTTTTCAGCAGAGTCAATTGTCCATGAAAGAAATGACCGAGCCCCGGGACAACCGTAACAGGAAGTGCTTGCGGCCGCGCCCAGTCCATCACGGCCGACAGCAGCACTGTGTCGTCCTGCTCGCCATGCAGCACCAGGGTTTTGAGGTGCGCGGCCTTGTCAATCGGGGCCGCGGGAGCGCGGCTGACGCTGGTGCCGACCAACACCAGTTTTTCGATGTTGCGGGTCGGATTCAGGCGCTCAAAGGCGTGCGTGGTGACAAAAGCCCCAAACGAAAAGCCGGCCAGCGCCAACGCGCTTTCACTTTCGCGCTCACCTGGCGGCGCCACATGCTGCACCACCGCCAGGAAATCATCCAGCTCGCCCCGGCCCTCATCGTGGCTGCCGGCACTGCCGCCCACGCCCCGAAAGTTAAAGCGCACGGCTGTCCAGCCGCACTGCACGAAGGCGCGCGCCAGCGTTTGCACCACCTTGTTGTCCATGGTGCCGCCAAACAGCGGGTGCGGATGGGCAATGACGGCCACGCCGCGGGAGGCGCCGACCGGTGCATCCCGCGCGATTTCAAGCGCACCTGCCGGGCCCTGGATGCTTGATTTTTGGGTTTGGGAGTTCACAGGGACACTTTCCACTCAAATGAATTGCTATATAAACAGGAGCTGCTTATTCCCGTGTTTATTGGGCTAGAGGCAAAAATCATGCTTTTTTTCAGGAAATCAGCCGCCGGTCTGGGGCGACAGGGCCTATCGCCCCAGATGCGCCGGTATCAGCAAGCGCTTTACCACCTGGCCGTTTTTGAGGTGTGACTCGACAATCTCGTCAATGTCGCTCGCGTCCACATAGGTGTACCAGACGCCTTCGGGGTAGACCACGGCCACCGGGCCCGCTGCGCAGCGGTCCAGGCAGCCGGCTTTGTTGACCCGCACCTTGGCCGGCCCGGCCAGCCCGGCGGCCTTGACCTGCGATTTGCATCGGTCAAATGCTTCCTGCGCGCGGTGGTCGGCGCAGCAGGCCTCGCCATGACTGCGCTGGTTCAGGCAAAAGAAAATATGACGTTTGTAATAGGCGTCCGTTGCGGGGGTAACCTGGGCGGCCGATTCATTGGGGACGGCGTCTTGGGAAATGGATGAGGTCATGGCTTGATTTTACGTTTCAGCTGCCTGCGCGCGCTCGCGGCCAGACAGCCGTAGCAAGACATGCAGCATTGCCGCATAGGGCCAGAGCCAGCCCAGCCACTGCACCACACCGTAAAAACGGATGAAACGGCCCTGCTCCCAGATTTGCAGCGTCTGCGCAAAATAGGGGTCGGCGGGCGCCTGGTTGAGCAGCCCCAGGTGAATGGCCAATGCCAGCAGCGTCAGTGCCGCCGCGCCGCGGCGTGGTACCGCCAGCAACAGCATGGCGAGCACGGCGGTCAGCCCCAGACCCACCTGCACCGGCACATCCAGCCAGGCCCAAGCATGCTGGGGCCCGTAGCTGAGCGCCGCCGACAAGGCCGACGCAGCAATGCCAACCGCCAGCACGGCCACCGAGAACGCCGCACGTTTCCAGCGTGTGCGGATCACGCAATAGCCCAGCAGGCAGGGAATAAGCGCTCCCAGGGCCACGCAGAGGAGTTCGGCCATGGGCACCAGCGGCTGCAGTTCCATGTCACGCACGGGCATCCACTCCAGGAACGGGGTGTCGGCCAAGGCCTCGGCCAGCGCGGACTCCAGCCGCTCGAACACCTGGCCCAAGCCCATGGGCACCGAGGCGGGAAACAGCAGTGCCAGCGGCCAGAGCAGCAGCAACACCAGCGCACCCCGTGCATCCTGGGAAAACCAGCGTACCCTGAAGCGGCTCCAGCGATCGACCACGCCGACTTTCTCAAGCGCCCAGGCACAGCAAGCGCCCAGCCAGGCGCCAAGCGTGTTGAGCGCCAGATCCACATTGGAAGGGACGCGCGACGGCAGGTAGCTTTGCAGCGTTTCCATCGAGAGCGACAGCAGCCCGCTGCTGACCACCGCCACACTGATGGCCCAGAACGCGCGCTGGCTACGCAGCGCCGACAGCGCCAGCAAAAAACCCAGCGGCGCATAGCCCAGCAGGTTGATGCCCACATCAAAACCGGTCCAGTACTTTGGCAGCGGCGCCGTCAGAAACCGCAGTGGCGAGATGCCTTGGTTGCGCCAGTCAGCAAAGGGGTACAGGCTGGCGTATACAACCAGGCAGATGGCCGCCAGTGCCAGTGGCCAGGCCGTCGTGCGATGCGCACCGGGCGCCGTTCGGGAAGGAGAGGGTCGCCGGTCCATGACGCTTGCGCTGAAACGGCGGCTGGTTAGGAAAAGGGCTTGACCACCACCAGAACAACCACGATGAGCATCAAAATGACCGGTACCTCATTGAACCAGCGAAACCACACATGGCGGCGCGTGTTGCGGTTCTGCTCAAACTTGGTCAGCATACGGCTGCAGGCGTGGTGATAGCCAATGACCAGCACCACAATGGCCAGTTTGGCGTGCATCCAGCCATTGCCCGGTCCCCAGCCAATCCCATAGCCTGCCCAAAGCCACACGCCCAGCCCCAGCGCGGGAACCGCAATGAGGGTGGTAAACCGCAGCAGCTTGCGGGCCATCAGGAGCAGTCGCTCGCGCTCGGCCACGCTTTCCGGCGGCACCATGGCCAGATTCACAAAAATGCGCGGCAGGTAAAAAAGCCCCGCAAACCAACTGGCAACAAAAACAATATGAAGTGATTTGACCCAGAGCATCAGCATCGGCCTAGTGTAACCCGCGCGCTTTGGACGAAAAAACGCCCGGGTGACGCGAAGGTCAGCCGGGCGGACAAGCCTTTTTGCTGTCACACGCAAAGGCCCCGCTCAGGGAGGAAAAGCGGGATGCAGTTACCAAATTGGTGACTACACTTTTAAATTCTAACCACGCCGGGCAAGCCTTGGCAATACTTTTCCAGGGAAACCAGGAAATTTCAATGTAAAGCCGGACAGGCCATGGAGCACAAAGGGTATAGGGCAGAGAGCATAGGTCAAATAATTCATGCCAAGCAGCTAAAGCTTTGGCACAATTTGCGCCATGACATTACACGCCTCCAACTTCGCACCCTTTCCGATGGGCCGCCCCCGCCGCCTGCGCCGTGACAGCTTCACACGCAACCTGGTCCGTGAGCACACACTTACCGCCCACGACCTGATTTACCCTGTATTTGTAACCGACGGCCACCAGCAACGCGTGGCCATCGCCTCCATGCCTGGCGTGGAGCGGCTCAGCCTGGACTTGCTGCTGCCGGTGGCCGAAGAGTGCGTGAAGCTGGGCATCCCGGTGATGGCGCTGTTTCCGGTGATCGACGCTTCGCTCAAAACCCCTGACGGCCAGGAAGCGCTGAACCCCGAGGGCCTGGTGCCGCGCGTGGTGCGCGAGCTCAAGAAACACTTTCCCGAACTGGGTGTGATGACCGACGTGGCACTGGACCCGTTCACCAGCCACGGCCAGGACGGCCTGCCGGACAGCAATGGCTACATCATGAATGACGAAACCATCGAAGTGCTGGTCGGACAGGCGCTCACGCAAGCCGAGGCCGGTGTCGATATCGTCGCGCCCAGCGACATGATGGACGGCCGGATAGGCGCCATCCGCCAGGCGCTGGAAAGCCAGAATCTCATCCACACCCGCATCATGGCCTACAGCGCCAAGTACGCGAGCGCGTTTTACGGCCCGTTCCGCGACGCCGTGGGGTCGGCCAGCAACCTGGGCAAGGCCGACAAAAAGGTCTACCAGATGGACCCCGGCAACAGTGACGAGGCACTGCGCGAAGTCGCCATGGACATTGCCGAAGGCGCGGACATGGTGATGGTCAAGCCTGGCATGCCGTATCTGGACGTGGTGCGCCGCGTGAAGGACGAGTTCAAGGTGCCCACGTTTGCCTACCAGGTCAGCGGCGAGTACGCCATGCTCAAGGCCGCCGCCCAAAACGGCTGGCTCGACCACGATGCGGTCATGATGGAAAGCCTGCTGGCCTTCAAACGTGCCGGCGCCGACGGCGTGCTGACCTACTTTGCAATAGACGCCGCCAGAAAGCTGCAGCAGGCCTGAACCGGCCCGCCCGCAGCGCCGGGCTTACTATAAAAATAGTAGCTTGTTATTCTCTATCCATAAGGGCTGGAGACCGATTTGATACTTAAACCGGGTTAAATCCAGGGGCTCAAGCTTCCATGCGTGTTTTCAACATCACCTCTGGCAGCCAGGGCATTACAGAAACCGATGCCCTGCCGACACAAATGCCGGCGCAAGGCTTTGTCTGGATCGCCTGCGCGCGGCGCGAATTTGAGGTGATGCAGGCGCAAATCCAGGCGACACTGCAAAGCCTGTGCGGCACGCAACTGGTGGATCTGCACATCTCCGACCTGCTGAACAAGCAGTTGCCCTCGCATTACGACTACACCTCGCAGTACGACATGCTGGTGTTCCGCCGCCTCGCCGCCGGCCACACGGAAACCGACCCCGGCGAGCCCCTGCCTGCACCCACGAAACGCAGCGGGCCACCGGTGCTCAAGCGTATTGACACCAGCCCCGTGGGCTTTGCGGTGTTTGACCATGTGCTGCTGACCGTGCACCCGGCCGGTTGCGCCGTGTGCGATGCCTTCGCGCTCAAGCTGCTCAACGCCACCAGCACCGAAGCACGCGCCAGCGGCGTCAAGCTGCCTGCCAGCCCGGCCGACCTGATGCTGCGCATCGTCAACCACATGGTGGACGGTTACCTGGAGCTGCGGCGCGAGCTCACGCGCCAGCTCGGTCACTGGCAGTCCGAACTGCTCAATCCCGCCACGCGCTTTACCAACTGGAGTTCGGTGCTCGACGCACGGCTGGCCATGCAGCACCTGGAGGAGATCTGCGAAGACCAGCGCTCGGCGCTGCAAGACTGGATTGACTCGGTTGAAGCCTGGCCTGACGGCGACACGCCCGGCGCCAAGCGCGAACGCGAGCTGCTGAAAATCCGCTCGCGTGACGTGCTAGAGCACATCGAGCGAGTCGTGCACCATGTACGGCGCATGGAGCAAAGCGCCGAAACCGCGGTGCAGCTGCATTTTTCGGCACAAAGCCACCGCACCAACGACATCATGCGCACGCTCACGGCAATAACCGCCGTGTTTTTGCCGCTGAACCTGATCACCGGGTTTTTCGGCATGAACTTCGAGTTCCTGCCCATCATCCATAGCCCCACAGGTTTTTGGTGGACCTTCGGCTTCATGCTGCTGCTGGTGATGCTGGTGCTGCTCGTGTTCTGGCGCAAACGCTATCTGGCCAGAACCGGCCGGTAGCGCATTGCTACAAAACCAATAGCTGCCTGCACCCGTTCAGTATGGGCTGCAGCCCAGAAAGACCATCAACCCGCAGCGGAATACCGGCTGTCAGGCCAGATTGGCAGCGAAGAACGCCAGTGAGCGCTCACTCGCCAGCGTGGCGGCCGCTTCGTTGTAGGCGCCGCGCTGATCGCAATTGAAGCCGTGGTTGGCCGGGTAGACATGCACTTCAACTTCCGGGTGCGCCTGGGTAAAAGCGGCTATGCCCGCCATGGGTATCCAGTGATCCTGGTCGCCGAAGTGCGCCATGACCGGGCACTGGGGCTGGCGCGCAATCTCCTTTGGGGCCGTGATGCCGCCGCCGTAGTAGGCAATGGCGGCGCTCAGGCCTTTTAGCGTGCAGGCGGCGCGCCACGTCAGCAGGCCGCCCCAGCAAAATCCCACAATGCCCACCTTGCCGCCGCTGGCATTGGCTGCATGGTCGATGCCCGCCTGAATGTCCTGCAGCACGCCCGGGGCGGGCAGCGCGTCCACGGCCGTCTTGTACCCGAAGCCCTCGTTCATGTCGGCTTCGGTGTAGCCGAGTTCCACGCCGGGCTTGGCGCGTTCCTGCGTAGCAGGCGCCACCGCCAGATAGCCCTGCGCGGCAAAGCGGTCAGCGACAGCGCGGATATGCGAGTTGACGCCGAAAATTTCCTGCAGCACCACGATGCCGCCACGCGGCTGGCCTGCGGGTTTCGCGACGTAGGCCGGTACGACGAAACCATCGGCGGCTTTGAGATTGATGAATTGACCCATGATGTGGATATTCCTCTTAAATTTTTTGGTTGAATGTTTGCGATGAATGCTGGCCTGGTCCGCGTCGTAACGCCGTGGCGGCGCCTATGAACCCGCCTTGAGTTTGCGCTCCACAAAATCGAGCCGGTCCTGTCCCCAGAACAGTTCACCGTCAATCACGTAGCTGGGCGCACCGAACACGCCTGCGTCAATCGCCTGCTGGGTGTTGGCTTCGTAGCGCTCCTGCACCGCCTGGCTGTAGGACTGCTCCAGCCGCTCGGCGCTCAAGCCGCATTCCGCCAGCAATTCGGCCAGCACCTTCTCGTCGGCTATGTTGCGCTCGCGCACCCACACCGCACTGAAAATCGCACCGCTGATTTTCATCGCCGCGTCAGGGTCGTCGTGCAGGTCCACGGCGATGATGAGGCGCGAGGCGTCGTCCCCGGACACCGGAAAGTATCTGGGTTTGAGGTTCAGCGGCGCGTGAAGGTAGTCTGAGTAGCGCTGCAGCTCCAGCAGCCGGTAGGCCTGGCGCTGCGGTGCGCGCTTGCCCAGCGGCAAGCCGCCCGAAATGGGGAACACCTTGCCGCCCAGGTCCATCGGCAAAACGCGAACCACGGCGCCTGCCGCGCGCGCTATCTGCGCAAACCGCTCGTGCCCCAGGTAGGTCCAGGGGCTTTGCGGCGTAAAGTAATAGTCCACAGTTGTGCTCAAGATCGTCTCCAGTTAGGTGCGTTCATTATTCGGATATTGATTACAGTACATTGATTCGCCATAATCCCGTTTTTACCCGGGATTGCCATTTTCTGCAGGAGATCCGATTTGTCCAAGATTGTTTTGATCACGGGTGGCTCGCGTGGCATTGGCGCGGCGACGGCCCTGCTGGCAGCGCGCCAGGGCTACGTGGTGGCTGTCAACTACACCACCAACTCCCTGGCGGCCGATGAGGTGGTGCGGCAGATTCGCCAGGAGGGCGGCCAGGCCATCACGGTGCAGGCCGATGTAGCCAAGGAAGCGCAAGTGCTGGCGATGTTTGAAAAGATCGACGCCAAGCTGGGGCGACTCACAGCACTGGTCAACAACGCCGGGGTGGTGGACCAGACCACGCGCGTCGACGCCATCACCTATGAACGCCTTCAGCGCATGTTTGAAATCAATGTATTCGGCTCTTTTCTGTGCGCCCGCGAAGCCGTCAAGCGCATGAGCACGCGCTATGGCGGCGCGGGGGGTTCAATAGTCAATGTGTCCAGCGCAGCGGCCCGGCTTGGGGGCCCCGGCCAGTATGTGGACTACGCGGCAGCCAAGGGCGCCATCGATACCTTCACCATCGGCCTGGCGAAGGAAGTTGCGGCCGAAGGCATTCGTGTCAACGCAGTGCGCCCCGGCATCATCGAAACGGAGATCCACGCGTCGGGCGGCCTGCCCGACCGCGCGCGCGACCTGGCACCCCAGGTGCCGATGCAGCGTGCCGGCAGTGCGCTGGAAGTGGCCCAGGCCATTGTGTGGCTGCTGTCGGAGGATTCCAGCTACACCACGGGGGCCATGCTGGATGTGGCGGGCGGCAGGTAGGCGAGCGTTTTATGGCCAGCAACCGGTGAATATAGGCGCGTTACCGTCCTGCCCTGACTGCTTTTTCGGGAATGCAATCCCGCGCAGGTTCGAGTTCCAGTTGGCTCCCCGAAGCGGTTGATTCTGAGAACTGGGAAGTCGAGTTTTAGAGCGTAAACGCTTAGACATTCGTCAATTTTTACCGCGTTGGCGACTAGGTACCGTAAATCTTAAAAGCAGCGCAAGTTCATAGGCCAAGGCATTACTGTTTGGGAATTTTTCAATTACAGATCACCACGCTTCACTCGCTCCCATTCCTTCTTTAGTATGAATTGGACGTGGCTGATCACCTTAGTGCGCGCCACCTGAAAAGCGGCCATTGCCTCATTTTTTTGTTCCGTCGTCTCGTTCGGTGGGGGGTCGTTACTCACTGCCGATAACTTACCTAGCAACTCATCGAGTTTGTTGTGGTCGTCCTCAGTTGGGTTCAAACGAAGTTTGATTCGTATGCCCAGTTCGTGGGCCCGTGCGTTAGCAGCGGCCATCTCGTCAAAGTTCTTTCCTTGATCTTCTATCGATAGTTCCGCTGTTGGACGCCTCAGTTCTGCAAGGCGGGCAAAGAGCGTTAGAAACTCGGCTGCATCCTTGCGTAATTCATCGATCCATACTTGTCGTCTTGAAGAGATGCTGTCGGCTACCTGCCGCCTTGCAATCTGCTGCTGGGTCTCGATCTGCTGCTTCGCTATGTCTGCTTGCATCTGAACTTGACGCTTTGCGATCTTGAACTGCATGTGCGGACCCAAGAAGAGCGCGATCAAGGCCACTAAAGCCAAGATGATCTTATTAAAATCGTCCAGTGTCAGATTCGCAATGTAGTGCCAAACGTGCGACATGAATGTTTCCCTGCATCGTTGGTGAAGTTAACGTCGATAGGCTCCCACTTAAAAGTCTTCTAATTGCAGTTGGTATTGCCGTATACATCACGACTGCATCTGACAGTACTGCCATCCGATCGTTGAATGATGGTATTGCCGTAAACGTCTCGGGAAATCCTTGATGAGCTACCGTCAGAATTTTGCTGGTTTGTATTTCCGTAGACGTCTGTTGAGGATCTTGAGGAGGTGCCATTTGATTCTTGGCGATTGACGTTTCCGTACACATCCCTAGAGGCGCTTGCTGACGAGCCGTCTGATCGCTGAATATTGATATTTCCATAAACATCTGTTGAGCTGCGTGAGCTTTGCCCGTCTGGTCCTTGGCAATTGACGTTGCCGTAGACATCGCGGGCACATCTGGTTTGGGCAATTCCTGTATCGAAAAAAACTAGCAACAGGACGAGAAGCGAAATCGTCTTTTTCATCGTTGATTCCTTTAGGGATGTAACCCCCATTCAAGTAACACGGTGGGCGATAAATACAAAAGAGCACATCGTATGCGTATTGTTACAACCCGTCCATATCTAACTTGGGGAGAGGCCACGCGGGGGGCGGGTGGGAGCCAGCGCACAGGGGTGTTGGCGCCAGGCCGAAAATTGACCCGCTCTGCCGATGTTCCATTGACCAGGTCCAACGCTTCGATCGCCCATGTCCAGCAACCTTGACCGACAAAACCGGGCGGTCATTCCGGGAGCGGCACAAGGCCCCCGAATCGACTAATTTGGCGCTTTGTCCCAACTCATTGGGAAACACCAGGCGCTGGTTTGGAATGGCTGGAGATGCCAAAATCTTCATCAATAGTGACGGCCGGGTAATTAAACCGCACCGGGCCATCCGGGCGTTCATTCACATACTGGAACACGAGCGGATCGGTGCTCTTGCGTACTTCATCCACAGTGCCTTCGAACGCGACCTTTCCATTGTCCAGAATGACAACATGATCGGCAATCTCAAGGGTTTGTTTAAGTTCATGCGACACAAAAATACTGGTCAGTCCCATGGAATCATTGAGCTGACGAATCAGGCGCGCTGCGACACGAAGCGAAATCGGATCGAGACCGGAAAAAGGCTCGTCGTACATCACCAATTCCGGGTCCAGTGCAATCGCACGCGCTATGCCAATACGCTTGGCCATCCCACCCGACACTTCACTGGGCATGAGGTCACGGGCGTTTCGCAGGCCCACCGCATTGAGCTTCATCAAGACAATGTCACGGATGAGTGATTCGGGCAGATCGGTATGCTCACGCAGTGGGAAGGCAACGTTCTCAAACACGCTCATGTCAGCAAACAAGGCGCCGAACTGAAACAGCATGCCCATGCGACGCCTGACGGCATAGAGTTGTTTCTGATCCATGGGGCCTATATCTTGCCCATCAAACAGCATTTGCCCCGACCACGCACGGCTCTGGCCGCCCATCAAACGCAGCGTAGTCGTCTTGCCACCGCCCATCGGACCTATCAGTGCAGTGACCTTGCCCCTTGGTATGCGCAGGGAAACGTCATCCAGAACGGCGCGCTCCCCGTACCCAAAGGTCAGGTTACGCAATTCAACAAGTGATGGGTTGACGGTATTTGGCATAAATACTCAGACCGGACAGCGCCCGGCACTCAAATGATAAGGGATCCAGGACAGGAAGCTGCCCAAGCCCTGAAAGTCTTTCGATGCTCCGTATTGCGGGCAGCGGACGGATGGCATGATTGCCATTTACCAAGTGGAGCCGTGATGATTGATGGATTGATAGCAGGTAAGGTGTTTGGTGACCCGGAGCGGCGCATGGGCAAGGGTGACAAGCCGTTTGTGGTCGCCAAGGTCCGGGCCCAAACCAGCGATGGCGAGACGCTGATTGTCAACGTTATCACCTTCGATGACGCACCCATGGCAGCATTGCTTGAAATGCGCGAGGGTGACGCTGTGGCAATAGCGGGAAGTCTCACTCCAAAGGTCTGGACCGACAAGCAAGGCAATGCACGACCGGCGCTTGATCTGGTTGCGCAACGTGTCCTTACGGTGCACCCACACAGGTCCGACGAGTAAAGGGGGTGACCGGCGAACTGATGCAGCCCCCCACACAGAAACTGCACAGGCAAGAAAAAAAAGCACCTGAGATTTTTCGCAAGTGCCTGTTTCCATTCAATTTTTCTGGCTCCCCGACCGAGGCTTGAATCAGGGGCCAGGCTCAAACTTTGCGCGGATGACAACTTTGCGCCGATACTGGTCAAATGCTGCCCCTGCCCGCCGCCGTTAAACCCGCCATTTGACGAACGACCCGCGAAAGAACTTCCATGGATTTCAAACCGCTTGTCACGCTGTTGGCCATAGTCAATCCGCTGGCGATCGTGCCGTTTTTTAT
The DNA here is from genome assembly GCA_002381615.1 of Polaromonas sp. UBA4122. Taxonomy (GTDB): domain Bacteria; phylum Pseudomonadota; class Gammaproteobacteria; order Burkholderiales; family Burkholderiaceae_C; genus Polaromonas. The sequence continues at coordinate 14,773 of DFWY01000132.1, read as the reverse complement.
TCACTACACGCAGGGTTTTTCAAAGGCGCAGCGGCGGCGCACGATCCTGATTTCATCTTTCAGCTCCTTTGTCGTGATTGCCATCAGCGCTCTGATGGGCCTGCACATTCTGGAATTTTTTGGTATCTCGCTGGCCAGTTTCCAGGTCGGCGGTGGCATGCTGCTGCTGATCAGTTCCATGAACATGCTCAATGCCCAGCCGGCCGAAGCCAAGCCGCAAACGCACGAACTGGAAGACGGCGCGGCAAAGGCGGCCATGGGCGCCAGCATTGCCGTGGTGCCGCTGACCATTCCCCTGCTCACCGGCCCGGCCACCATGTCCACGGTGGTGATCTACGCTGAAAAGGCCAAGACGCTTTTCCAGCTTGGCACGCTGGTCGGCTACGGCGTGGTTATCGGCCTGGCGACAGCGCTGTGTTTTTCCCTGGCCGAGCCGATTGCCCGCGTGCTCGGGAAAACCGGCATCAATGTGATGACCCGTTTGATGGGTCTGATCCTGGCGGCGCTGGCTGTTGAAGTGATGGCGGACGGCCTGGGCAAGCTGTTTCCGATCCTGCGCGGATAGCTTTTTAGCGCGCAGGCGCCTGCTGCAGCCACTGATCCAGCTCTTCAATGGCGGCGTCGGTTGCCGCCGTCAGCGCGCGCACGCCGCCAGCCGCATCGGCGCTGGTGGCGGGGCGCTGCACCACCACATTGCGCTGGCCCAGCAGTTTTTCACCGGCGGGCGTTATTTCCAGCAGTGTGGCGCGCAGGCGAATCAGGCCGACGCTGGCATCGGGTGTGGTGAACAGCTGGCTGAACTCTTCCAGCTCCAGCCGGAGCAGCAGCGGCAGCACGGCGTTCTGGCTGCGGTTAAGCGCCACGCGCTCGCGCGCATTGAACACCGCGCGGCGCTGGCTCAGCTGCTCGCGCAGGCGCTGGCGCACCAGTTGCGCGGGCGGCATGCTCCAGCGCGCCTGCGCGTAAGGGCGCAGCTGCTGTGCATCGGCGTAGCCGAGGCGGTACAACACCGCCATGTTGTCCAGCGCACCGCCGGAGGTAGCGATGTCGTCAATCGCCAGCGGCGGCAAGGATGGCACGGTCAGCTGACGCGTGGCGGGCTGGGTGAGCAAGGTGCCCGGCCCGAAGTCATACATGGTGGCGCGCGTCGGCTTGTCGGGCAGCGCGCAGCCGCTCAGCGCCCCGACTGAAATTATTAAGGGAAAAATAGCCGTGGTCAAGTATTGACGTGCACGAGCAGCTATTGAATTAATAGCACTTTGAAGACAGTTGAGAGAATGCCGCATCATTTTTTGACTCCAGTCGCAGAAAAGCCAGCCTCGCCCGGACCCGGCACCGATGGGCCGTTGCCAAAAATCAGCGCCTGCGGGTTGTCGTCCACAGCGCTCACGGTGCGCCGCAACTGGCGCATGGCGCGTGCCGTTTCATCGGCCACCTCGCCCAGCTTTGGCAGCGTGGCGGCACTGAAGGTTTCCACGCCTGCGGCCAGGGCCGTGCCGCCTTGCGAGAGCTTGTCGAGCGGCCCGCCCTTTTCATTCAGGCGCCGCGCCGTGGTGCGCACCTCGTCGGCTGCGGCTTTCACCGACTGTACGGTTTCATGGGTATCGCGCGACAGGGCGGGTAAGGTGGCCACCGTGGGCTCCAGGCCTTTGGCCACGCGGTTGAGGCTGCCCGCGGCCTCACTGAGCTGCGTGACGGCGGTGGTGACGGCCTGCTGGTTCTCGTCGGAAAGCAGTTTGTTCAGGCGGGTGCTGGCCAGCTCTACCTGGTTAAAAATGACTTCGCTCTGCTTGAGTAATTTGTCGAGAGTACCCGGCTTGAGCGGTATGCGCGGCGGATCTTGGTCGTTAGGCACCAGCCGTTCTGCCGACCCGCCGTTGTCATCGAGTTGGATAAAGCCCAGCCCTGTCACGCCCTGGTAAGCCACCGTGGCAAACGTCGATTTAGTCACGGGCGCGGCGCGGTCTATGGAGACACGAATCAGCACATTGCCCTTGACCTTGGCATCAAAGCCGATGAGCTCGACCTTGCCGACCGGCACGCCGCGAAAGCGCACCGCGGCCTGCGGCTGCAGGCCCGAGATGGTTTTACCCGTGCTCATTTCATACAGGTCCCGCTGGCTGTTGTCGTGCGTGAGCCAGATGGCCAGCAGGGCCAGCAGGGCGGTAACCACCAGCACAAATGCGCCGGCGGCCAGGGCATGGGCTTTGTTTTCCATGTTGGAAACCTTTCTAAACGGTTGCAGGGGATTCGCGCAGCAGCACCATCGCGCGTTGACCCCTTTCCCCGAGGAAAAATGCTTGAATAAAAGGATGCGCAAACGCCACCACGTTCCTGGGCACATCGTTGATGATGACCTTCTGCTCGGCCAGCACGGCAATCCGGGTACTGAGTTCGAACAAGGTGTCCAGATCGTGCGTCACCATCACCACCGTCAGCGCCATATCCTTGTGCAGGGAACGCAGCAGCGAACAAAAACTATCGGCGCTTTCCGGATCCAGCCCGGACGTGGGCTCGTCAAGCAGCAGCAGCGGCGGATCCATGATAAGGGCGCGCGCCAGCGCCACCCGCTTGACCATGCCGCCCGACAGCTCACTGGGCATCTTGTCGGCCACCTCCGGGCCCAGGCCCACCATTTGCAGCTTGACCATGGCCGCCTCGCGAATCAGCTCGCCTGGCAGGGTTTTGAGTTCGCGCAGGGGAAAGGCAATGTTTTCAAGCACGGTGAAGGCCGAAAACAATGCACCGTGCTGAAACAGCATGCCAACGCGGCGCGCAGCGCCCCGCTTGCCCAGCTCGGCGGCCGGTTTGCCCAGCACGGTGATCTCGCCCTGGGTCGGCGTTTCAAGCCCCAGTATCTGGCGCAGCAGCACCGTCTTGCCCGTGCCCGAGCCCCCGACCAGCGACAACACTTCGCCGCGCTCCACCGTCAGGTCAAGGTCCTTGTGCACGACGGATTTCTTGTCGCCGTTCTGGAAAACAGTCCACAGCTTGCGGATTTCGACGACGGCGTCAGTCATATGCCTACGTTTTTGAACAGCACCGCAAACAGCGCATCGACCAGAATCACCACGGTGATCGACGTGACCACCGAGGCTGTGGTGCCCTGCCCCAGGCTCTCGGTATTGGGTTTGACGCGCAAGCCATAGTGGCATCCCACCAGCGCAATCAGCAAGCCAAACACGATGGACTTGGCGGTGGCCAGCGTCAGGTTGGCCACCTCCACCGCAGCCGGCAGCGAGTGGATGAAATACGAGGGCGTCACGTCCATCGAAATATCGGCGGCCAGCATGCCGCCCAGCAGCGCCGCCAGGGTGGTCCAGAGACTGATCAGCGGCATCACCACTGCCAGCGCCAGCGCGCGCGGCATCACCAGCCGAAAGCCCCGCGCAATGCCCATGACGCGCATGGCATCGAGCTCTTCGGTGACCCGCATCACGCCGATCTGCGCCGTGATGGCCGAGCCGCTTCGCCCGGCGATCAGTATGGCGGCCAGCACCGGACCGAGCTCCCGGATCAGCGAAATACCGAGAATGTTCACGATGAAGGTATCGGCCCCAAACTTGCGCAGCTGCTGCGAAATCAGGTAGGCCAGCACCACCCCAATCAGAAAGCCCACCAGCGCGGTGATGGGCAGCGCCGTGGCGCCGATGTGGTACAGATGGCCGGAGAAATCGCGCCACGGCCCTTCCCGCGGACGCCGGATGAGCCGGATGATGTCGAGCAGCAACTGGCCAATCAGGCGCACCAGACCTTTGGTGTGGTCGACCAGGGCAAGCACCCGGCTGCCCAGCAAGATGATGGGCTCTTTCCACCCGGTCTTGCGCACTTTCGGCAGGCTGACCGTGAATTTGGCGGCGGTTTCCAGCATCGCACGCTGGCTGGGCTCAATCTGCAGCTGTTCCGGCCAGTGGCGGCCCCAGTGGTTCCACAATACCTGCGCGCCCAGGTAATCGAGCTTTTCAATCTGACTGAGATTCCAGCGGATAACAGATGTCTCGCTGCCCAGACGCTTGAGCTGCGCCGTCAGCGCGTCCCATACCGGCTTGCCCGTAAGGTCTGCCGCCGTCCACGCCCCCCGCACGACAAACGACCGGCCATCGGGCGTGTCCTGCTGTTCAATCCGGGGGGTGGAGTCTTCCATAAGCATGAGTGAGGCCGAGAGCGTCGGACTTGCGAACGGGTTAACCGCGTTCAGCTCAAAACTACCATGGTAACTGCTGGGAACATAAATGCAATCAGACGCCAGCGCTCTATCGCTCTGGTCCTACAGACGACCAGGGCAAGGGAGGGGCCGGTTCCGTCGGCGCGGCCGCTGCCTGCAGCGTGCTCCTGGCACCGGGCTGCGGATGCAAGGCGCCGCAGCAAGCGGGTAATCCCCGCCGCACGAACGGTCAGGTTTTGCCACAATCTGAACTTGGTGTGATGGTCAGCCCTGCGCTAGGCAGCACAGGCAGGATAGCTCGATACTAGCGTTACCCGGCTACGGCCACCACGAAAAAAAACGCAGCCGGAAACCACGAGGCAAGGAACATCCATGCAAGACAACGAACAGATTTTCGACTACATCATCATTGGCGCCGGCACGGCCGGTTGCTTGCTGGCCAACCGCCTGAGCGCCGACGCGTCCAAACGCGTGCTGCTGATTGAGGCCGGCCGCAAGGATGACTACCACTGGATTCACATTCCGGTGGGTTACCTGCACTGCATTGGCAACCCGCGCACCGACTGGCTCTACAACACCGAGCCGGACGCCGGCCTCAACGGCCGGGCGCTGCGTTACCCGCGCGGCAAAACGCTGGGCGGCTGCTCCAGCATCAACGGCATGATTTACATGCGCGGCCAGGCACGCAACTACGACCAGTGGGCGCAGCTGACCGGCGACACCGCCTGGCGCTGGGAAAACGTCTTGCCCCACTTCAAGCTGCATGAAGACCACTACAAGGGCGCAGACGCGATGCACGGCGCGCGCGGCGTGGCCCCCGAGTTGATGCAGGACCCCCTCAACCCTTACCAGAAACTGCTGCGTCACCACAACGCAGGCGGGGAGTGGCGCATCGAAAAACAGCGCCTGCGCTGGGACATTCTGGATGCGTTTGCCGAGGCCGCACAGCAAATCGGCATTCCGGCTACCGCCGACTTCAACCGCGGCAACAACGAAGGCGTGGGCTACTTTGAGGTCAACCAGAAAAACGGCTGGCGCTGGAATACCGCCAAAGCCTTTTTGAGGCCGACCTGCTTCGCCCGCCCCAATTTTGAACTGTGGACCCATGCGCAGGTGTGCAAGCTGCGGATCGAGCAACAGCCCGATGGCAGCCAGCGCTGTACCGGTGTTGAGGCGTGGACCGGCCAGGAGCACACCGGGCAAGTCACGGCGCTGGCGACCCGGGACTCAGAGCACATGGGCGAGGTCATCCTGTGCGCAGGCAGCATCGGCTCGCCGCAGATTCTGCAGCTCTCGGGCATTGGGCCGGCCGCGTTGCTGCAGCAGCACGGCATCCCCGTGGTGCAAGACCTGCCCGGTGTGGGCGCCAACCTGCAGGACCACCTGCAAATCCGCTCAGTCTACAAGGTGCAGGGCGTGCGCACGCTCAACACCATGGTCAATTCACTGCTGGGCAAGGCAAAAATAGGGCTCGAATACGCGTTCAAACGCAGCGGCCCCATGAGCATGGCGCCATCGCAGTTGGGCGCCTTCACGCGCAGCTCCGCCGACCAGCCCTATCCCAACATCGAATACCACGTCCAGCCGCTGTCGCTGGATGCGTTTGGCCAGCCCCTGCACAGCTTCAATGCGTTTACCGCCAGTGTCTGCAACCTCAACCCGAGCAGCCGGGGCAGCGTTCAGATCAAAAGCGGCCGCTTTGAAGATGCCCCGGCAATTGCGCCCAATTACCTGAGCACGGCCGAAGACCGCCAGGTGGCGGCCGACTCCCTGCGCGTGACGCGCAACATCGTCAGCCAGAGCGCGCTCGCCAAATACCAGCCTGAAGAATTCAGGCCCGGCGTGCAGTTTCAAACCGATGAAGAACTCGCGCGACTGGCCGGCGACATCGCCACCACCATCTTCCACCCGGTGGGCACCACCAAAATGGGCGCGGGCGACGACCCGATGGCGGTGGTGGACTCGCACCTCAGGGTACGCGGCATCCGCGGCCTGCGCGTGGTCGATGCCGGCGTGATGCCGCTGATCACCAGCGGCAACACCAACTCACCCACGCTGATGATCGCGGAGATGGCGGCGCAGTGGATACGGAATGGGGTTTGACGGCCTGCGAGTTAACTTCCAGCGGCACCGCATGACCGGGCAAAGTCCAGGTGCGTACACAGCTCGGGCCATCCCGGGGGCGGGAAACTCCCAATGCCCTATCGCAGGTCGCAGGGTACATTGAAGGTCTTGCTGACGAGCCTTGCTGCTCGCAATGCGAGGAGTCGAGGAGACACAAAAGAGCAATTAGAAATACACAAACAAACATTCCACGAGATGTTTGTTTGACAAAAGCGCTGGCAACCCCAGCGCTTTTTTTATGTCCGCTTGTTTTCCGTAAATTTTTAGCCAAATTGACATGCAGCCCATATAGCACGGATGCATGTAGCTATCAATTCGGAAGCAATTGGCGATTTCAGTGCAATGAGACAATCGGGGCCATGGAGTTACTGATTGTTTCGTTCGCGTCCTTGGCTGCAGGTTTTGTGGACTCCATCGTTGGCGGTGGCGGCCTGATTCTGGTGCCAGCCCTGTTTGCCGTCTTTCCGACCACGCACCCGGCCACACTGTTTGGCGTGAACAAGGGGGCCTCCATCTGGGGCACGGCGGTAGCAACCACGCAATATGCCCGCCGCGTGAACTTGCGCTGGGCGGCCCTGTTGCCGGCCGCAGCGGCAGGCTTTGCCGGCTCGCTGGCGGGCGCCTGGCTGGTCACCAGCATGTCCCCGGACTTTTTACGCAAAGCCCTGCCTTTTGTATTGCTCGCGGTGCTGCTCTATACCCTGGTGAAAAAAGACCTGGGCTGCCACCATACACCCCGCTTTACCGGCCATGCGGAGACGGCAGCAGCCTGCTGTGTTGGCCTAGTGCTGGGGTTTTACGATGGGTTTTTCGGCCCCGGTACCGGCAGCTTTTTGGTCTTTTTGTTTGTGCGCTGGCTGGGCTACGATTTTTTAAACGCCTCGGCCTCGGCCAAGCTGATCAACAGCGCCACCAATCTGGCGGCGCTGGCACTGTTTGCCTACAAGGGTCATATCTGGTGGCATTTCGCCCTCACCATGGCCGTTGCCAATGTGGTGGGCAGTTTGCTGGGCACGCGCCTGGCGCTCAAGCACGGGGCGGGCTTTGTGCGGCTGATGTTTATTGGGGTGGTCAGCGCGCTGATTCTGAAGACCGGTTTTGACGCTTTCCTGAAATAGCTGGAAATAGCACCCTGGGCCTGCGTTTTGGCCCCAGCAGCACGTGAACGCGCCTAGTCTGCGTTGACGTGGAGCGCAGACCCCGGTGACGCGAGCTTGGCGATGGCCTTCTCAGCGGCCGTCCCCTTTGCTGGTTCAGCTGCTTTGGCAGCATTGGCCGCCTTGGGGGCGGTCACCGCTGCGGCCTGCGGCCCTGGAGAACCTGCAGGGGCTCGCCCGTTACCGCCTGTCGCCAGCAGCCCGGCCATCTCGGCGGCCAGACGCGGCTTGCCAATCGGCGCACCCGCCAACCCTTTTTGTACGGCGGCCATGTCTTCCTCGCTGGGGTACTGCCCGAGCAGCATGTAGTCAAACACGCGACGCGCAATGGGGGCGGCTGCGGCCGCGCCCCAGCCTGCGTTTTCCACAATCACCGCGAGCGCGATTTTGGGATCATCGGCCGGTGCAAACGCGATGTACAGCGCGTGGTCACGCTGATGCTCTTCCATCCTGGCTTTGTTGTATTTGTCTTTCTGGCCCATCGTCACCGCCTGCGCCGTACCGGTTTTGCCGCCGCTCAGGTAGCCCGCTCCGGCAAACACCCGGGCCGAGGTGCCCACTTGCGTGACGTCCACCAGGGCCTTGCGCACGATGGCCACGTTCTCCGGCTTGTAGCCCAGATCTATAGGAGGATCGGCCGGCAGCGCTTGCATCACGTGCGTCGCCGGGTCCTGGGTGCCAATCACCAGACGCGGCTTGTGCTTGATGCCGTTGTTGGCCAGCACGGCGGTGGCCTGCGCCAGCTGCAACATGGTGAAGCTGTTGTAGCCCTGGCCAATGCCCAGCGAGATGGTTTCCCCGGCAAACCATTTTTTCTGCTCGGGACGTTTGAAATAGCTGCGTTTCCAGGCCTGGCTGGGCAGCACGCCGCGCACTTCGCCATTGATGTCGATGCCGGTGATCTGGCCAAAGCCCAGCGGCTTCATGAAGTCGTGCATCACGTCCACGCCAAGGTCGTTGGCCAGCGAGTAGAAATACACGTTGCTTGATTCGACAATGGCGCGGTGCATGTCCATGATGCCGCCGCGCTCGTTCTCCGGGCTGCCAAAGCGGCGGCCACCGAACATGAAATAGCCGGGGTCGTTGATCAATGCCGTGGGCGAGCGTGTACCCGTCTGCAGGGCGGCCATGGCCACGAAGGGCTTGTAGGTCGAGCCAGGCGGGTAAGTCCCCCGCAGGGCTCGATTCAACAACGGCTTGTCGATGGACTCATTGAGGGCCTGCCAGCTTTCGGTATCGATGCCATCGACAAACAGGTTGGGGTCGAACGTCGGCTTGCTGACAAACGCCAGCACGTCGCCGGTCTTCGGGTCCAGCGCCACCAGCGCACCGCGGCGCTCACCAAACATGTCCTCAACCAGTTTTTGCAAGCGGATGTCCAGCGACAGCATCACGGTATCGCCGGGCGTGGCCGGATTGTTGGCCAGCTTGCGCACGGCGCGACCAGCAGCCGAGGTTTCCATCCGCTCGACGCCGGTGGTGCCGTGCAGCTGCTGCTCAAAATTCTGCTCAACCCCGAGCTTGCCGATGTAGTCGGTGCCGCGGTAATTGCCTTCGTCATCGTTGTTTTCGATGTTGTCTTTTTCCGCCTGGTTGATACGGCCTATGTAGCCCACCACATGGCTGCCCAATTCGCCAAGGGGGTAGCTGCGGAACAGCCGCGCCTTGATGTCCACACCGGGAAAACGAAAGCGCTGCGCCGCAAACCGTGCTACTTCCTCGTCGGTCAGGCGCGTGCGTATGGGCAGTGATTCAAAATTTTTCGACTCTTCACGCAGGCGCTTGAAGCGCCGCTTGTCGCGCGGCTGGATGTCCACCACCTTCTCCAGCGCCGCGATGGTTTCCTCCAGGTTGTCCACCTTGGACGGCGTGATCTCCAGCGTGTAAGCCGAGTAGTTGGTCGCCAACACCACGCCGTTGCGGTCCAGAATCAGTCCGCGGTTGGGCACGATGGGAACGATGGCCGTGCGGTTGCTTTCCGCCTGCTCGCTCAGGTCCGCATGGCGAACCACCTGCAGATACACCAGCCGCGCAGCCAGCAACGCAAAGGCACAGAGCACCACCAGGCTCGCCACCAGCACACGAGCACGAAAGCGGGACAGGTCGGCTTCGACGTTTCTGAGTTCAGTCATGGAAGTGGGACTTACAGCTCGGGTAATGGTGCCTGAGAGAAAACCATTTAATCAGGTGGGGACAAAAATTAGTCATAAAAATCGGACTCAATACGGGTGACGAACTGCCAGCAGAAATACACCTGATCAGTTGGGGACAGAGCTTGCCGCTGGCCTGCGGCTGGCGTCTGCGGTCTGTCCCACAAAATCTCACAAGGGGCGATTCTGGTCCGGATCAGGTGCGCGACGCTGCGGCACCAGCAGCAGCACGCTGACGACGGGCCACAGCAGCGCCTCGCCCAGCGGGGCAAACAGCATGATCCAGCCCGGGAAAATGCCGCCGCCTAGCATGCGAATGATGAGCTCCACGCCGTGCGCCACCGCGAACAACGGCAACAGCTGCAAGGCCTGCGACGGCACCGTGAACCAGAGCAGCCGGCGGTGAATCATGGCAGCAAAAAAACTCAGCGCCGTGTAAGACAGCGCATGCTGCCCAAGCAGGGAAGACTGGTGCACATCCATGGTCAGGCCGAACAGGAAGGCCACGCCAATGCCCACGCGCAGCGGCTGGTGCACGTTCCAGAAGACCAGCACCAGCGCCAGGAAATCGGGCATCCAGGGCACGCGACCCAGCGGCAGCATGTCCAGCAGCAGCGCCGCAATCAGGCTGAACCAGATAAACACCGGATTGGCGGGCAACAGCAGCTGCTGGCCGGACCGCATGATCATTTGGAGGCGCCCTTCTTCGCTCGAATTACGCGATCGTCCGGCGCCGCGCTACCGGGCCGCGGCGGTATCTGGCTGGAGACAGGCTTGACCACGATGACCTGCCGCGCGCCTGTGACAAGCGCCAGCGGTACACAGTAAATTTTGGCGAAAGTCGATTCGGGGCGCCGCTCAATACGGCTGATCCTGGCAACGGGCAAGCCCGCAGGATAAATGCCGTCGATGCCGCTGGTGGTCAGCAGGTCACCCTGCTGCAGGTCCGAGTTGCTGCCCATGAAACGCAACTCCAGGCCGCTGCCGGAGGCGGCTGGGTCGCCATAGGCCACGCTGCGCGCGCCAGTGCGCACATTGAGCACGGGAATGGCCAGATCGCGGTCCACTACCAGCGTGACTTCACTGACCAGCGGATGCACACGGGTGACCTGCCCCAGCACACCGGACTCGTCCAGCACGGGCGAACCCAGGTCCACGCCCTGGAGCAAGCCCTTGTCGATGATGACCTTGCGCGTGTAGGGATCCGCTGCGTCATACAACACTTCGGCAGCCATGACCGGGGTGGCGAGCTGTTCGCGCAGCGCCAGCAGTTTGCGCAGCCGGCTGTTTTCCAGCGTCAGCTGCTCGACCTGGCCGGCGCGTAGCGACTGCAGCGCCAGCTTTTTACTGGCTTCCTTACTGCTGGATTCGGCCTGGCTCAGGCTGGTGAAATAGTCGCTGGCGCTTCTTAGCACCTGCACCGGCTGCAGGGCCAGCCATTGCACCGGGTACAGCGCGGGGGCAAGCACCGCGCGAACCGGCTGGCTGACACGAAACCGTGCGTCAGCCACCATCAACAACAGCGACAGCGCACCGAAGAACATCAGCTTGGACAGCGCCGACGGCCCCTGCTTGAAAAAGGGCGGCGGGGATCTGTCGATGGTTCCTAGGGTCATGGTTCGCTGTCAGGCTAGCCCCGCTTCATGCGGTAGGCGTGCAGTATGACGGACGGCGTGAGGACGGCGTGGAAGGGCTTATTCCGAGGTAAAGATCGAACCCATGCGGTCCATGCGCTCCAACGCAATGCCACAGCCGCGCACCACGCAGGTCAGCGGGTCTTCGGCCACCAGCACCGGCAAGCCGGTTTCTTCGGCCAGCAGGCGGTCCAGGTCACGCAGCAACGCACCGCCGCCGGTCAGCATCATGCCGCGCTCGGCAATGTCGGCGCCCAGCTCGGGCGGCGTCTGCTCCAGTGCGTTTTTCACCGCGCTGACGATGTTGTTGAGCGGGTCGGTCAGGGCTTCGAGAATCTCGTTGCTCGAGATCGTGAAGCTGCGCGGCACGCCTTCTGACAGGTTGCGGCCTTTGACTTCCATTTCCTTGACCTCGGAGCCCGGGAAGGCCGAACCGATGCTTTTCTTGATGGCTTCAGCGGTGGGCTCGCCAATCAGCATGCCGTAGTTGCGGCGGATGTAGTTGATGATGGCCTCGTCAAAACGGTCGCCACCGACGCGTACGCTGCCTTTGTAGACCATGCCGCCCAGCGAGATCACGCCGACCTCGGTGGTACCGCCGCCGATATCGACCACCATGGAGCCGCTGGCTTCGGAGACGGGCAGACCCGCGCCAATGGCTGCCGCCATGGGTTCCTCAATCAGATACACATCGCTGGCACCGGCGCCCAGGGCACTTTCACGGATGGCGCGGCGCTCGACCTGGGTGGAGCCGCAGGGCACACAGATGATGATGCGCGGGCTGGGCTTGAAGAAGCTGCGCGGATGCACCATCTTGATGAACTGCTTGAGCATCTGCTCGGTCACTGTGAAATCGGCAATCACGCCATCCTTCATCGGGCGAATGGCTTCGATGTTGCCAGGCACCTTGCCCAGCATGGCTTTGGCCTCGCGGCCAACCGCCTGGATGGTTTTCTTGCCTTGGGGACCGCCTTCGTGGCGAATCGCCACCACGGAAGGCTCATCAAGAACAATACCGTGGTCACGAACAAAAATCAGGGTGTTGGCGGTACCAAGGTCGATTGCCAGGTCGGTGGAAAAATACCGACGGAATGATTCAAACATATGCAGGAGTCCAGTTGGGCATGAGCAAGCTTCGCTGCTTCATCGCCTTTTATGATTAACCAATAATGAGGGCAGTTGAGCCAAAGTCTTCCGAAACCTAGCTTCCAGCACCTAAAAAGCGCCTAAAGAGTGCAACCAGCCCCGATTTCAGACCAAAGGCAGGATAATACCGCATCCCCTGTGAATCCATGGTCCCGCAAGGACCGTTTTTTCAGCTTTACACCTCGTTTCAGCTTCCGTTTTCTGCTGTGTTCCCTACGCTGTAATTCTTCCTCTGTATTCCTTCACTACCACCCCATGGCACTGACACTCCAAGACATCGCACGCGTCGCCAACCTGGCCCGGCTAGAGTTGCGTCCTGACGAAACCGAGCATACCCTGCGCCAGCTCAACGGCTTTTTCGCCCTGGTGGAGCAAATGGAAGCCGTCAATACCGACGGCGTGGAGCCGCTGGCCCACCCTGCTGCAGTGCTGGGCGAGGTGGCCTTGCGCCTGCGCGACGATATCGCCAGCGAACCCAACCAGCGCGAGGCCAGCCAAATCAGCGCGCCCGCCGTGGAGCGCGGCCTGTTTTTGGTGCCCAAGGTGATCGAATGAGCAGCCCTGCCAATATGAACGCCCGAAACATCGCTCCTACCGACTTGCACGACCTCGGCGTGGCGCAACTGTCCGCCAAGCTGGCCGCCCGCGAAGTCTCCAGCGTCGAGGTGACGCAGCACTTCCTTGCGCGCATCCAGCAACACGACAGCCTGGGCGCTTTTCTGGCCACCAATGCCGACGTGTCTCTGGCGCAGGCCAGAGCCGCCGACGCGCGGCTGGCCGCCGGCGAACGCACGCCCTTGCTGGGCGTGCCGCTGGCGCACAAGGACGTGTTTGTGACCCGCGACTTCCCCACGACCGCCGGCTCAAAAATGCTGGAAAACTACCGCAGCCCCTTTGATGCGACCGTGGTCAGCAAACTGGGCGTCTCCCCCGGTGGCGCCGGCATGGTCACGCTGGGCAAGCTCAATTGCGACGAGTTCGCCATGGGCTCGGGCAGCGACAACAGCGCCTACCAGCCGGTGCACAACCCCTGGGACACCCGCCGCGTTCCCGGCGGTTCCTCGGGCGGCTCGGCGGCGGCCGTGGCGGCACGGCTGGTGCCCGTGGCCACCGGCACCGACACCGGCGGCTCGATCCGCCAGCCCGCATCGCTCACCGGCATCACCGGCATCAAGCCGACCTACGGCCGCTGCTCACGCTACGGCATGGTGGCTTTTGCCTCCAGCCTGGACCAGGCCGGCCCGATGGCGCGCAGCGCCCTGGACTGCGCCCTGCTGCTGTCGGCCATGGCCGGGCCGGACCCGGACCGCGATTCGACCTCGCTGGATCTGCCCGCAACCGACTATGCTACTGATTTGATAGCTGCAAGCGCTCATGGGACGGGGGCTACACCCCTAAAAGGCTTAAGAATTGGCCTGCCCACGCAGTTTTTCGGCGCGGGCTGCTCTGCCGACGTGCTGGCCGCCGTGCGCAGTGCGCTGGGCGAATTTGAAAAGCTGGGCGCCACGCTGGTTGACGTGAGCCTGCCGCTGACCGAGCTGTCGATCCCGGTGTACTACGTCATCGCCCCGGCCGAAGCCAGCAGCAACCTGAGCCGCTTTGACGGCGTGCGCTATGGCCACCGCGCCGCGCACTACACCGACCTGACCGACATGTACAAAAAGTCGCGCTCCGAAGGCTTTGGCCTTGAGGCCACGCGCCGCATCATGATAGGCACCTATGTGCTGTCGCACGGCTACTACGATGCCTACTACCTCAAGGCGCAGAAAATCCGCCGCCTGATTGCCCAGGACTTCCAGAAAGCCTTCACGCAATGCGACGTGATTGCTGGCCCGGTGTCGCCCACCGTAGCCTGGAGGATCGGCGAAAAATCCGACGACCCGGTGGCCAATTACCTGGCCGACATCTACACGCTGTCATCGAGCCTGGCTGGCCTGCCCGGCATGAGCATTCCAGCCGGTTTCGGTGCGCATGGCATGCCGGTGGGCCTGCAACTGATTGGCAACTATTTCAAGGAAGCGCAACTGCTGGGCACCGCGCACCAGTTCCAGCTGGCGACGGACTGGCATCAAAAAACGCCAGGAGTTTTGGCATGAGCAAAGACACGAAATCCCTGCTGGTGCAGGGCTACGAAGTCGTCATCGGCTTTGAAACCCACACCCAGCTCACGACGAAATCGAAAATTTTCAGCCGCGCCTCCACGGCGTTTGGCGCCGAGCCCAACACGCAGGCGTCCGCCGTGGACTTTGCCCTGCCCGGGGCGCTGCCGGTGATGAACAAGGGTGCGGTCCAGCGCGCCATCGAATTCGGCCTGGCCGTGAACGCCCACATTGCCGAAAAAAGTATTTTTGCACGCAAAAACTACTTTTACCCCGACCTGCCCAAGGGCTACCAGAT
>DFWY01000079.1 GCA_002381615.1 Polaromonas sp. UBA4122 | reverse complement strand
GGAGGGAGGCATCCATAGCATCTGAGTGAATTGCTCGACAAAACACAAGCGGGCATCAAGCCTGAGTTTTTTTGATCTGAGACTGCCAACTGCACCCCCCAGAGCTCAGGTTGAATTTTGCATCCTCCACGACACGGTTGGCCCAAAAATCAACGGCTCGCCCCTCATCAACATCCGTACAAATCCCCGTCATCTGTTGATGGTGTTATCTTCAAGAATTCATAGAAACGGATGCCGCAACGACGCTAATTACGTCGCTGGCAATGCCCCGCCGGTCTCAATGAGGTCAACCAAGGTAATCATCAGCAGATGGGGATCAAGTGGAAAGGGCTCAAAGCCGACTTTTTCATAGAAGGCCTTTGCCTCATCTGACAGTGCGTGAACTGTCATCCCCCGAATACCTATGGCATCCGCCGCCTGGATGACGCGCATGCCAGCATCACGAACCAGCGAGCGACCGAATCCTTTGCCATGCAATGTTTGATCAACAGCCAAGCGGCCCAAAACGACTACAGGAATCGGGTATGGCATATTGCGGCGAAACCGGCCGGTAGCATCCGTGCTGGTGACAGCACCAGAAGCCAGTGCGTAATAAGCGACAACCCGTGTCTCATCACAAGCCACGTAAGTTCGGGAGGCACCCCGAATCTGGTTTTTTAAGCTTCGGCGTTTTAGCCACTGGTCCAGGCTGTCGATACATCAACATCAACATCGACAAAGACACCAAGCTCATTGCCAGCCACGCCTGTCACCTTTTTTAGTCCAGCGCGCATCCGTGTCTTTGTGGGCCAGCTTGGCTGGTTTGGCGGTGTCCTGGCCCCACTCAATGGGTACTGTACCGACCTTGATGAGTGCGTTATTCTCCCGGCCGTTTCGCTGTATAGGCACGGGCACGAAGGTGGCATCAATGATCTGGCCGCTTTTGAGTTCGATGCCCAGCTCTGCCAGGGCAAGGTTCAGCGAATCGAACAAGGCATCCGCCAACTGGTGCTCTTTGAGCGATTCACGAAAGGCCCACACGGTGCGCGCATCCGGCACGTTGCCTGCGAGTTCAACGCCCAGAAAGCGCATGAAGGACAGGCGGTCGGTGACTTGGTATTGCAGTCGCTCATCTGACAAGCCATGCAGGCGCTGCAGGATGAGCATTTTGAACATGAGAATGCGACAAGTGGGCTTGCGACCGGCCGTGCTTTTGCGCACTTTGGCGTCGATGCGCGCAAGGATGGGACGAAAGATCTCCCAGTCGATGACGGCGTTGAGTCGCTCCAGTGGGTCGCCCGTTTTGCTCAAACTGGCGTATCGGTTCTCAAAGTCAAAGAGGCTGTTTTGCATGGGCTCGGCTGTCTGTTTTTCCGTTTGCTCAACTCACTTAACGTTTTAGTTTCAATATTTGGGGACCGAAATTGCGGCGAATTTATAGAAGTGCCCTAATGACGTTGTCATTAGCATTGATTGCGATTTTGCCGGTTGAGTTGGCTGGTTTTCACCATGCTACATAGACAGACGTCCATCGAGAGCGCAGATTTCGTCGCCAGACAACGCATTTCCTTCGACAATCTCAAACTGCCACCCTCCTGCGCATCCCCTGCACCGCCTTGATCTTCCTGGCCAGCTCCTGCGTCGAATAGATCGAAGTCGTGTCAATGCTGGCGTGTCCCGCCAGCTCGCTAACCACCTCGATCAGCACGCCATCGACCAGGGCCTGCCTCACAAAGGTGTGGCGCATCCAGTGCGTGCTGGCACCCTCAAACCGGCGCAGATCCAGACCCGCCTCTGCTGTGCTTTTGGCCGCCGCCGGATGTGTCAGGACAAGACCGAGATCGGGCAAAACCTGGGGACATACCAAGGCGAGAAAATCCGCAGAGCCTCTTTTCTTTGAGGCCGATGGCACCAATCAACCTCACCATGTTTTGCAATGCTCTCAACTCCGTATGATTGATGGCTTTGCAGCCGTCGTGTTTTTCACTTCCGCAGTTTCTTTGGATGTGGCCGGTGCCTTAGCCGACACTGTCTTTTTTAGCTTTGCCACTCTTTTGGTGTCCGCTGGCATATGTGCCGCTGCGGCCTTTCGGCTTGTTATGGACTCTTTGACTTTGGTCACGGGGGATGCCACTGGTTTTTCGATCCCTTTGTTGCTATCTTTTTGACAGAAAGCTTCCTTTTGTTCGGACTAGCCTTCTGAGGCGCAACCAGCGCCTCATCCATCTCGATGCCAAACACATCGGCCAACATGGACTCGTCGAGCACTTTGCCGGCCGCAGGGCTTTTTTTCGATTTCGGTAAACCGCCACCCGCCTGCATTACAAGCTCTTTAGCGTCCACCCGCCGCAGGCCAAAGAGCAACTCAGGCGCTTGATCCAGTCGCGCGCCCACCCCGTAGAGCACAGCGGCAATGTGTTTGCACATCGAGGCTGAATCTGGACAACTGCAACTAAAACTGATCTCCTTGGGTGCCGGAAACAGCCCGATACGGGGCGTGCAAATCCTCTGCATCACGGAGCTAGAAAGTTTGCCCTGCAATAGTTCTACCAGCGAGTCAATCGACCCAGAACAGTCTTTGCCAATCGCCTGCCACTGAGTCAGCGGAACTTGGGTAACCTTGACTGTGACCTGGTACAAACTCGAACCCATCACTTGCGCCTGCACTTGTCCCTCGGTGATCGCCAGGTGAATCACCGAGCCGTTGCGAACATACGTTCGGCCTCTGGGCATGCGATTGGCATAGTCGCTATAGGTCTCCAGGTTATCGCACCAGGCCTTACCCCAAAACGTCTTGGCAATCGCGCCCCGATAGGGCTCAATTGGCGACAAACTTGCGCCAGACTTCTTGGCCTTGGTGGCGGCCTTCTCAGCCTTTTTACGCCGTTCTGCCACCGATACGTAAGGTGCCCAGCCGTAGTAGCTCATGTCGGTCCTCAGCTTTCCTGTGCTGTGTGAATATCCAATTTAACCAAATCCAACAGCTCGCTGTCGCTCATTTCGGTCAGCAGCATCTCCGCGCCGCCTTCGAACACGTCTTTGACCAGTTGCTGTTTGGATTCGATCAGGGCATCAATGCGGTCTTCCACCGTGCCACGGCAAACGAATTTGTGTACCAGCACGTTCTTTTTCTGACCAATGCGAAACGCCCTGTCAGTGGCCTGATTTTCAACTGCAGGGTTCCACCACCGATCAAAATGAATCACATGCGAGGCGGCAGTCAGGTTGAGCCCGGCACCGCCCGCCTTGAGCGACAAGACAAAAAACGGCGTCAACTCATCGTCTTGAAACCGCTTAACCAGATCACGCCGCTTGGCCACCGGCGTGCCACCATGCAGCACCAGCCCATCACGACCGAAAATGGCGCCCAGAAATGCGGCCAGTGGCTCTGTCGTTTCACGAAACTGGGTAAACACGAGCACCTTTTCTTGCCGCTCGGCAATCACTTCGACCAACTCCCGCAGACGGGCAAACTTGCCACTGTCATCCGCATCCCAGGCACCGTCTCCCAACCACTGGGAGGGATGATTGCAAATCTGTTTGAAGCGCATGAGGTAGGACAGCACCAGCCCTTTGCGTCCAATGCCCTCGGCATCTTGGAGTTCAATGGCCAGCTCCTGAACGGCGCGCTGATACAGTGCCGCCTGAGCCGGACTCAGGTGGCACCAGGCCTTGAGCTCGGTCTTGTCGGGCAAGTCATCAATCACTCGTTTGTCAGTTTTGAGTCGCCGCAAAATGTACGGGCGCACCAGATTGCGCAAGGGGCCAAAGTGCTCTGCCTTGGCCAGGCGCTTGGCAAAGTTGGCAAACACTTTGCCCGAGCCCAACAAGCCGGGATGCGTGAAATCAAAGATGGACCACAGATCGGACAAGCGGTTTTCCACCGGGGTGCCGGTCAGTGCGATGCGTGTGTCCGCCTTGAGCAGCTTGACCTGGCGCGTCTGCTTGGCGCCGGGATTCTTAATGGCCTGTGCTTCATCAATCACCGCCACGCGCCAATCCTGTTCCATCAGCACCGGCAGCCGCAACAATGAGCCGTAACTGGTAATCACCAGATCGACCCCTGCCAGTTGCTGCGCATCCAGGGCGCGCAAGTCGGCGCTCACCATGCTTGAGGGGTGAACGATCAACACGCGCAAACTAGGGGTAAAGCGCTCAGCTTCGAGTGACCAGTTGGCCAACAGCGACGCGGGTGCAACCAGCAAGCTGGGGCGCAACGCGTTCTGATGCTCCTGTTTCAATACCAGCAGCAAGGCCAGCACCTGAATCGTTTTGCCCAGGCCCATGTCATCGGCCAGACAGGCTCCCAGGCCCAGTTGGGTCAACAGGTACAGCCAGCGCACGCCAGCCTCTTGATAGGGCCGCAACGTGGCTTTGAGTTGCGCACCAGGATTCACCTGCGCCAAACCTTCGGGTTGGCGTAAGCCCCGTAGCGTCTGGGCCAGCCAGGGACCCGCCACCAGTTGCGCCCAATCTGCATCCTCGGGATCGATGTCGCCTTCCAGCGAAGCTCCTGTCATCAGGCGCATGGCCTCAGAAAAAGGCAAGCCAGCGTCGCTGGCGGCTTGCTCAATCCCCTCAAAGCGCGCCATCATGCGCTGCAACTTGCTGCGGTCGATCTCGACCCAGCGCCCGCGCATCAACTGCAAGCCATCACTGCCATTGAGCAAGGCGTTAAGCTCTTCCTTTGTCAGCGTATCACCCTCTAGCGTGACTGCCATGCTGAAATCCAGCAAGGCACCGATACCCAAGAGCGAAGGTGGGCGCTCACCCACACTGGCCCGAACAACAGGGCGCACCGGTCGGCCAGCGCCCCAGGACTGAGGCGCACGCACCAGAATTCCAGCCGCCTCCAGTTGCGGCACAGCTCTCAGGAACTGGTAGGCGTCTTGCGGTGTCCAGCGCAGCGGGTGGTAAATCTCACCAGCCTCCACCATGTCGTGCAACCAGGTGAATTGCGCGGCAGCAGCCTGCACTGGTTTGAGCAAGGAGAGCAATTGCGCCTGGCTCTTGCCATCTGAGAATTCAGTCAAGGCTTTGGAGAGCGGCAAGTGTTGCGCTTTGCCATGGGCTGACAGGCGCGAAGTGTAAGTGGCCAAAAAGGCAAATGGCGCGTCCTGGTCTTTGCGGTTTTCGGCCAGGTTAAAGTACACTCGACCGACCAGATTCCAAGCCGGATGAAGGTTTTTAAGGAAATCTGCCAGCGGCATTTTTTCTGCAGTCAATTCAGCCTTAAAAGCATCACCTGTTTCAGACCACAAAGTTGCCAGCACTAGGTCTGTCAGGTACTCGGCACCGCGCATCGGTGGCACGTCGGCAATCAGGGCATCCAGCACCGCCATGCTGGGGACGGCAATCGAAATCTCTGCGCCCTCGCCCAGTCCACACACCGCGGTCACATAGCGCGCTGCAAAGTCCCGCCACCAGGCAAAAACTGGCGGCAACACCGTGGCCACCTGCACGGCTCCCAGATAAAGCAAGCCATGCCCGGATCCCAAGGCAAACGCATCCATCAATCCAGTCTGAAAATCAACCCCCAAGGCAGGCGCATCAGCATCACGCGTCAATAGCAAATGCCCACTCGGTGATAGCCGCAATGCAGGAAAACCAGAAATGGCGGGAGTTTCGGATGCGCTCATGCCGATGAGTTTATGTCTTGTACTGGCAAACATAGGCCGTCGGCTGGGCTGGCTTTGAGTGAATTCTCGAGCGACGGGCGGACTTTAAAACTCAAACGAACTGGATTGGCCCTGGATACTTGGCCACAACACTGTCGGCCGTGATCAACGTAATGCCCTCCGCTGTGGCCTGCGCGACGAGGATTCGATCAAACGGGTCTTTATGAATGGGCGGCAAACTTTCTACGAAAACAGCGTGTGCGCTGGTAATGGGCAACTCCAAATAGCCGTTGTCGAGCAGGCCGCGCCGCAGCAGTCTGGCGTCAACCTGGAAGTCCTCGCGCCCCAAGCCATTTTTTATGGCGATCTCCCAAATGCTGGCGGCGCTAAAAAGCAGCTCGTGATCCGGATTATTGAGCAGGGTGAGTGCCTTGGCGGGCAGGCGCTCTGGCGCATTGGCCGCCCACAGCAAAAGATGAGTATCGACGAGCAACTTCATTCCGCACCGCCCGCAAAGAGGTCTGCAATCGTGTCACTACCCATGCGATCGAAATCGTCGGGCACCTGCAGCATTCCCTTCATAAAACCCAAGCGACGGCGTTGTGCCCCGCTTGGCGTATTGATAGCGGTGACCTTGACCAGCGGTTTGCCCGCCTTGGCAATAATAAAAGGCTCGCCCTGCCCCGCCATCGCGATAAGTCGCGATAGATTGGTTTTTGCTTCATGAATGTTGACGGTTTGCATACTGGCTCCAATTGAACTAAGTCCATTAGTTTAGTCTATAGGCTATTTTCTGATCGGTCAAGGCAGTGAATCCTCACGCCGAA
This sequence comes from Polaromonas sp. UBA4122, assembly GCA_002381615.1. GTDB lineage: Bacteria > Pseudomonadota > Gammaproteobacteria > Burkholderiales > Burkholderiaceae_C > Polaromonas. Next base: position 8,706 of record DFWY01000079.1, on the reverse strand, counting down.
GCAACCAACTGGTTGCGGGTTTTGACTGCACTGCAGAGGAAGGATTCGCCCATGACGTGGACCTCATCGAATTTTCGTAAGGCGGTGCGGCTCAATCGGCATTTGGTCCTTTAATTGGGCGGATCTCAACAAAATCAGGCGAGCAAAAGTGTTGGCGCCGACACCGAATGAAGCACCCCGCCGCAAGCAGCGGGGTATCCGGATACCGAATACCGAATACCGCGGGAGGGAACGCCCCAGGGAGCGGGGAATATACCCGCCATGATTTAACCCAGGCTGCCGATTTCCGCTGACCCACCACCCCGTCAGTCGGGAAACCCGCTCGGTGCAACGATTTCAACCACTTTGCCCAGGGGCAGTCAAAGTCGGCAGCCTGGGTCAAAAGATCTTCGGCAGCAACAACATGTGGACAGACTTACGCTCAATGTTGAGCTGACATGAAAAAGGCCCCGAAGGGCCTTTTTCAAAGAACGACTATGTCGCTACAGACTTTTACTTCTTGGCAGCGCGCTTAACTGCTTTTGCAGGGGCTGCAGCTTTGGGAGCGGCCTTCGCCTTCGGTGCGGCAGGGACCGGCGCTGCTGCTGGAGCGGTTTTCAGTGCCGTACGTTGCTCACGCAGCGCATTGATTTCTGCATGGATCTTGTCCTTACGTTCGGTCAGCTTGGCAATGCTGCTGCTCAGCTTTGCAATCGCCTTGGCGGTCTTGGACACAGGTGCCGATTTTGCAGCAGGTCTAGCCGCGGGCTTGACCACCTTGACCGGAGTCTTCACTTTCGCAGGTGCTGCAGCCTTGGGAGCCGATTTTTTCGCAGTTGCCATTTTCTGATTTCCTTTTATTGTTGCGCTGACAAAGTTGTTTTTGCCAGTGCCGGTATTGTGATCAATTTTCGGACGCGTGCGGTGTGACTCGGTGCACATCAATGAGCAGCTGAGCCTGCAGGCGGTGCTGCCTCCAACTGCAGCGCTGTTCAAGCGCTTAAGCCTTAAGAACCGCCGGCGGCAACAGAGGCAGCGGCAAACTCTTTGGCGGCCTGGCACGACGGCGCGCAAACGGCCTGCGATTTCCCGATGAACTTGCGCGTTGCCATACTTGAGCGCACCCGGTGGGTGCCGCACAAAAAACACGACATCGTTGCCCCGCCAAAACTAACGGCGGCATTGAAGGGTGAGCCACTCACCTTCGATTGGTAGTGCAGTCCATCTTGAAGAATTTTTGTTTTGGTGGCGGGTTTGGACATGGACAGATTTTAGTTGGCCCAATGCCGGGTGTTGCACCACAGACTCAAAAGCGCGCCCCTCTCAAGCCGCCACCCGCCGGCGCATCCCCTGCACTGCCTTGATCTTGCGGGCCAGTTCCTGCGTCGAATAGATCGAAGTGGTGTCAATGCTGGCGTGTCCCGCCAACTCGCTCACCACCTCAATCGGCACACCATCGACCAGCGCCTGGCGCACAAAGGTATGGCGCATCCAGTGCGTGCTGGCGTTCTCGAAGCGGCGTGGATCCAGGCCGGCCTCTGCTGCCGTTTTGGCCGCTTGCGAAAAAAAACGTTTCAGCACCGCATAGATGCCCGACGCCGACAAAGCGCTGCCGGGGTGATCAGATAAGGCAACCGCCTGCAGCCCACCGCCCTCCCCCCTGCCCCATTGCGCAACCGACGCATGCAGGGTGCGTATCAACGCCAGGGTGCTTGAGTCGGCGCAGAGCTTATCCTCTTCCATGAATTCCTTGCCATGGGTGGCCAGCAGGCGAACCACCTCATCATGCAGCGGCACTTCGCGCGTCTTATTGCGCTTGCCCGTCACTGTGAGGATCCAGGTCTCTGGCAGGTCCGCCAAAGTTTCAATGCGCAAATCGCGGTGGCGCGCTTTGGCCAGCTCATCCAGGCGAATGCCCGAACTCACCAGCAACTCCAGGATGCATTTGAGCCGCAGTCTTTCCGGTCCATCGGGAATGGCGTCCAGGCACTGCAACACGTGATTCCACTCGGCTTCGGTAAACGAACGCTTGATGTCGACTTTGGAGGCCGGCAGATCAAAGCCTTTCATCAGCGCACGCATCGGATTGGCCACCAGATAGCCGGCATCACACAGCGCCCCGTACATCGTCTGGATGATGACAAGCGCCTGCTTTTGCGAAGCTGCTGCGGGCTGACCCCGGAAGGCGCGCCACAGCGGATCACCTCGAAGCACCGGCGCCGGGTGGATCCAGCTGGCTGGCACCGTTTGCAGGAATTCGCGGTACCGCAGGCAGTCCGGTGAGGTCACCGAGGACAGGGGTTTCTTGAGCTCCTGCGCGCACCAGAGCAGGAAGCGCTCCACCTCCTTGCGGTAGCTGCGCAGGGTTGATGGTTTCTCCTGGTAATGCTCCAACCAGGCATGCACGGCTTCGAGGTCGTTGGTCGCCCCCAGGGTGTTGGCCATGTGGCTTCTGAATTCACCGGTTTCACCTGCCAGCCCGGGGGAGTTCTGCATCCGGCTCAGGCCCAACTGCACCAGGGTGCCCTGGCCGAACTGCCTCAACTGACTGGCAGGACTCGGGCCCTGCTCGGCGCCCATCAGCATCAAGGCGGCCTGCGCCTTTTCTTTAAGCGCGCGGCGTGACTTGGGTTCATTGACGCTGTCACTGATGAACACATTGAGGTGCTCGTACTGCATGCGCAGCCAGGCCAGCACCTGCTGCGCGCGCTGCACGCCAAAGCCCTGTATGCGTCCATGCCAGCGGTAGCCGTAGACGTTGATGAAGCGCACCAGGTCACCCAGCGTCAGCAAGCCCACCGTGCGCAGGCACTTGACCATGGGCCTGGCAAACCAGGCTTCCAGCCGGTCGCTGGCCTTTGGTGTCACCGACAGCAGGTTGTCCAGATGGTTGAGCGCCCGCACCCGCTCTTGTGCAGGATCCTTCAAACCTTCAGCGGCTTCGAGCGCATCGGCATTGTCCAGGCCGAACGCGGCCTTGTACTCCGCGATGAGATCGGCCTCGCTCCAGGCGTCCGGGTCCATGCCCTCGCTCTCGATCCAGTCCTCCAATGAAGGCAGGGTGAGCGCGGCTTTGACCGGCGCGTCGCTGCGCAGCAGGTCGAGCAGGTGCGTAATCTTGGCTGAGGACGGCAGTGTGGCGTCCAGCAGGCGTCCGGCCTCGATGATGTGCTTGAGTAGCGCGTCGCGCCGGTTCTGGATGTAGCGCAGATCAGTCGTCGTTTCGCTCCACGCGAGATAACGCTTGAAGGCGTCGCGCAGGTCCAGGCCCAACAGGCTGGAGCGCACAAAGGCGAAGTGATGAATCCCTAATGAGCGGGTGTCGCGCACGACCTGAGCCTTGGATCCTGGGGGACGGCCGCGGCGTGGTGCTGCTGCAGCGTGCAGCAGCAGTTCGAACGCCAGCGCACTGTCATTGGTAAGAGACGTCATCACCGAACCTCCAAGAAGTGCTACCGTTTATTCACAGAAAACCGTACCTGGCCTGGAGTTTCTACCAAACGAGTACCTGAGTCGAACGAAATCTCCACAGGGCCGAACCAAGAATGGCCAATGATGTCCACCGTCATGCGCTCCATTAATTCCGTACTGGGGGCCACTGCCGGGAGGTATGGACCAATGCCAGCATCCACACAGTTTCCCCGCTGATTTCGTACACCAGGCGATAGCTTTCATGAGGGATAAGCTCCCGGGTGCCCTGAATCTTGCCAGCCCGACCTAGCTTGGGCTGGTCGGCCAGCCTCTGTGCGGCATCGCTAAAAAGTTCGTCCATACGGGCGGCGGCAATTGGGTTGTCGGCTGCGATGTAGTCCCACACATCAGCACGATCCTGTTGCGCTTGTGGGGTCCAAATGACCCTCACGCTTGAACTGCCACGGCTGCCCGTCGTGCTGCAAATTCAGCATCAACTTCCTCGTTCGAGCGGCCAACGCCGGCACGCATCGAGACTCTGCCAGCCTCGACCTTGGCGCGCAGGAAATCGTCATAGTCCCTTGCGTTGCGTTGCTGCTGCACAAATTCGCGCATCAGTTCCCGAAGTACCTGAGACGCGGGTCTGTGTGTTGCCTGCGCTTCGGCCATGAAGTCGGCGCGCAGTTGAGGCTCCAGCTTCATTGTGAAAACGGCTTCTTTCGTCATGATGCAACCTCCTATGATTTGGTCATACGTAGTATATACGTCGTCATCACCAATCGCCTGTTGTTGCCGTTCCTTCGGCGGCTGCACGACCAGCGGCAGATCAACTACGACGCTCTAGCCAGGGGTCCCCTCGTTTTCAGTGCAATAACTGGCGGTTCGCAAACCCAGCACTGACGCGGGGGTGGAGTTAGTAGATCGTTGATTCTGTTGGCTTTCCTGTTCACTTTCCAAACGGGTATCGTGGCCTCCCACTAATGAGGTTCACGATGCAGGTCTGGCAGACGACGTTTTTGGGGATGCGCGAGCTGCTCCGCGATATCAGCGACTTCGAGATGAAGGCGTTTTTCACCTTCGATGGTGCGGAGCGCGAGGCGATCAATGCGCGCCGGGGTGATGCCCACAAGCTCGGTCTGGCGCTGCATATCGGTTTTCTGCGTATGAGTGGCCGCTTGCTCTATGCCTTTCGGGTGGTCCCCGTGGCCTTATGGCGACACCTGAGCCTTGAACTTGGTATTGCCACTCCCGACGTGGCTTCGTTGCGCACACTGTACGGACGGGAGAAAACACTGTTTGACCACCAGCAAGTGGCCTGCACGATTCTTGGCTTTCGCTGGATGAGCGAGCACCAACGTCGCTCCCTGGTGCGTGAACTGCGGGACGAAGTTGCCCGCTGCGCCGATCGCGATCAGCTGCTCGTGCGGTCCCGCCAATGGCTGTACAAGAATAAGCTGGTGATCGTCCACGAGCGGGCCATCCGGTCTTTGATTGCCAGCGCACTCACCCAGCTCGGAGCGGAAACAGGTGCTGCAATTTCCGCCGGCGTCGACCCGGCACTCCTTAATCGTTGGCGGACAACGGTTGCAGTGTTGCGCCCGGATGGACAAACCCAACAAAGCTGGTTGTGGGCGGCACCGGCGAAACACTCAACCCGCCAAATCAGCGAGGTACTTGAACGCATCGATCTGCTGTACGCACTGGACGTCCATAAACACCTGGCAGACATCTCCGATCTCATCTTGCGCAGGTACGCACGCCGACTGGTTTCCAGGCCACCGTCTGCCGGTGCCAAGATCAAGGAGCCTGCGCGCACCGTGGAGGTCGCCTGCTTTCTGCGGTACTGCCTGTTCACCACCACCGACCAGTTGATCCTGATGGTGCAGCGCCGGATTGCCGATCTGTGGCGCCAGGCCGCTGCCGAAGTCCCGGCGACCGTCAACTGGGCCGCAATGTACAAAACGCTGCTGGGTGAAATTGAGGCCTTGAGCGCCAATGTCGCCGTGCCCGATGCCGAACTACGCTCAGGTCTTGAAGCCTTGGTCATCGCAACCCAGAAGCGCAAGCCACCGAGCAGGGCCTCCCTGGTGCGTGACGGTTTGATTGATGGCATTAGACCGGTCAGGTCGTTGTTGGTGGCCATTGCAAAACTGCCATGGCAAGCCACTGGCGAGCATCCGGCCATCGAATCCTTGGGCAAGCTGCAAGCGTTTTATCTCAAAAGCGCCAGAAAGCTGCCCACCGATGTGGTGGCACCAGGTCTGGGAAAGGTTTGGCAGACTGCGATTTCCAGCCCAGACAGGGAACGGGCGTTTCAGGCATTGGAGGTTGCCACCTTGTTTGCCCTGCGCCGCGCGGTGCGCAATGGATCGGTCTGGATCGAGCACAGCTTGAGTTTTAGGGGTCGTGCACGCTTGTTCTTTACGGATGAACGCTGGAAGGATGAGTCCAAGAAGCACTATGTCCGTCTGTCACTGCCGGGTAAGGCAGCCACGTTTTTGAAGCCCTTGCTGGCCAGGGTCACCGCCGGTGTCGATGCTGTGGCCGCGGCGGCACGCAATGGCGTACTGCGTGTCGACGATGAGCTGCACCTCTCAGCTTTACCCGCTGAAGACGAAGACCCGGAAGTGACCAGGCTGCGGGCGGCCTTGGATCATCGCATCGGTGAAGTGCAGTTGCCCGAAGTGATCCTGGCCGTTGACGCCCAGGTGCGATTCAGCTGGATCATGCTCGGCCGAGAACCGCGCTCTACCGACGAGCTGCTGATGGTCTATGCCGGCATCATGGCCCACGGCACCAGTCTGACGGCTATCGAGTGCGCGCGCATGATCCCGCAGCTCTCGGCCACCAGCATCCGCCAGGCCATGCGCTGGGCCAGGGACGAACGCCGCCTGAGTCAGGCCTGCCAGGCGGTGCTGGAGTTCATGCAACGCCACCCGATCGCTACTACGTGGGGCCGTTCAGACCTGGCATCCTCTGACATGATGAGCATGGAGACTACCAAACGGGTGTGGCAGGCCCGGCTGGATCCCAGGCGCAACACCCCCTCCATTGGCATTTACTCCCATGTGCGGGACCGCTGGGGCAGCTTCCATGCGCAACCCTTCGTGCTCAATGAACGCCAGGCGGGCGTGGCCATTGAAGGCGTCATCCGCCAGGAACGGCTTGAGACCAGCCAGCTTGCAGTGGACACCCACGGCTACACGGACTTTGCGATGGCACTGGCCCGGTTGCTTGGCTTCGATCTTTGTCCGCGGCTGAAGGAACTCAAGCAGCGGCACCTGTTTGTGCCACGCGGCACCAAGGTGCCCGCCGAAATCGCTGCTGTGTGCGAGGCAAACGTTGACATTGCGCTGATCGAAAAACATTGGGATAGCCTGGTGCACTTGGCGGCCTCGGTCATGAGTGGGCAGCCGACTGCCAAAACCGCTGGCATGCACCCGAATACACTGCACATGGGAGGTAACTATGTTCCATGTGTTGATCGATACGAGTGTGTGGCTCGACCTTGCCGAGAACCAACGGCAGACACCACTCATCGACGTGGTAGCGGAACTGGTCAAGGAAAAGCAGATTACGCTGCTCATCCCGCAGATCGTGCTGAGCGAGTTCAAGGCGAACCGTGACCGCGTGGCCGCTCGAAGTGTCAGAAGCCTGAGCACGCACTTCAACCTCGTCAAAGAAGCTGTCCGAAATGCGCCCGCCGGCGTGCAGAAGGAGCAAGTGCTGACGTACCTGTCGGACCTTGACCACCGCATCCCCATCGTGGATGCAGCCGCCAATGGTGCGTTGGATCAGATCGAAGGTATGCTAAACGAGGGCATCGTGCTCAAGACTAGTGACGCCGCGAAGCTAAAGGCCGCTGACCGAGCCCTGCACCGGCAGGCTCCGTTCCAGCACGAAGGCAAGAACGGCATGGCCGACGCCATGATCATCGAGACGTACTTCGAGGCTGTGCGGTCAGGCAAAGCCCGTGAGCGATTCGCGTTCGTCACGCACAACAAGAACGACTTCAGCCTTGCCGGTGGAAACCAGAAGCTGCCTCACCTCGATTTGGCCCCGGGGTTCAGCAGGATCAAGTCCATGTACTTCATCACGCTGGCCGATTGCATCCGGAAGGTCGATGACATCTATTTAGACCCAGAGTTTATGAAGGCATTGGGGTACGAGTTCGAACCCCGCAGCCTCAGCGAGATGGTCGATGAGATGGACGTGCTCACCGGGCAGGTTTGGTACAACCGGCACAAGAATCTCGCGTGGGAAATCAAGCATAAGAAGGTCAAGGTCGTTACCCAGGACGAGTGGGTCAAGGCCGGCAGCAACAACAGTACGCACATCGTTGACTCGGTGTGGGACGGTGCCAGACGTGCTGCGGCCGACACTCTCAAGCGTCTCGGCAAGGCCAAGTGTGGACCGCACGACGATTTTGAGTGGGGCATGATCAACGGGAAGCTATCGGCCATCCGGTGGAAGCTGGGCGACGACTGGGACATGCTAGACACCTGAACCTGGTATCCGGTGAAGTCCCACTCCTTGGGATGACAGGTGATGGTTTTTATCCGTACCAGCCCGTTCCGCAAGGATCCGCAGTACAGCCGATCGACTACCGTGCCGCTGCGGCGACCCAGCGCTGACACTGCAGTGATCATCGCCGCGGCGCTGGCGGGCCTGCGTTCAATCTATCAGCCCGGTTTCAAGCTGGCAAAAGCAGGAGTGATGTTGCTGGACTTGCAGTCTGACACCGTGCAGCAAGGGGAGTTGGATTTCCAGGATGACGATGGTCCGGACCGGGGCAAACTGATGTCCGCCCTCGATGGTCTAAACCAAAAATACGGCCGGGACACCGTGCTCATGGCCAGCGCCGGATTGGCAGGGGACCGGCGCACTTGGTCGATGAAGCAGGAGCGCCGGACGCCGGGGTACACGACGTGCTGGAACGACATACCTGTGGCGCGGGCATAAAAGGGCTCCTCCCATTACGTCATCCGATTTCAACTCCATTAATCTCCCCATCGCCCTCAATCTCATAACGTTGCACGCCACGGGGAGGGGCGAACCTGCTTGCTTTGACGTGGATCGCTCGCAATTTCACCTCGCGCACGCCGCCAATTTGCAGCCCAAGCGCATTGGCTACGTCCGCGCGGTCGTTGTACGTTGGCACGACTACCGTGGCCGCAGGGTCATGGGTTTGCAGAATTTTGATGAGGTCGAGAACAGTCATGGGGTTGCCTTCCTAGACTTAAGTTCGATACCGTGACTTTTACGGGGCAAGTGCCCCGGGCGCGACATCCTTGGTTGCGGCACCAGTGTCGCTCA
>DFWY01000097.1 GCA_002381615.1 Polaromonas sp. UBA4122 | reverse complement strand
GTATAAGAGACAGGTAGTGGTACTGGACATATTTGGTTTTCCTGCTGGCCTCCATGATCATTGCTCTTGGGCCGTTGCAGGTGCAGCGGTGTCGGCACCGTCATCGGTAAACCAATGGGCGCGTGCGGTCAAGATCAGGGCTTTGGCTTCGTCCGCAGACTGGCCGGTGATATCTGTAAGTTCGTCAACAGCCAGATCGGCCAGGTCGTCGCGGGTATGGATACCCGCCTCTAGGAGTTTGGCAATCAGCTCGGGGGTGAGACCTTCAACGTCACGCAGGTTCTGCGAAACACCTTCGGTATTTTCTTCCTTGGCGATTTCCATCGTCAGAAGTGCATCTTTGGCGCGGGTACGCAGCTCATTGACCGTGTCTTCATCAAACGATTCAATTTCAAGCATTTCCTGCAGCGGCACATAAGCCACTTCCTCCAGACTGGTAAAGCCTTCGGAGATCAGGATGTCGGCGATTTCCTCGTCCACATCAAGCTTTTCCATAAACAGCTTGCGGCTGGTGTCGGTTTCGCTGGCCTGCTTCTCTGCTGATTCGTTGGCGTCCATGATGTTGATTTTCCAGCCGGTCAACTCGGCAGCAAGGCGTACGTTCTGGCCGCCGCGACCGATGGCAATGGCGAGGTTTTCTTCATCGACCACCACGTCCATGGCGTGGCGCTCTTCGTCCACCACAATGGAAGACACGTTGGCCGGTGCCAGCGCGCCAATCACAAACTGGGCCGGGTCTTCGCTCCACAGCACAATGTCCACACGCTCGCCGGCAAGCTCGTTGGTCACGCCGTTGACACGGGTGCCGCGAACGCCAACGCAGGTGCCAATCGGGTCCACGCGCTTGTCATGCGACAGCACGGCAATCTTGGCACGCGAACCCGGGTCGCGGGCGCAGGATTTGATCTCCAGCAAGCCCTGCTCGATCTCGGGTACTTCCTGGCGGAACAGCTCAACCATGTACTCCGGCGCGGTACGCGAAAGGATGATGGGTGCACCGCGCAGCGTGGTGTCCACTTCCATGATCATGGCGCGAACGCGGTCACCGGAACGCAGGTTTTCCTTCGGAATCATGTCGCTACGGCGCAAGCGGCCTTCGACGCGGCCGGACTCTACAATGAGGTCGCCCTTGTCCATGCGTTTGACGGTGCCCACAAAAATCTTGTCACCGCGCGACATGAAGTCGTTGAGCAGCATTTCGCGCTCAGCGTCACGGATTTTTTGCAGAATGACCTGCTTGGCCGCCTGCGCACCAATGCGGCCAATCGGCAGGCTTTCAACCGGCTTTTCAATGTAATCACCTTCTTCGATGTCGGGGATCTCATCGCGCGCGTCACTCAGCAGCTCTTCGGCTTCCGGATTTTGCAGGCCCGCTTCATCGGGCACCACCAACCAGCGGCGAAAGGTCTCGTAATTACCGCTGTCACGGTCAACCGCAACGCGGATGTCCACCTCGCCCGCATAGACCTTCTTGGTGGCTGACGCGAGCGCAAGCTCGACGGCACCAAAAACGACGTCACGTTCAATATTTTTCTCACGCGAGATAGCATCAACCAACATCAACAGTTCGCGATTCATTTCACAAGCCTGCCTTTCTTAATTATTTCTCTGTAGGTTTATCTGCAACAGGGGCGATTTTAGGTTTACGCCCCTTGAAATCAACCACGGGCGCCAAACGCGCCTGATGAATTTCATCGAGCGAAAACCCAAGCGCCTGCAGCGGTGCGGGAATCTTCTTTTTGCTGACTTTCTGGCCTGGTTTGACGGTGGGCTCATCGCGCCACACAATCTGCCAGCCTGCTGCGTAGCCTTTGGGCTCAGCACGCTCCAGCGTGCCGCGGAATTTCTTGCGGCTGGCTGCCACCCCCGAACCGGCGCTTGCCGCCACACCAATCGGCGCCTTGAGGGTGATGTCAATCAACTCACCAGCAAAACGCTCAAAATCTTTTTCATTGCGCAGAGGCCGGTCAATACCAGGGGAACTGACTTCCAGCCGCACATAATCGGCGCCCTCGACTTCCAGCACAAACTGCAACTGGCGCGTCACCTTTTCACAGTCTTCCGCATTAATGAACTGTTCGGCCCCGGGGACCACCCCAGGAACATACGGCATGTCAATCGTGACGCGCAGCAAACCACCACCGGTCCGCTCGATTTCTACCAGCTCGTAACCCAGTCCCGTAACAGTTTGTTCAATCGTCTCTTGGAAGGCCATTCAGTCTTTTTTTAACCAGTCTGCAAAAACAAACGCCCAAAAAAAATGGGCGGTGAAAACCCGCCCATTTGGTCGTGAAGTTAGTATTGTAACGCGCCTTGCTCTTCGATGCAAACAATTTCCATGCCTGAATTGACTCAAAGCGGCTGAACGCTGGTGGCTTGTAGTTATTCTTATTAATTGGCGTGAATCCCGGACAAAACCTTCATGCCTGTGACACCAGTACCCGCGTATAGGGGTGACGCGGCGCGTCCAGAACCTCAAGGACCCTGCCGGATTCGACCACCTCACCGTCTTTCATCACCATGACCTCATGGGCCATGGCACGAATCACGTCAACGTCGTGGGTGATCAAAAGATAGCTCAAACCGCGTTCACGCTGCAAGCGCTGCAACAGCGCCAACACCTGCTTCTGGATGGTCACATCCAGCGCGCTGGTAGGCTCGTCCAGCACCAGCAAGCTGGGATTGATGATAAGCGCACGGGCAATCGCCAGCCGCTGGCGTTGCCCGCCCGAAAACTCATGCGGATAGCGCTGCAGCAAACCCGGAAACTGCGTCTCCTCCAGACCCACATCCGCCAGTGATTGCTCGACGCGCCACCGCCTTTCAGCCTGGTTTAACGATGGCTCATGCACCAGCAAACCTTCTTCCACAATCGCCTCAACCGTCATACGGGGTGACAGCGAGGAAAACGGGTCCTGAAACACCACCTGGACAACCCGGCGAATGGCCTTGTTGCGGGCTGCCTGCCTGCTCCAGGATTGGCCTGCAGCCTGCAACTGCCCAGAAAAGGGAAGCAGCCCCAAGCTAGCCAGAGCCAAGGTCGATTTGCCTGAGCCCGATTCGCCGATCACCCCGAGCGTCTTGCCGGATGGAATATCGAACGTGGCGTCTTTGACGGCGACAAATTCACCGCTTTTAAACCAACCCCTGAAGCCGGAAATGGTTACCGGGTAAGCCACACGCACATGGCTGGCCTGCATGGTGGAAGCCCCTGCCAACGCATCAGCAACCCCATCGACTACGTCGCGAACAGGTTTGCTGTCGATCAATTTACGGGTGTAAGGATGCTGCGGATGGGCAAACACGTCAGCGACTGCTCCCTGCTCCACGATATGACCGTTTTCCATCACCGCAACGCGGTCGGCGAAGCGGTGCACCAGATTCAGATCGTGCGTGATCATGAGCACGGCCATGCCGTTTCGGCGCTGCAAATCGCTAAGCAAGTCCAGAACCTGGCCGCGCAGCGTGACGTCCAGCGCCGTCGTCGGCTCGTCAGCCAGCAGCAACTTGGGGCTGCACGCCAGCGCCATCGCAATCATGGCCCGCTGACGCTGCCCGCCAGACAGCTGGTGGGGAAATGAGCGGGCCCGTCTTTCCGCCTCCGGGATACCGGTATCTGCTAGTAATTTGATAGCTGCTCGCGCCGATTCTGCGGGCGCTAAACCGCGCTTTAGCTGTACAACTTCGGCAATCTGGTCGCCCACGCTGAACAAGGGGTTCAGCGCCGTCATGGGTTCCTGAAAAATCATGGCAATATCACGGCCCCGAATGCCGCGCAATGCGCCTTCGGGCATGGAAAGCAGGTCCACCGGCCCTTTTGACGCGTTATCTGGCGTGGCAAACAGGGCCTGCCCGCGGATGTCAGCGTTTTGAACCAGCCGCAACAGGCTCAAGGCCGTCACCGTCTTGCCCGAGCCCGACTCCCCCACCAAAGCCAGCTTTTCCCCAAGTGCAATGGTGAAGTTGATGTCGTGGACGACCTCCCTGCCCGCAAAGGAGACGCAGAGATTTTCGACCCTCAGCAAGGAGGTGGGAGCCGTCATTGATCGACCTTTCGAGGGTCCAGTGCATCGCGCAAGGCATCGCCCATAAAAGTCAGCAGCAGCAAGGTGACAACCAGCACGGCAAACGTCGACAGCGAAATCCACCAGGCATCAATATTGGCCTTGCCCTGGCTCAACAACTCGCCCAGCGAGGGCGTTCCAGGCGGCACCCCCAGGCCGAGAAAATCCAGCGAGGTCAGCGCCAAAATAGCCGCACTCATGCGAAAAGGCAAAAAAGTCACCACAGGGGTCATGCTGTTGGGCAGGATGTGTCGCCACATAATCTGCAGGTTGCCCACTCCCAAGGCCCTGGCCGCCCGCACGTAGTCCATTTGGCGGTTGCGCAAAAACTCGGCGCGCACGTAGTCTGATAAGCCCATCCAGCCAAACAGGCTGAGTAACAACAGCAGCAGCGCCACGCTGGGCGCAAAAATGGCACTGAAAATAATCAAGAGGTACAGCTCGGGCATGGAACCCCAGATTTCCATGAAGCGCTGAAACACCAGGTCGGTTTTGCCGCCCGCATAGCCCTGAATGGCCCCCGTGATCACACCGATGACCACCCCGATCACGGTCAACGCCAGCCCAAACAGCACGCTTAAACGGAAGCCGTAGATTAATTGCGTTAGCAAATCACGCCCGCGGTCGTCAGTGCCCAACAGGTTATCGCGCGAAGGAGCAGAGGGATTGGGTTCTTTGGCAAAATAATTGATGGTGCTCGGGCCATAAGGATTGGGCGGGTAGAGAGCCCAGTTGCCGCCCTGGCTCAACTTTTCACGGATGAAAGGGTCCAGGTAGTCGGTCGGCGTGTCAAAGTCGCCATCGAAGATCTTTTCTGAATAGTCTTTGACCAGCGGGAAGTACAACTCGCCCTTGTACCGCGCCACCAGCGGCTTGTCGTTCGACAGCACCTCTGCAAACAGGCTGAGCCCAACCAGCAGGCAAAATAGCACGAGACTCCAGTAGCCCAGCCGATTGCGCCTGAATCGCTGCCAGGCACGGCGGGAAGGCGACATGTGCGCCCCCACGCTCGTCACTGCGTGTACTTCGCTGCCCCCCGAGGGGGCTGTGCTTGCTTGGGGCGGCCCGGCGCGGCGCACGCTGGTTTGCATAGCTGCTTGTGCGCGCGCAGCGTCATTTGATTCAGTCGAATTTGACACGAGGGTCCACCCATACATAACAAAGGTCGCTGACGAGCTTGGTCACCAGGCCGATCAGTGTGAAAAGGTAGAGGGTGCCGAGCACGACCGGGTAGTCGCGCCGGATCACGCTTTCGTAGCTGAGCAAGCCAAGGCCGTCGAGCGAAAACAGGGTTTCGATCAGCAGCGAGCCGGTAAAAAATGCCCCGATAAAGGCCGCCGGAAAGCCCGTGATGATGGGAATCAAGGCATTGCGAAACACATGCTTCCAGAGCACCTGCCGCTCGCTTAAGCCCTTGGCGCGGGCGGTCAGCACGTACTGCTTGCGGATTTCTTCCAGAAAGGAGTTCTTGGTCAGCACCGCCGTCACGGCAAAGCTGCCCAGCACCATGGCGATGATGGGCAACGTGATGTGCCAGAGGTAGTCGGTAATGCGCGCTCCCCAGCCCAGCATCTCCCAGTTGGCCGAGGTCAGTCCGCGCAGCGGAAACCACTGCAACTGTCCGCCAAACACTACCAGCAGCGCCACGCCAAGCACGAAGCCCGGAATCGCATAGCCCACCAGCACGATCAGTGTGGTGACAAAGTCAAAGCGCGTGCCCGCCCTCACCGCCTTGGCCACGCCCAGCGGCACGGCAATCAGGTAGCTGATAAAAAAGGTCCAGAGGCCCAGACTGGCGGAGACCGGTAGTTTTTCCTTGATCAGTTGCCAGACATCCTTGTGCTGATAAAAGCTGTTGCCCAAATCGAAGCGTGCAAACCGTCCCAGCATCTGAAAAAAGCGCTCATGCACCGGTTTGTCAAAGCCGTAAAGGGCCTTGATTTCCTCGATGCGCTGGGCATCCACACCTTGCCGCCCACGGTAACCGGCACCTGTTGCTACGGCCCGCTCACCCCCTGAATCACGGCCCTGCAACTGCGCCACCATTTGCTCTACAGGCCCGCCCGGCACAAACTGCACCATGACAAAGGTCAGCAGCAGCACACCCAGCAAGGTCGGGATCATCAGCAGCAGGCGCTTGAGGATGTAACTGGCCATGGTAGCTTCACTTGTTCTATTTGTTGGTAGACGACGCCCACCAGGTGCTCATGGCCCAGGTGTCGGCTTGGTAATACGGCGGAATAATCTCTGGCAGGACAAAGCGGCCGGGACGGTAGCCAATGAAGAAAGCGTCGCCGTAGTATTGCGGCACCGAGTAGTAGCCGTGGGTCAGCACGCGGTCCAGCGCTCGCATGGCGGCGCTGAGCTCGGGCCGGGTTTTGGCGGTCACTACCTTTTGCAGCAGGGCATCCACCGCCGGGTCGGCAAT
Organism: Polaromonas sp. UBA4122; assembly: GCA_002381615.1. Lineage (GTDB taxonomy): Bacteria > Pseudomonadota > Gammaproteobacteria > Burkholderiales > Burkholderiaceae_C > Polaromonas. Next base: position 7,336 of record DFWY01000097.1, on the reverse strand, counting down.
TCCCCAGACGTTGGCGGAGCCAGGCGTTCCGGCGGCCCTGGAGCCAAACAGTTCCAGCAACTCGCCACCCGGTGCCGTGCTGCCGGGCAAGCGCAGCGTCGTGACCTCAAAATCAAAGGCATCCATCTTCTGCTTGGCTAAAGAGAAGTCGACCACGCGGTATGTCATGGTGATGCCCAACTTCTCAAGCGCTTTCTGGAAAGGTCCGACGATGCGCACCAGCGAGGGCTGGTCGTTCAGAAACTCCATGGTGAAGGCCTCGCCCTGGGCATTGCGCAGCGCACCATCGCGGTAAGTCCAGCCGGCCTCACGAAGCAGCGCCTGGGCCTGCCGCAGGTTCTCGCGCAGGCTGCCGGGGGGCGTGGTACTGGGTGAAACGGGCACCGGGCCAAACACCTCGGGTTTGAGTTGGGCGCGCAAAGGCTCCAGCAGGGCCAGCTCATCGGGTTTTGGCAAGCCATCGGCGTGAAATTCACTGTTCGGAAAATAACCGTTCACTCGTTTGTACAGTCCGTAAAACAGCTGGCGGTTCATCCACTCAAAATCCATGGCCAGACCAATCGCCTTGCGCACGCGCACATCCTGGAACTTGGGATTGCGCAGGTTGAACACATAGCCCTGAAAGTCGCCTGGGTTGCGGTTTTCAAATGCGCGCTTGGTCAGCTCGCCCGAGGTGAACTGCTTGCCGGTGTACTGGCGCGCCCAGTTGCGCGAAATGAATTCACGCAAAAAGTCGTATTCACCGGCTTTCAGCCCCTCAAAGCGCGAGGTTTCGTCGAGGTAAATTTTGAAGCTGATGCGGTCAAAGTTGAACTGGCCCTTGCGGCTCGGCAGGTCAATGCCCCAATAAGCCGGGTCACGCACATAGGTGATGTCGCGCCCCATGGCCGGGCTGGCGACCTTGTATGGCCCCGAGCCAATGGGAACTTCGGACACGATCTGGTCGAACGGCTTGGCAACCCCGGCCACCTTGCCCCAGTCGCGACTGAAGACCGGCATGCCGCCCACCACCAGCGGAAGTTCCGGGTTGGGCGTTAAAAAATCAAAGCGCACCACCCGCTCAGACACCACGGTGACAGCCTTCACTTCGGCGTAAATTGTGCGGTACTGTGGCGCCGCGAGTTTGCCGGTGAGCTGGGTGTAGGAATACAGCACATCGGCCGCCAGCACCGGCGCGCCATTGTGAAAACGCGCCTTGTCATTGATGTGAAAAGTCGCCGAGAGTTTGTCGGCAGCCACCGCCACATCGTCGGCCAGCAGCCCGTAGGCGGTGGTGGGTTCTTCCGAATTGCCGGTCAGCAGGCTTTCAATCAGCAAGATGCCCAGGCCGTAAGGTGCGGTACCGCGCAAAGTAAAGGGGTTGAACTTGTCAAAGTTGGTGGGCCTCGTGGGCGGTACCATGCGAATCTCGCCCCCCTTGGGGGCCGCGGGGTTCACATAATCGAAATGGGTGAAGCCGGCCGGGTACTTGATATCACCAAACTGCGCGTAAACATGCGCGGCCCACGATGCCGGGGCAAGGCATGCCAGCAGAGCCATCATCAGGGCTCTCAAAAAAGACAAATCCCGCATGCGACAATTCTGCACTAATTAAGTCGGCAAAATTTCGCGGACTGCGGGTACCGCACCCACAGCAGCCAAAACAATATTTGCCGGTTCACTCGCACACACTGGAGCACAAGCATGGGTTTTCTCACCGGCAAAAAACTGTTGATCACGGGCGTGTTGTCCAACCGGTCCATTGCCTATGGCATTGCCAAGTCCTGCCACGCCCAAGGCGCCGAGCTGGCCTTCAGCTATGTCGGCGAGCGTTTCAAGGACCGCATTACCGAATTCGCTGCGGACTTTGACTCCCGCCTGATCTTTGACTGCGACGTCGGCGACGACGCACAAATCGACAAGCTGTTTGCGGACTTATCAAAAACCTGGACCACCTTTGACGGCTTTGTGCACAGCATTGGCTACGCGCCGCGCGAGGCCATTGCCGGTGATTTTCTGGAAGGCTTCTCGCGCGAGGGTTTCAGGATCGCCCACGACATCAGCGCCTACAGCTTTCCGGCCATGGCCAAGGCCGCGTTGCCTTACCTCAATGCCAAGTCCGCGTTGCTGACCCTGACTTACCTGGGTTCCCAGCGCACCATTCCCAACTACAACACCATGGGTTTGGCCAAGGCCAGCCTGGAGGCCAGCGTGCGCTACCTGGCTGAATCCCTGGGACCCAAGGGCATGCGCGTCAACGGCATCAGCGCCGGGCCCATCAAGACACTGGCGGCCAGCGGCATCAAGGACTTCGGCAAGCTGCTGGGCATGGTGGCGGCCGCCTCGCCGCTGCGCCGTAACGTGACGATCGAGGATGTGGGCAACGTCGCAGCGTTTTTGCTGAGCAACCTGGCCGGGGGCGTTACCTCCGAGATCACTTATGTCGATTGCGGTTTCAGCCAATCGGTATGCGGGACGGCTCAACCTGCTGAAGCGGGCTGAGTTCCGCAGCTCAGGGCTTGGCCGCGCAGGGCGCTCTCATATTAATAGCTGCCCGCGCCTGTGGCTGCTGGGCTGGAGGCAAAAATAGCTTAATAAAGAACCCCGCCCCAAGGGGTGGGGTTCTTTATCGAAATTTTCTAACAGTGAAGCACGCTGTTCAATGAAATGAATTTTGAAGTTGTCGTGCACCGGAATTTTCATGTCGACCACGTCCCGCCACATGTCCATGCTGGTTCCCTGGTATCCCGCATCTCCAAAGGCAATCGTTTCCTGCCCGTGCAGCAGGCTGTTGCCTTCAGTCACATCGCCCACATGCCCGGATGTACCTCGCACGGTGTGCACCAGACCGGACTCTGCATCGGCGCCGATATGGGCCTTCATGCCAAAGTACCACTGGTTGCCCTTTTTGCTGGAGTGCATCTCGGGGTCGCGGGCTTTGTCTTTGTTCTTGGTGGAAGTGGGCGCGGCAATCAGCTTGGCGTCCACGACCGTGCCAGCTTTGAGCAGTAATCCACGCTGGATCAACAGCTCATTGACGGTAACCTGTCAAACAACGCCTAGTTCTCGACCGGCCACAGCGGTTGGTCCGACCATTAGAAATCGTCCTCGCGTATCGCCAGCACATGAGCGCCAGCAGTGTTGGTGAACTCGACCAGATCGAAAACATGGCCAACACCTTCGGGCCTGTCCCTCCAAACCACCCCATCGGAAATCGACTTGACCAACAGATAGTGAAGTTCATGGCCATGAGCACGACCCTTGCTGCTGCGGGATTGAGCGATGTTTGCGGCCCGGCTCGAAGATCCGTATCAGCAGGTTGTTGTCAGGAACAATAGTCTTCAGTTCAGGCAACCATTGTTAGTTTTGTCACGCCAAAGCAGCGCGTAACCGCGACTGCGCCAAACCGGGCAGCTGCGCATCTGCCAGCGCCACCACGGGTCCGAGGCGGCGCTGTTTTTTCTGCGCATGGTTCTGCGCGATATCGGCCAATCGGTGGGCAAGGAACGGGTTGAGCAGGCGCTCGCGCAGATTGACGAGATAGACCAATGCCTCGTTATGCTGGCCTAGTGCATCGAACACCGGCAACACTTCGTCAGTCCACATGGCTTCTAGTTCGGCACGCAAGCCAGGATCGTTCATCGCTTGTGCCACCGTTTCCTCAGCGTCGCGACCATCGTTCTTCCAGCGTTCGGCTAGATAGGTGTGTCCGGCATTCAGCAGGAACAGCTTGAGACGTTCGTGGCGTTCGAGATCATCGGTCAGCACGATGGCGTCGTGCCTGCAGGGCAATAGAAGCCGGTCCTGCTTCTCGATCGCCCACAGTGCATAGGGCTCGGCCACCGCGCCTACCGGGTATAGCGCTTCGGAGACGATGCGGTCGACCAGCGAATTGGCCCAGACGCAGTGCTCGCGAAGCCAGGCTATAAAGTCTTCAGGTAGCGCCCACTCGCGCGCGAGGTCTGCAACCAGATCACGTAGCGTGTCGCCATTGCGCTCGATCAGCTCACACGGGAAAATCGAGAGCTCCGCATCAGGCAGGCGTACCCAGCGGTGATGCAGCAGCACCAGCAGCTTTGCCGGAAAGCTGCGTGGTGCGCGTCGAGGGTCGCCGACCAACTCTGTGTCATCCTGTGGATCGAGCTGGTAGCCGCGGTCGGCCGTGTTGGAGACGATCACTCGCACCTCGCCAGCCATCGCGTCGAGCAGCCGGGGCCAATCCGCATCTGCCTTCAAAGCCTCGCGCACGGCACGGCAGGTCACGGTGGTGTCTATACGCTCGCCGTGCATCAGGCCCCGGATCTGGACTGGATAGCCCTCGCCGCCTGCGAGCGCTGCCACACGCAGCGCACTGGCCGGGCTGCTGGTCGTCTGAACGAGGATGATGCCGCCAAGCGCCTGACCCACCTCGCCACTCGCCAACGCTTCCGAAACGAAAAGATCGACATGTGCCTGGAGGAAACGGCTGGTGCCGAACTGGAGAATTGCTTGGCCCATGCTGCTTAGCACTCCACAATGGCTTTGACCACACCTTGGGCGGGGTCAAGCAGCTTCTTGAAGTCGGTCGGAACGTCCGCCAGCTGGAGGCGATGCGTGTTGAGTGCAGCGTCGGGAATTTGGCCCGCACGCATCGCTTTGAGCACAATCTCGAAATCCTCGGTGGTCGCATTGCGGCTGCCAAGGAGCGTGGTCTCGCGCTTGTGAAACTCCGGGTCGGAAAACGTGATCGTGGCGCCGACTACCGAAATCAACACGTATGTGCCAGCGTGGGCGACGAACTTGAAGCCACGTTCCATTGCCTTTGGGTTGCCTGTGGCGTCAAACACAACATCGAAGAATTCGTTGTCGGTAAGCGCTGCCAACTGCTGTTCGTCGTCAGGCGCAATCTGCACCGTTGCGGCCATTGCCAGTTGCGTCACGCAGAAGTCAAGACGGTCGCGCCGTGTATCCAGCGCCGTGACTACCGCACCGCGCAGCTTGGCGAATATCATCGCGGCCATGCCAATAGGTCCGGCGCCGACCACCAACACGCGCTGACCGGCCTGCACGTTGGCTCGTCGCACTGCGTGAGCTCCGATTGCGAGGAATTCAACCATCGCCGCTTGGTCCAACGACACGCCCTCAGCTTTGTGTACGAAGCCCTGTGGAACACAGAGGTACTCAGTGAACGCGCCGTCACGGTGTACGCCCAGCACCTGGATGTTGACGCAACAGTTTGTCTTGCCTTGACGACACGCAATGCATTTGCCACAGGAGATGTAAGGCATGACGTAAACGGTATCGCCGGGCTTCAGGTGACTGCCCGTTGGTGATTGTTCGACGATGCCGGACAACTCATGCCCCATGACCCGCGGGTAGCTGAGGTAAGGCTGGTTGCCTGTAAAGATGTGCAGGTCGGTGCCGCACACGCCGACGCGCTTGACGCGCAGTAGCACTTCGTCGTCGCCACGCTGCGGTACCGGACGGTCTTCGGCGCGCAATGTGCCGGGCTTTTCGCAAATCACAGTAAGCATGAATAAATCCTTGGTTTCTGGTGGACTAGAAGATTCATCCGTGGAACCGCTTGTAAATGCCTGCGAGATTGCCGTTCTGGTTGTTCTTGGCCACCCAGTCGTTGATCCAGGCCTGCAGTTTGGTTTCTCCCTTGCGCATGCCGATGCCCAATGGAAAGCTCTTCATCACGAACTTGATCTCGATACCGAGCGCTGGCGCCTTCTCCACGACCGACTTAACGAGGGCCGACGAGGTGGCGAAAATCTCGACCTGGCCGCTGGCGATGGCGGTGACGAGGGTGGCGTCGTCATCAAAACGCACGATTTTCGCCCCAGTGGCGCCTTCGGTAGCCAAGCGGTCGTTGGTGGTGCCGCGCGCGGTGGCAACCCGCTTGCCTGCCAGATCGGCGAATCCTTTCACGACGACTGACTTCGGTGCGGCGATCACGGCCTGGATTTGCGCGTATGGCACTGAGAAATCGATCACCTTCTCGCTCTCTGGCGTGACCGACAGCGACGAAATCACAACATCGGCCTTTCCGGTTTGTAGAAACGGAATGCGGTTGGCGCCAGTGGTCTGCACGATCTCTAGCTCGAGCCCGAGGTCCTTGGCCAGTAGACGTGCCGTCTCCACGTCTGAACCGGTCGCCTTCATTGAGCTGTCCATGGTGCCTAAGGGCGGCCAACGACAAGCCGAGGGTAGTTGCCGCTCCGGCTAGAAAGTCTGGCCAATACGCCAGTGGAGCGCTGAAGTCGAATTCGTAACGCATGTGTCTTTTTTGTTCACGTTCTGTCGGAGGTTCGGCCTTTTTTGGTAAGGCCACTTTACCGATTTTATAGAATTGGCCTTACCGTACTTACCCTAATACGGCAATATCTCTCTTGATAAAGCGTAAACTTCTTGTTATGACCTCTCGATTGGTCAGGCCAATTTTGGTCCATCACTTTGACAGGCAGAGGAGTCCAAATGCTGGATCAACTCAAACAGGTAGACAACAGGCGGCTCTATCAACAAATCGCCGACCAAATACGTGCGCTCATTCTGAAGGGCAATTTCGCGGCGGGCGCGCGCTTGCCCCCGGAACGCGAATTGGCGCAGCAGTTGGGCGTGTCGAGGCCTTCTGTTCGCGAGGCACTGATCGCGCTTGAGGTAGAAGGTAGTGTCGAAGTCCGAATGGGCGCAGGCGTTTACGTGTGCAGTTCGTCAGAACGTGCACCTGTAGCAACGGCGGCGATGGGGGAGAGTCCGATCGAGCTGATGCAGGCGCGCTCCGCGCTAGAAGGCTCAGTCGTGATGCTGGTCTGCGCCCTGGTCACGTCAGATGCACTGGCACCGCTACGACGCGCGGTCCAGGAAATGCGCGTCGCCATCGCTCAGAACCGACCACCCCTGATTCATGACCGTCAGTTTCACCTGCTAATCGCCGCGATGACGGGCAACTCAGTGCTGGAGCGACTCGTCGGCGAGTTGTTTGACGAACGCCACAGTCCGATTTCGTCACAACTGAGCGTGCGCTCTGAAAGTAGCCAGACATGGACCGAAGCGCTGCATGAACACGAAGCCATTCTGCGCGCACTGGAGAGCCGGGACGTGCTGGATGCGCAGACCGCTATGCGATCACACCTCAAGGCGTCGCAGGACCGCTGGGTGGGAAGCAGTCGGCGTGAATGGTCGTAAGGAGACAGCCACACGCGCAACGAAAAAGAGATCGACTGGATTTCGAGATCGGATTGGTGCACCTCTTCAAACGCAGGGGAAGCAGCATCGACGCGCACAGTGATAGAACGATCGTTGCGAGGGTGAGAACTTTGTGCGGGTCATACTTGTCGTTCTCGACATTCGGAGCCTGTCAGGAATTTTGTGT
>DFWY01000012.1 GCA_002381615.1 Polaromonas sp. UBA4122 | reverse complement strand
CCCTGGACAGCACCTTCGTCAAGGTTGTCGCCTGGTATGACAACGAGTGGGGCTACTCGAACAAGTGCCTGGAGATGGCGCGCGTGGTCGGAGGCTCACTGTGAAAGTCCTGCGCTTTGCCGATGTGGCGAAAAGCGGCTTCGTCGCCAACAAGCGCGTCTTCATCCGCGCCGACCTGAACGTGCCGCAGGACGCTGCAGGCAACATCACCGAAGACACCCGCATCCGCGCCAGCGTGCCCTGCATCCAGATGGCGCTGGACGCCGGTGCCGCGGTGATGGTCACCAGCCACCTGGGTCGGCCCACCGAAGGCGAGTTCAAGCCCGAAGATTCGCTGGCTCCCGTGGCCAAACGCTTGGCCGAACTGCTGGGCCGGGAAGTTCCGCTGGTGGCCAATTGGGTAGATGGCGTCACTGTTGCGCCTGGCCAGCTTGTGCTGCTGGAAAACTGCCGCGTCAACGTTGGCGAGAAAAAGAACAGTGAAGAACTGGCCCGCAAACTCGCCGCGCTGTGCGACATCTTTGTGCACGACGCGTTCGGCACCGCCCACCGCGCCGAAGGCACCACCTACGGCATCGCCCAATACGCCCCCATCGCCTGCGCCGGGCCCCTCTTGTCCGCTGAAATAGACGCCATCAGCAAAGCGCTGGCCAAGCCAAAACGGCCCTTGGTCGCCATCGTCGGCGGTTCCAAAGTCAGCTCCAAACTCAGCATCCTGAAAAGCCTGGCCAACAACGTCGACCAGCTGATGGTGGGCGGCGGCATCGCCAACACCTTCATGCTGGCAGCGGGCTTGAACATCGGCAAAAGCCTGGCCGAACCGGGCCTGATTGGCGAGGCCAGGGCGGTGATCGAGGCCATGAAAGTTCGCGGCGCCGAAGTGCCCATCCCCACCGATGTTGTCACCGCCAAAACCTTCAGTGCCGACGCACCCGCAACCGTCAAGAAAGCCACGGAAGTCGCCGACGACGATCTGATTCTGGACATCGGCCCGGAAACGGCCAAAAAGCTGGCCGAGCAACTCAAGCGGGCGGGCACCATTGTGTGGAACGGCCCGCTGGGCGTGTTTGAGTTTGCCGCGTTTGAAAACGGCACGAAGCAAATCGCCCAAGCCATTGCCGAATCGGGCGCCTTCAGCATCGCCGGCGGTGGCGACACGTTGGCGGCGATTGCCAAGTACGGCATCGGAAGCCAGGTGGGCTACATCTCCACCGGCGGCGGTGCCTTTCTGGAGGTGCTGGAGGGCAAAACACTGCCTGCGTTCGAGATCCTGCAACAGCGGGCCGAGGCGACCTGTCTTTGATTTGCTATTGAAAGCATAGCTGCTTGCGCACTAGCAGTAAGCGCTGAAGCCACTTTTTATTTATAACCCGAGGAGATTTTCATGGCCTTTGTTTCCCTTCGCCAGATGCTGGACCATGCCGCTGAACACGGCTATGGCGTTCCTGCTTTCAACGTCAACAACCTGGAGCAGATCCAGGCCATCATGGAAGCCGCGCAGGCCACCGACAGCCCGGTCATCCTGCAGGCCTCGGCCGGGGCACGCAAATACGCGGGCGAAGCCTACCTGCGCCACATGATGCTGGCGGCGGTGGAGTCCCATCCCGACATTCCCGTGGTACTGCACCAGGACCACGGCACCTCGCCGGCAGTGTGCATCCAATCCATCCGCTCGGGCTTCACCAGCGTGATGATGGACGGCTCCCTCATGGCCGATGGCAAGACCCCCTCCAGCTACGAGTACAACGTCGAGGTCACGCGCCGCGTTGGCGAGATGGCCCACGCTGTGGGCGTGTCGGTCGAGGGTGAACTGGGTTGCCTGGGCAGTCTGGAAACCGGCGAAGCGGGCGAAGAAGATGGCGTCGGCGCCGAAGGCAAGCTCACCCACGACATGATGCTGACCGACCCGGTGCAGGCCAAAGATTTTGTCGCCCAAACCGGTGTGGACGCGCTGGCCATTGCCATCGGCACCAGCCACGGCGCCTACAAATTCACGCGCAAGCCCACCGGCGATATCCTGGCCATCGACCGCATCGCCGCCATTCATGCACAGATTCCCAATACCCACCTGGTGATGCACGGCAGCTCCAGCGTGCCGCAGGAGTGGTTGGAAATCATCCGCCAATATGGCGGTGACATCAAGGAAACCTACGGCGTACCGGTCGAAGAGATTCAGCGCGGCATCAAGAGTGGCGTGCGCAAAGTCAATATCGACACCGACATCCGCTTGGCGATGACCGGCGCCATGCGTCAGGTCTTCGCTGAACAGAAAAGCGAGTTCGATCCACGCAAGGCGTTGCTGGCTGCCAAGAAAGCCGCAAGCGGCATCTGCAGGGCGCGCTTCGAGGCGTTTGGCTGCGCCGGCCAGGCCAGCCGCATCAAGCCGGTCAGCATGGATGTGATGGCGGCGCGCTACGCATGAGGCGAGTGAGTGCCCAGCGCGATGAACAGGTCATTAACGGGTGGCGATACAAATTCGCGGAATGAATCTGTGAGGTGCACCACCAGCCGGGGGGTCTTGTTGCGATGGCGCGCGGCGGCCCACGCAGTGAACCGCCGTGTAGTGCTTATCGGCCAGTAAACGAGCCAGGACCGCCGGAGCGGCGGGGGCCGTTGCTGCTGCGGCCACCCGTGCCACCACCACCAGAGCGGTTGCCCCGGAAGTTGTTGCGGTTGCCCGTGGGTTGGCCGGAAGAGGGGAACCCGGAAGAGGCGTGGCTCGCCGGTTGCTGGTTGTCGAAGTCATTGCGTGGCTCGCTGCTTTGCTGACGCGGCGCTTGTGCATGGGCATTCCTTGGCTGGCCTGAAGGCTGGCCACCCTGTGAATAGCCGGTGTTCTGGCGTGGCTGGGCCGGGCTGCGGCGGCCGGCATTAGCCCCACGGGTATCGCCACCATTGGCGCCACGGCTTTCACCGCCATTGCCACCACCGGCCGGGTTGCGGCCCCGGCCACCGCCGCCATTGGCGCTGCGTGCGCCGCCACGCGCAGGCTGGGCGCCCTTGGTGTCACGGATGCGCGTCATCATTTCGCTGCGCGCGGCCTTGGCGGCTGCCTGCATCACGTCGCGACTGGGCGGCTTGCCCAAGCCGCCCCAGATGGTCTGGCGGCCCATGGCCAGGGGCTCGGCTCTTTCGCCGGGTTCGGCTTCAAAACCAGGCACAACGATCTTCTCGATGTTTTGCTTGGTAAAGCGCTCAATGTCCTGCATGAAGCCTTCTTCGTCCATGCACACCAAGCTCACAGCCTGGCCGCTGTTGCCCGCGCGGCCGGTGCGGCCGATGCGGTGCACATAGTCTTCGCTGACGTTGGGGATTTCATAGTTCACCACGTGTGGCAACTCGTCGATGTCGATGCCGCGTGCGGCAATGTCGGTGGCCACCAGCGCGCGGATGTCGCCGTTCTTGAAGCCTTGCAGGGCCTGCGTGCGTGCGGTCTGGCTCTTGTTGCCGTGCAGCGCCATGGCTTGAATGCCGTTTTTGCTCAGGTGCTCGGCCACATTGTTGGCGCCGAACTTGGTGCGCGTGAACACCAGCACCTGGCTCCAGTTGTGCTCGTTGATGATGTGGGTGAGCAGCGCTTTCTTTTTGCTGCGGCCCACGGGGTGAATGGTTTGCGTGATGCTCTGCACCGTGGTGTTGCGCGGCGTCACCTGGATGGACACCGGATTGCGCAGCAGGCCGTTGGTCAGCTCGCGGATTTCATCGCTGAAGGTGGCGCTGAACAGCAGCGTTTGCTTCTGCTTGGGTACCAGGGCCAGCACTTTCTTGATGTCGTGGATGAAGCCCATGTCCAGCATGCGGTCGGCTTCGTCGAGCACCAGGATTTGCACCTGGCTCAGGTCCAGCGTGCCTTGGCCCGCATGGTCGAGCAGGCGGCCGGGGGTGGCCACCAGAATGTCCACGCCGCGGCGCAGTTTTTCGATTTGCGCGCCCATGCCGACACCGCCAAACATCACCATTGAGGTGAGGTCCAGGTATTTGCCGTAAGTGCGGACGCTTTCTTCAACCTGGGCGGCCAGCTCGCGGGTGGGCGTCATGATGAGTGCGCGCACGGCGTTGACGCCGCGCCGGTTGGTCAGCCGGGGTTCGGTGCTCAGGCGCTGCAGCATGGGCAGCGTGAACGCTGCCGTCTTGCCGGTGCCGGTCTGGGCGCCGCCCAGCAGGTCGCTCCCTGCGAGCACGGCGGGAATGGCCTGTGCCTGGATGGGCGTAGGTGTGTCATAGCCTTGCTCAAGCACGGCTTTAAGAATGGCCGGGGCCAAATTCAATTCTTCAAATGTCATGGTGTGGCGCCCAGGGGGCGCTTTAGATCGGCCTGTTGGGTGCTTTGTGTGAAAGCAACCCGCCAGTCAAAGGCAGATGGAGTCAGAAACTCAGGCTAAAAACACCGTAAGTAACTACTGAAAGCAGTACCCGAGATGTGCCCAAATGTTGAAGGCAACTGGAGCCAGCAACTCAGGTATTGTCGCACGGAACGATAATCAGCGTATTCACGCCAGAAACGCGCCTTGATTTGAGGTGTCGGCCCCCAAGGTACGGTGTGTGGTTTTGGTTTGCGAAGAGACCTGCAAAAATCCTGTGTACAGGCGGCATGCAGTCCGTTTCTTTTGCGTTGTTTTCCCTTTTTATCAAAGTAATCCTGATGGCTCAGTACGTATTCACCATGAACCGGGTCGGCAAAATCGTGCCGCCCAAACGACAGATTCTCAAAGACGTTTCCTTAAGTTTTTTCCCGGGTGCCAAGATTGGCGTGCTGGGCGTGAACGGCTCGGGCAAGTCCACCCTGCTCAAGATCATGGCCGGGCTGGACACCGAGATCGAGGGCGAAGCCACGCCCATGCCCGGTCTGAACATTGGCTACCTGCCGCAGGAACCCAAGCTCAACCCCGAGCACACCGTGCGCGAGAGTATTGAAGAAGGCATGGGGGCGGTGTTTGCCGCCAAGGCCCAACTGGAAGCGGTGTACACCGCCTACGGCGAGCCCGATGCCGACTTCGATGCGCTGGCCACCGAGCAGGCCCGCCTGGAGGCCATCATCGCCACCGCCGGTACCGACTCCGAGCATCAGCTTGAGATTGCGGCCGATGCGCTGCGCCTGCCGCCCTGGGATGCCAAAATTGGGGTGCTTTCAGGCGGTGAAAAACGCCGTGTTGCGCTGTGTCGCTTGCTGCTGTCCAGGCCCGATATGCTGCTGCTTGACGAGCCCACCAACCACCTGGACGCCGAATCGGTCGACTGGCTGGAGCAGTTTTTGCAGCGCTACTCGGGCACCGTGGTGGCCATCACCCATGACCGCTACTTTCTTGACAACGCGGCCGAGTGGATTCTGGAACTCGACCGTGGCTCCGGCATTCCGTACAAAGGCAACTACAGCGACTGGCTGCAACAAAAGCAAGAGCGCCTGGTGCTTGAACATAAGGGCGAAGAAGCCCGCGCCAAGGCCCTGAAGAAAGAGCTGGAGTGGGTTCGCCAGAACCCCAAAGCGCGCCAGGCCAAGAGCAAGTCGCGCATTGCGCGCTTTGAGGAACTGTCCGATTTTGAATACCAGAAGCGTGTGGAAACCAACGAGATTTTCATTCCGGTAGCCGAGCGCCTGGGCAACCAGGTGATCGACTTCAAGGGCGTGAGCAAATCGTTTGGTGATCGCCTGCTGATCGACAACCTGAGCTTCAGCATTCCGGCAGGCGCCATTGTCGGCATCATCGGCCCCAACGGTGCCGGCAAGTCGACGCTGTTCAAGATGATTTCTGGCAAAGAGCAACCAGACAGTGGTGAAGTGGTGATTGGCTCCACCGTCAAGATGGCGTTTGTGGACCAGAACCGCGACGAACTGGCGAATGAAAAAACCGTCTGGGAAGACATCTCGGGCGGTCTCGATATTCTCAACGTTGGCAAGTTCCAGATGCCCAGCCGGGCCTATGCCGGCCGCTTCAACTTCAACGGCGGTGACCAGCAAAAACGTGTCGGCACGCTGTCGGGCGGTGAGCGCGGACGCCTGCACCTGGCCAAGACGCTGATTGCTGGCGGCAATGTGTTGATGCTTGACGAACCGACCAATGACCTCGACGTGGAAACCCTGCGTGCGCTGGAAGACGCGCTGCTCGAATTCGCCGGCTCGGTGCTGGTGATCAGCCATGACCGCTGGTTTCTGGACCGTATCGCCACGCACATTCTTGCTGCCGAAGGCGACAGCCAGTGGACCTTCTTTGACGGCAACTACCAGGAGTACGAAGCCGACAAGAAGAGACGTCTGGGTGAAGAAGGCGCCAAGCCCAAGCGCATGCGCTTCAAGGCCTTGCATTGATTGGTGCCAGTCCAGCCATGACTGACCAGGACGTTTTGAAGCAGACCCGGCAGTGGCTTGAAAAAGCCGTGATCAGTCTGAACCTGTGCCCGTTTGCCAAAGCGGTGTACGTGAAGAACCAGGTGCGCCTGGTGGTGAGTCACGCACGGCACGCCGACGACCTGCTCGATGAGCTCGACCGCGAGCTCGACCTGCTCGTGGCCACGCACGCTGAACAGATAGATACCACGCTGCTGATTCACCCGACGCTGTTTGACGATTTCCTCGACTTCAATGATTTCCTGGAAATTGCCGAAGGCGTGGTGAACGAGCACGGCCTGGAAGGCGTGCTGCAGGTGGCCAGCTTTCACCCGAAGTTCCAGTTTGACGGCACCGAGCCGGACGACATCAGCAATTACACCAACCGCGCGCCGTTTGCCATATTGCATTTGCTGCGCGAGGAAAGTATTCAGCGTGCAGTGGAGGCTTTTCCCGAAGCCGAGGCCATCTTTGAAGAGAACATCAAGACGCTGGAGAAGCTGGGGCACGAAGGCTGGAAGGCGCTGGGGCTGTAAGCTGAGACGGCAAGGCGGCGTTCAGCGATCCGTCATGTCAGAGCGGGTCATCCTGGGTAAATCAAGATTTGCCGTTCGACGTAACCGGACTGCCGTAGACAGGGGTTGGGCAGGTTCATGCCAGTGAGCGAAATACAGCGGACAGAACTCCAGAACGGTCTTTATGTCGTAGCCTATGTTCACGGAGTGAGAAAATTCATTCGTTTTCACCCAATGCGACATCCGCGCGACATGGGAGCGCCTGGAGTGGGATAGAAAAATTTCTGAATACATTGAACACAGCGGGAATAAACGGGCCGACCATTGCGTCTATTGCAGTGTCTCCTCAACTTTCATTAACCCTTTCAAGGAAGAATCTTATGAAAACCCGTTTGATTTCAACACTGGCCCTTTCTCTTGTCGCTGTGGTTTCGACCTTCGCCCAGGCTGACATGGCGGTTAAAGGCCAGGGCGGCATGCTGGTTAACACTGCAGGCATGACGATCTACACTTTTGACAAGGATGTTGCAGGCAGCGGCAAGAGCACCTGCAATGGCCCTTGCGCTACCTTGTGGCCTGCCATCATGGCAGCGGCTGATGCCAAGCCTGAAGGTGACATGACGATCGTGACGCGCGACGATGGCGCCAAACAGTGGGCTTACAAAGGCAAGCCGGTATATCTTTATTCTGCCGATACCAAGCCCGGCGACAAGACGGGCGACAACTTTAAAGACGTGTGGCACGTCATCAAGCCGTAAAACTGCACTGCTGTACGCTTGTCTCATATCTGACCCATGCTCGCCCAGGACGAAGCCGATATCGTGGCCTGCATTCCCAGCCTGCGTCGTTACGCGCGCGGGCTGACTGCGGACCGCGATCGCGCTGACGACCTGGTGCAGGACACGCTTGAGCGCGCATGGGCCCGGTTCTCGATGTGGCAAAAGCGCGGCGAGATCCGGGCCTGGATGTTTGGCATCATGCACAACGCATTTGTCGACCGCATACGGGCTCAGCGCTCGCGCCCTGAAGACAGCGCGGGCGACGATGTGCCGGAGTTGCCCGAGCGCGCCACGCAGGCCGACCGGCTTGAGGTGGGCGACCTGGATCGTCTGTTGCAGCGCTTGCCGCACGAGCAGCGGGAGGTGTTGCTTTTGGTGGGCGTTGAAGAACTCAGCTACCAGGAGGTCGCCAGTGCACTCGGCGTGCCTGTGGGTACGGTGATGTCTCGCCTTTCACGGGCGCGCGAGCGGTTGCGCGCTGAAATGGAGGGACGCGAAGTGGTCAGCAAGATCCAGCGCATCAAATAACTTATGGACGATATCAAACTCACTGCCTCAAGCGGCGCGGCGCCCATCACCGAAGCCGATCTGCATGCGTATGTGGATCAGCAGTTGACAGCGGCACGTCGCGCTGACGTCGAGCAATTTCTGGCAAGCCGCCCCGACGAGCGCCAGCGTGTGCTGGAGTGGCAACGTCAAAACGAGCTGCTTCGTGAGTGGCTTGATCCCGTGGTGCGGGAGCCGCTGCCCCTTCGCTTGCCCTTGAGGCCGGAGGCCACTGCATGGCCTTGGCGCGGTGTGGCGGCGGGTATTGCCCTTGCCGTGGTCAGCGCCAGCTCGGCCTGGTTTGTTCGCGGCGCGGTGGACAGCGACGCCGCACGGCTTGCCGCTGTAAATTCCGACTCACAAGTCACCGTCAAATCGGGCAATTTGCCGGGTTTTGCACAGCGCGCCGCAGTTGCACATGTGGTTTACAGCCCTGATGCCCGCCGTCCGGTAGAGCTGGGTGCAGACCAGGAGCAGGCACTGGTCACCTGGCTGAGCAAACGGCTAGGCACGCCGGTGCACCCGCCCGCCCTGAATGCCATTGGCTACGAACTGGTGGGTGGCCGCCTGTTGCCAGGCGACAAGGGACCGGTGGCACAGTTCATGTACACCACGGCCAGCGGCCAGCGGCTGACTTTGTATGTCACACGCGAAGCCGCCGGCCTGGAAACTGCCTTCAAGTTCGGGCAGGACGGTTCGGTCAACGTTTTTTACTGGGTGGACAAAAACTTTGGCTATGCCCTGTCGGGCGGCGCCGACCGCAAGGAATTGGCGCGCGTTTCACAGGAGATCTACCGGCAGCTTGAGCCGGCGTCATAGCCATATCCTCCGGCCCAGGCTACAGCCGTTGCAGTTTATTGCGCACCAGCTGGAGGTTGTTGCGCAGAGCATAAAGTTCGTCGGCATACGACAGCGGTACGCTGATCTTTTCGGCGCGGCTTTTCAGCTGGTTCAGCTCAACCAGCCGGCGCTGCCGTGGATCTCGTTGCCGGCCAGCGCAAACAGTTGCAGCAGCGCGGGCTGCGTGCTGGTGCATGTATTCCATCACGTCACTTTTGTGCGCAGATATTCCAGCAGGTCGTTTAGCGTGCGCAATCTGGCGTAATCGGACTCCGGAATATCGACCTTGAGTTTGTGATGCAAGCCGATGAGAAAGTTGAGCCAGTCCATCGAGTCCAGGTCAACCTGGTTGCGCAGCGGCTGATCGGCAACAAGATCATTTTCTTCCACCTCCGGTGCGATGGACTTGAGTGTGGAGACCACAGCGGCCAGGAGTTCTTGTTGTTTCATCGTCCGTTCGTCCATCAGAGTTGTTCAGGGCGCTGCAGTTGCTCGCGGACTTCAGCGAGGAACAGCGCTCCGTAATGGCCGTCGGAGACCCGGTGGTCGGCGGAAAGGCTCGCCGTCATGGCCGGCATGGCGCCCAGTGCGCCGTCTGTCACCCACGGCATGTCGTGAATTCTGCCGAAACCGACCAATGCGACCTGCGGCGGATAAATCACGCCGTAGACGGTGTCAACGCCCTGTTCGCCCAGATTGGTCACCGTCACGGTCGGGTCCGACATTTCGGAGCTGCGCAGCGATCCGGCGCGAGCCCGCCTGACGAGGTCGGTGAGATCGCGCATGAGTTGATCCAGCGATTTCTCTCCGACCTCATGGATCGCCGGTGCGATGAGTCCTCCCTGCCGCAATGAAATTGCCACACCGATATGGACGGCCTGGGAAGGCTGACGGACACCGTTCAGGTAGAAACCATTCATATCCGGGTACTTTTTTAGCGCCATGGCCACCGCCTTGAGTTGAAGCGTGGCCATCAACAGGCGCTCGGTGATACTGCGTTTCTCGTTGCTTGCCGCCAGCCACTCCTGTGCTTTGCGCATCGGCACGGTCTCGCTCAAATAGTAGTGCGGGATCTCTCTCTTGGAGCGACTCATGGCGGCCGCGATGGCCTTGCGCATCTCGGCCTGCTTGCCAGTCGCTGCAGCCGCCTGCGCTTGTGTTGGCAATTCGACGGCTTTTTGTACATCCTGCAAAGTCACAGCGCCGCCAGGGCCTGTGCCGACCACGGCCTCGATGTTGATGCCATGCTCCTGGGCATGCTTGCGTGCCGCCGGCGATACCTTGCGCCGCACCGATGGTGCGATGAGTGCAGGGGAAAGATCAGTGGGGGGGGCGACGGCAAGCGCAGGGGTGGAGGTGACGGAAACATCGGGTGCTTTGCCTGTCCGCGCTGCCTGTTCTGTTGGTTTCACGGTTTCCGGGGTCTCGCCGGCTTCCAGCAGTGTGGCGAGCACGGTGCCGACCGCTACGGTTTCTCCGGGCTGCACCAGAAGCTCGAACACGACGCCTTCCTGCCAGCTTTCCACGTCGACCGCTGCTTTCGAAGTATCCACCACGGCGACGACCTGGCCGCGCTTGACGGCGTCCCCGGGCCGTATATTCCATTGCAGCAGCGTGCCCTTGTCCATGTCAGCGCCGAGAGATGGCAACTTGAACTCGATCATCCTAGATTCCTCAGTTGGACGCGCCCGAGTGGGCCGCTGGCGTCGTAGCCGGGTAGGCGAGACAACGCTGCAGGCTACTGCCTGCGAGGCGGAGCAACGACCCCGGGCGCGTTGCCAGTGGTTCAATCGGGCGCGTAGCGCTCTCACCCAAACGGCGAACTGCGTCGAAGTTAAAAAAGTCAATACTCATAAGAACTTATTGAAAAATCAAAGCGGTCAACTGAGGAATCTAGGATCAGGTTTTCCCCATCAGTTGTTTCGCGGCCGCGGCAATGGTGTGTGCTTGCGGCAGCACTGCTTCTTCCATATGCCGGGCATAGGGAATAGGCACCTCTGCGCTGCAGACGCGGGCCAGCGGCGCATCGAGATCGTAAAAGGCGTTCTCCATGATGCGTGCCATGATTTCCGCCGACAGGCTGCCGGTTTTCCAGCCCTCATCGACGACGACCGCACGGTGTGTTTTGCGGACGGAGGCGACTATGGTTTCCGTATCCAGTGGCCGCAAGACTCTCAGATCGACTACCTCGGCATCAATGCCTTCTGCCGCAAGTTGTTCCGCGGCCTGGAGCGTTTTTGGCAGGCTACCGCCATACGTGACAAGGCTCACATCGGCACCTTTGCGGCGCACCGCGGCTGAGCGGATGTCGCAGGCCTGAGGGTCGATATCGGCCTCCATGTTGTACAACTGCGCATGTTCGAAAATGATGACCGGATCGGGGTCCGCCAGCGCGGGGGCCAGCATTCCATACGCATCGGCGACCGTTGCCGGTGCGAGCACCTTGATGCCGGGAATATGCGCGTACCATCCCTCCAGGCTGTGCGAGTGTTGCGCGGCCAGCTGGCGGCCGGCGCCGGTGGCCATTCTGATCACGATCGGCACATTGAACTGGCCGCCCGACATATGGCGCAGCGCTGCAGCGGTGTTCACGATCTGATCGAGCGCCAACAGGCTGAAGTTGATGGTCATGATTTCCACGATCGGACGCATGCCCCCCAAAGCCGCGCCTATACCGGCACCGACGAATCCCAACTCGGAAAGCGGGGTGTCCCGGATCCGCTCGGGACCGAATTCTTCCATGAAGCCTTTTGAGACAGCATAGGAGCCGCCGTATTTGCCGACATCTTCGCCCATCAGGAATACGCGCGGGTCCGCCATCAGCGCTTCGCGCAGGGCCTGGCGCAACGCTTCCCGGTAACTCATCTTCATGGCCGCGCCTCCGGAGAATAAACATCCCGGGTCAGCGCTTCAACCGGCTCCCATTCCGACGCTGCGGCGAAGGCGACCGCTGCCTGCACTTCCTGATTGACCTTCGCGTCGATGGCAAGGAATTCCGTCTCGGTCAGCTTGTTCTCTGCCTTCAGCCGGGCAGAAAAGGTGTGGATCGGTCCGCGTTTTTTCCAGGCTTCGATTTCGGCCTTGTCCCGATAAAGATCCGGATCGAACATCGAGTGCGGACGGAATCGGTAGGTCTGGAATTCGACAAAGAAAGGCCCCTTGCCGGACCGTACCTGTTGCGCGGCCAGCCGGGTTGTTTCGTGAACCGCTACGACGTCCATGCCGTCGGTCCTGGTGGCGGGCATGTTGTAACTGGCGGCCTTGATGCACAGATCAGTCTGCGACTCGGAACGCGCCAACGCCGTACCCATCGCGTAGAGATTGTTCTCGCAAAGAAAAAGCACCGGCAGTTGCCACAATGCGGCCAGGTTCATCGATTCATGGAAGGCACCCTCTGCAACAGCACCCTCGCCGAAGAAGCAGGCATTCACGCGCGAAATGTTCTGCATCTTGTCTGCCAGTGCCAGGCCCACGGCGAGCGGCAGCCCACCACCAACAATCGCATTACCGCCAAAGAAGTGCTTGCTGCGATCGAAGATATGCATGGAGCCACCGCGTCCGCGCGAACAGCCATCCTGCTTGCCGAACATCTCAGCCATGATGGCGTTCATGGACACGCCGCGCACCAGGGCGTGGCCGTGTTCGCGGTAGGTGGCAACAATGTTGTCCTCAGGAGAGAGCGCACGCAGCGCCCCGGCTGCGATGGCCTCTTCGCCGATAGACAGGTGCAGGAAACCGCGAATTTTTTCGGCGCCGTAAAGCTCCGCCGCTTTTTCCTCCATCCGGCGTATGCGCAGCATGTCGGTCAGCAGAGATAAGGACATGGATTTGTCGTAGGGCACGCTCATGTCGGCTGCTCCCGCAGAAGCGGACGGCTGTCGATTTTGGTGTACCAGTGTCGCCTTCTCATGACTGGCCCTCCAGCGTCGAGGTGTCGCCTTCCGGCAGGCCCAGTTCGCGCGCTTTCAATAGCCTGCGCATGATTTTCCCGCTTCTCGTCCTGGGCAGAGTGGGGAGGAAATCGATTTCCTTCGGAGCCACGGCGGCACCCAGGCGCTTGCGCGCATGGCCCAGCAATTCCATGCGCAGGGACTCCGATGCCTGATAACCGGTTTTCAACGAGACGAATGCCTTGACCACTTCACCTGCTGTTTCGTCGGGCTTGCCGATGACGCCTGCTTCGGCTACCGCCGGATGTTCCATCAGGACACTCTCGACTTCGAACGGACCGATCAGGTGGCCAGACGACTTGATCACGTCATCCGTACGCCCGATGAACCAGAGATAGCCTTCTTCGTCGCGCGTGGCCAAATCGCCTGTCAGATACAAATCGCCGGCGAAGCATTTCCGGTAGCGCTCCTCGTTGTTCAGATAGCCGCGAAACATCGACGGCCAGCCGCGCTTCAATGCCAGCTCGCCCTTGGTATCCGACTCCTCAATGATGTGAACGGTTCCGTGTTCATCCCGGGAGACGATGAAGGCGTCTATGCCGGGCAGTGGCCGCCCCATCGATCCGGGTTTGATGTCAAATGCCGGCGTGTTGGCGATCATGATTCCCCCGGTCTCGGTTTGCCACCAGTTATCGTGGATGGGCAACCCCAGGACTTCCTTGCCCCACCAGACCGCTTCCGGGTTGAGCGGTTCGCCGACGCTGGCGATGAAGCGAAGCTTGGGAAATGAATATTTTTTGGCCATCTCCTCGCCGGCTTTCATCAGCATTCTGATGGCTGTCGGCGCGGTATACCAAACGGTGACCTGCCGCTCCTGGAGGATGCGATACCACCGTTCGGCATCAAAATCGGCTTCGTCCACGATCGATGTCACGCCGTGCAGCAGCGGCGCGATGATGCCGTATGAGGTGCCCGTCACCCATCCCGGATCAGCAGTACACCAGTAAATGTCGTCCGGATGCAGGTCGAGTGCAAACTTGCCGGTAGCCCAGTGTGTTGCCACCGCACCATGTACATGGACTGCACCCTTCGGCGTCCCGGTGGTGCCGCTGGTGAAATGCAGCAGGGCCATATCCTCGGCTTGTGTCGCTACGGTCTCGAATTCGTCTGACGACTCTGCCATCAGACGGCTCAAGTCCAGTGTGCCGGGAATGTCGGCGGATGGGTTGCCGTGTTCCGACACCAGCAGCACATGCTGCAGGTTTGGCAGCCTGTCGCGGATATTTTCCACTTTTCGGCGATAGAGTTGTTCGGTCGTGACGAGTACCCTGGCTTCCCCCAGGCTCAGGCGCGTGGCAATCGGCTCCGGGCCAAAGGCGGAAAAAAGCGGACAGGCCACTGTGCCGTTTTTCAGGCTGCCCAGGACCGAAATGTACAGCTCGGGAATGCGGCCCAGGAGAACGAATAGCCGATCGCCCTTGCCGATACCGAGGGTTTTAAGAAGATTGGCAAAGCGGTTGGTGAGGACTGAGAGTTCGTGGTACGTGACGGCACGATCAGGCCCGGCACCCAGAAATCGAAACGCAACACGGTCCCGATAGGCACCTTGTGCATGGCGCTCTATGGCTTCAAAGGCAATGTTGATGCCTCCACCCGGCAGGCCTGTCAGCTCTTGTTGTACTTTTTCCCACGAGAATTCGGCACGGACTTTGCCATAGTCCGCCCAGTTCGGCGGCACGTGAAAATCGGAGGCAGTTTTGCGGATGATAGAAGCGCGAGCCATGGCGTCCCTTTCTCTTCTTCTGCAGGTCAGAAGAGCATTTTCATGCGCTCCGGGAGGTAGGCTATTGATCTGTATCAGTTAGTACCAGCGTGAAGGAGGTCGGGGAAGGGAAATACTCGAGTCAAAAATCCCAAGCAGTCATTGAGAAACCAGGCAAAAGAAGTTTGAGTGCGTCAGCGCTGCTTTTTCAAATCGAGTTTTTCAACAGACAAGGCCGAAAACAGGCCTTCGAAAGAAGCCGCTAATGCTTTTGCAGTTTCTTTCGAACCAACTGAATGTTGTTGCGCAGTGCATAAAGTTCGTCGGTATACGACAGCGGCACGCTGATCTTTTCGGCGCGGCTTTCCATCTCGTTGAGTTCATCGAGCAGCGGGCCGGTGTCTTGGGTTTCCTCGGCCCGGTTTTCAATGTTCCGCAACTGGCCGTACCACCTGAAAATGCGTGAGCGCACGCGAAACTCATAGAGCGGCGGCACGATGCGTGACAGCGGCAGCAGCACCGCGATGATGATGCCCATCGCCAGCCACATGCGCTCGACCATGTTGGCCACCCAGAAGGGCAGGTAGCGCTGCAGCAGGGGCGGGCCGGTCTGAATGCTGCGCTCGGCTTCTTTGGCGACGGGCAGCTCGTTGTTTTTGACATTGGGGTATTCGCGGGCCCGCTTGAACCAGCCGGCGCTGCCGTGGATCTCGTTGCCGGCCAGGGCAAACAGTTCCAGCAGCGCCGGGTGCGTGCTGGTGCGTGTAAGCAGTGTGGTGGTGGGCGCGACCAGGTGAACGTCTTGCGGTGGAATGTTGGCGGCCAGATCAACCACGCCACGCGGCAGCACGGCCGGACTTAAAAACGCAAAACGCCGCGAGTAGGCTTCGCTTTGCGCAAAATCCATGAGCTTGACACCCGGTGTTTGCAGCAGCATCTGCACCATCAGCGACTCGGGGGCCGAGGCAAACACGATGGCGTCCAGCTCGCCTGCCAGAAAGGCGACTGTGGCGGGCGTCTGCTCAAGCTGGGAAATTTTCAGCGCGCTGCTTTCAATGTGGTTGCTTTCCAGCAATTTGTTCATCAGGTTGGGCACACCGCTGCCGGGCGTGCCGACGTTGACGCGCAAGCCTTGCAACTGCGTCAGCGAGCTCAAGGTGGCTTCTGCGGTGGCGCTTGCTGCTGTGACCTTGCGTGCAGCCTCCTCACGGTAAAACAGCCACACCGGTTCCAGAAAAAGGCTGCCCAGCGATTCGAGCTGGTCGTTGCTGGCTGTGCCTGCTTCACTGGTGCCGCCCTGCACAAATCCGAGATCGGCTTTGCCGTCGCGCAGCAGCTGCAAATTGGCGGCCGACCCTTCAGAGGGCAGCAAGACGACCTCGATGCCGTCTTTCGCAAGAATGCGCGCGTAGCGCTTGCCGAATTCTTCATACGCGCTTTGCGCCGGGCCGGTGGCCAGCACCACCCGCTTGGGCGGGTTCGGGTCCAGCCACCAGTAGGCCAGTACCAGCAACGTGACGGCCAGCACAATGAAGGGGCCAACAGAGACGGCCAGATCGCGCAGCGACAGCAGGGTATAGCGCATGGTTTTTGGCATGGCTTAACCATAGCACGCGCCAGCCGCCACGGCGGTGGTAAAAGCTTTTCTAGTGATAAAAATAGACTGCAGCCCAATAGCTGCGGGCGCAAGCAGCTATGCTAATAATAGCAATCTCGGCGCAGATCGCGCGCAGTGCGCCGAGCGGCTTGGGGGCTTATTTGCTGGGTTCGATCGAAAGAACGGTCAAGGTGTCGTTGACCAGGTCTGCGGTAAAGCGGACCTTGTCGCCCGCCTTGACCTTGCCGAGCAGTGCCGGGTCTTTGGCTTTAAACACCATGCTCATGGGTGGCATGCCGAGGTTTTTGATCTCGCCATGCTTGAGGGTGATCTTGCCGGCGTCTTTGTCGATCTTTCGGACTTCGCCTTCAGTCTGAGGCAAAGGGGCCTGCGCAAAAGCCGAAAAAATGCTGGAGGCCAACAGGGCGGTGAGTGCGGTTGTAAAGCGTTTCATGGGAGATTTTTCAGGTGCTTTTTAAGTGCCGTTATAGCTTTGATAAACACGGGTACCGCCAGCAGCACTGATCAGCAGCACGTCGTACGGGTCTTTGCGCCCGCCATAGTCAGGCCCATCCATTCCCGGTGAGCCGGTCGGCATGCCCGGCACGGCCAGGCCGATGGCCATTGGCCGTTCTTTTAAAAGGCGGTGAATTTCGCGGGCAGGAACATGTCCTTCGAGGGCATAGCCGCCCAGCCAGCTTTGCACGCACATCAATCAACTTGTGTTGTGCCCGCTCGCGCGCTTCATCGCAATACGCCCCATCTTCCAATTTGAGCAGTTGCGAAATCTCGTCCAGGCTAAAATCCAGTCGCTGGGCTGACTTGATGAAACGCACTCGCCCCAGATCAGCCGCGCCATAGCGGCGCACGCTGCCCAGTGGCCGATTGGGCTCGTGCATCAAGCCTTTGCGCTGGTAAAAACGTATGGTTTCCACATTGATCTGCGCCTCATACTACTTTGCATTCAAAGA
>DFWY01000141.1:31248-31416 GCA_002381615.1 Polaromonas sp. UBA4122 | reverse complement strand
TGCGCGCCGTGGAGCACGTGGAGCGGCTGGTGAAGATCGGTGTTGATTCGCTCAAGATTGAGGGCCGCACAAAGAGCCAGTACTATGTCTCGCGCACCGCGCAGGTCTACCGCCGCGCCATCGACGATGCCAGCGCCGGTCGGCCATTCAACCCCGCCCTGATCACCG
>DFWY01000141.1:0-31106 GCA_002381615.1 Polaromonas sp. UBA4122 | reverse complement strand
TGTATAAGAGACAGATTCAACCCCGCCCTGATCACCGAGCTGGAAGGCCTGGCGAATCGCGGCTACACCAGCGGCTTTCTGGAACGTCGCCCGGCGGAGGATTACCAGAAGTACGAATCCGGCAGTTCCGAAATGCGCCGCAGCCAGTTTGTCGGCGAGGTAAAAAGCACGAAGGACGGCTGGGCCGAGGTAGAAACCAAAAACCGCTTTCAGGTCGGCGACACGCTGGAAGTCATTCACCCCGGCGGCAACCGCACAGTGCAAGTGACGAGCATGAAGAGCCTGGACGGCGAGGAAATCAGCGTCGCCCCTGGCAGCCCGCTGCGCGTGTGGATTCCACTCGATGCGCCCGCCGACGGGGCGCTGCTGGCACGGATTTTTGAATAAGAAATAGGGACCTAGCCGCCGCCCAGCTTGCGGGAGCCGCTATTGACTCAATAGCAAAAAGAAAAGCGACCCGAGCTTTCCGCCATCGTCTGTTGCCCGCGGGCTTTGCGTATGAGTGCCACGCAGCCGCTGCGCAGCGGCCATGGTGCAAGGTATTTTCCTGCTCTCCTACAGGAGTCAACCGTCCTTTATTTATCAACAAAAAGTTCGTATAACCCAATAAGTACGGGCTCGAACAGCTCTGTTTTCTACCGCAACTTTCCTGCCATCCGAGTCACTGCTGCACCCCGTTCGCATTGTCAGCAAATGACCACAGGGGCTTGCGCCAGCTGCTGACGGCCAGGCCACGCTCGCAAGAGTAGATTGGATACTTCTCATTGCAACCTGACAGGAAACTCCATGAGCGACTCGAAATCCGATCACAAAACCCTCTGGGAGTTGATCAAGGACATCCGCTTCGGCATGCTCACACACCGCCACGACGATGGCATGCTCCACAGCCATCCACTGACGACACAAAACAAATCCCTTGACGAGGTGTTGACCCTTTACTTCTTTATTTTTGACAAATCGGAGCTGGCCAGCGGCGTGCGCCAGGACGGCAACGTCAACGTTTCCTATTCCAGCCCGGACGACGACAGTTATGTCTCGATCGCAGGCAATGCTCGCGTGGTGCGCGACCCCGCCAAGGTCGAGCAGCTTTGGACGCCGGCCGCCGAGGCCTGGTTTCACGGCGGACCCACCGACACCGACCTCGCGCTGCTCGAGGTCGATATTGTTCATGCCCAGTACTGGAACGTTGAAGAAAGCAAAATGACCCGAATCCTCAA
The DNA here is from genome assembly GCA_002381615.1 of Polaromonas sp. UBA4122. Taxonomy (GTDB): domain Bacteria; phylum Pseudomonadota; class Gammaproteobacteria; order Burkholderiales; family Burkholderiaceae_C; genus Polaromonas. The sequence continues at coordinate 29,889 of DFWY01000141.1, read as the reverse complement.
GAAGGCCAAGGCAGCGCTGACCGGCGAGCGTCCGCAGCCAGGCGGTCACAAGGAAGTGAATGTGACCTGACCTTGACCCTCGTCTGCGGCGCGTGGCGCCCGACTGGGGGAAAGTGACCGCAGGCCAGGCGGCCCAATGGCCCGCTTGCGCCATGTCCCGCATCTTGACGCCTTGGACTTGACCCCCCGGAGCCGCCCATGCCCTTTATTTCTTTCAGCAAGGCCGCGGGCCCAGTGGCGCCAGACGACGTCCACATCAACACCCAAGCCGTGTTGTGCGTCGAGGCGTCGGGCCCTGACCTGCTGGGCAAGACGATGATTCATCTGCTGGGTCAAGGCATAGCTGTCAATGCCGTCAACGAGTCGCTGGGCACCGTGGTGAGCGGAGCGCCATCGACGGCCTGGTGGCCAGTACACGCCACTACCTGACTGCGCCGCCCGATGACGGTGCCAGCACTGTTTTCCTCTGCTGGCACAACGTCAGCTACGTGCGCCACAACCTGCCGATCGCACCGACATTCTGGTACGTCAGATTTATTGACGGCTCAGAATTGCGCATCGTCGACCCGCTGCCCGCCAGCCTCTAGAAACCTGTTCCGAGCTTGCTCGCGACAAAGCCGTGACGAAAAAGCTGTGGGATGAAGGGAAGTCGCCGAGAGGAGGCCCTGCGGGGCTGGTAACAGCCGTCAAGGCAATAGTCCCTGATCGACCCACTCGTGCCTGAAGATTTGATGAGCTGCTCTGAGGGCCAAAGCAAAAAAAACGGCCCAAAGACCGCTTTTCTATTGAAACAGGCGAACCTTATGCAGGTGCGCCGTCTTTCACGGTCTCAGCCAGGTCGGTGTAATCCTTGACCTGGTCAAAGTTCAGGTACTGGTAGACCTTGTCGCTGGCGGCCGTCAGCACGCCCATGTCGGCCATGTACTCGGCTTTGGTCGGAATGCGGCCGAGCTTGGAACAGATGGCGGCCAGTTCGGCAGAACCCAGGTACACGTTGGAGTTTTTGCCCAGGCGGTTAGGGAAGTTGCGGGTGGAGGTGGAGAACACGGTGGCGCCCTCTTTCACCTGCGCCTGGTTGCCCATGCACAGGCTGCAGCCCGGCATTTCCATGCGCGCACCGGCCGAGCCCAGCACACCGTAGTGGCCTTCTTCGGACAGTTGCTTGGCATCCATCTTGGTCGGCGGCGCCATCCAGAGCTTGACGGGGATGTCACGCTTGTTCTCCAGCAGCTTGGACGCTGCGCGGAAGTGGCCGATGTTGGTCATGCACGAGCCAATGAAGACTTCGTCGATCTTGGCGCCGGCGACTTCGGACAGCGTTTTCACATCATCCGGATCGTTCGGGCAGGCCACGATGGGCTCGTGAATCTCGGCCAGATCGATTTCGATCACGGCGGCGTATTCAGCATCCGGGTCGGCCTTGAGCAATTGCGGGTTGGCCAGCCAGGCTTCCATGGCGGCGATGCGGCGCTTGATGGTGCGCACATCTTCGTACCCCGTCGCAATCATCCACTTGAGCATGGTGATGTTGCTGGTGATGTACTCGATGATGGGTTCCTTGTTCAGATGAACCGTGCAGCCGCCGGCGGAACGCTCAGCCGAGGAGTCGCTCAATTCAAAGGCTTGCTCGACCTTCAGGTCAGGCAGGCCTTCAATTTCCAGAATGCGGCCTGAAAAAACGTTTTTCTTGCCCTGCTTGGCAACGGTCATCAAGCCCGCCTTGATGGCGTACAGCGGAATCGCGTTGACCAGGTCGCGCAGCGTAATGCCGGGCTGCAAGGTGCCCTTGAAGCGCACCAGCACGCTCTCTGGCATGTCCAGCGGCATCACGCCGGTGGCGGCGCCAAAAGCCACCAGGCCGGAGCCTGCAGGGAAGCTGATGCCGATCGGAAAACGCGTGTGGCTGTCGCCGCCCGTGCCGACGGTGTCGGGCAGCAGCATGCGGTTGAGCCAGCTGTGGATGATGCCATCGCCGGGACGCAGGCTGATGCCGCCGCGCGTGCTCATGAACTCAGGCAACTCGTGGTGCATCTTCACGTCGATGGGCTTGGGATAGGCCGCCGTGTGGCAGAAGGACTGCATCACCAGATCAGCGCTGAAGCCCAGGCAGGCCAGGTCTTTCAACTCGTCGCGCGTCATGGTGCCCGTGGTGTCCTGCGAGCCCACAGACGTCATCCTGGGTTCGCAATAAGTACCGGGGCGCACGCCCTGGCCTTCAGGCAGGCCAACCGCGCGGCCGACAATTTTCTGGGCCAGCGTGAAGCCGCGGCTGCTGGCTGTCGGGCTTTGCGGCAACCGGAACAGGGTGGACACGGGCAAGCCCAGCCCGGCACGCGCCTTGGCGGTCAGGCCGCGGCCGACGATCAGCGGAATACGGCCACCAGCGCGCACTTCGTCAAACAGCACATCGCTTTTCAGCTTGAAACTGGCAATGACCTGGCCGTCTTTCAGCGCCTTGCCTTCGTAGGGGCGCAGTTCAATCACATCGCCCATGGCCATCTGGCTCACGTCGAGCTCGATCGGCAACGCGCCGGAGTCTTCCATGGTGTTGTAGAAAATTGGCGCGATCTTGCTGCCCAGGCAGATGCCGCCAAAACGCTTGTTGGGCACGTAGGGAATGTCATCGCCAGTCCACCACAGCACCGAGTTGGTGGCCGACTTGCGCGAGGAGCCCGTGCCGACCACGTCGCCCACATAAGCCACGAGGTTACCCTTGGCCTTGAGTTCGTCAATGAACTTGACCGGGCCGCGCTTGCCGTCTTCTTCAGGCGTGACGCCGGGGCGGGCATTTTTGTGCATGGCCAGGGCGTGCAGCGGAATATCGGGGCGGCTCCAGGCATCCGGGGCGGGAGACAGATCGTCGGTATTGATTTCGCCGGCGACCTTGAAGATCGTCAGCTTGATGGATGCGGGCACTTCAGGGCGGCTGGTGAACCACTCGGCATCGGCCCAGCTTTGCAGCACGGCTTTGGCGTAGGCATTGCCCTTGTCGGCTTTTTCCTGGACGTCGTGGAACTGGTCGAACATCAGCAGGGTGTTTTTCAGGCCGCTGGCAGCTTGCTCAGCGACGCTCTCATTGGCGTCGTCCAGCAGCGCGATCATCGGGCTGATGTTGTAGCCGCCCAGCATGGTGCCCAGCAGTTGCGTGGCTTGCACGCGTGAGATCAGCGCGCATTGCTCGGTGCCTTGCGCCACAGCCGCGAGGTAGCTGGCCTTGACCTTGGCCGCGTCGTCCACACCGGCTGGAACACGGTGAGTGATCAGCTCCACCAGAAACGCTTCTTCACCTTTGGGCGGGTTTTTCAGCAGCTCAATGACCTCGGCGGTCTGCTGCGCCGTCAGAGCCAGCGGGGGAATGCCCATTACCGCGCGTTCGGCGGCCTGGCTGCGGTAAGTTTGTAAAAACTCGGATGACATGCGGGCTACTCCTGGTTTCAAAATCGTTGAAAAAATCGTAGGGGAATCGTGGGTCCAAAAATCGTGCTTACCTGGCGGCTGGCGCAGGCAGCGTCGGCGCTGCGGCCGGGGGTTCTACAGCGGCAATGGCCGTTGGGGTCGCTACGGGCTTGGGCGCATCCAGAATGCTGGGGGGTGGATTAAGCTTCAAATTTTCGGCCACAACCATTTGCGCCGGGCTCATGCACTCGTCGGCCAGGCGAATGCCCAGCTTCTGGTTCATCAGCATTGATTTGTTGGCCAATTGCAGCCACACCGCGCCTGCCTTCTGGTCTTCCAGTCGAATGGCACCGGTCGAGGTGAGCACCGGGAACATGCGGTATTTGAAATTTTTGCCCTGCATGTCGAAATAGCCCGGTGCTTTGGCGTCTTGAACCAGCGTGACCGATGCACCGAGTTCGCAAGGCAGGTGGCCCACCTGCACACGCTCGGCAATGGCCAGCTCGGCCGGGGTCAGTGCGGCTTCGGCGGCTTCAATCCCTGCAGCCATGTTCTTGGCGTCGCTCTTGAGACGGGTGCGGCTTGCGCTGACTGCGTGTTTCTTTTTGGCAGCGGTCGCCGCTGGCTTGGTGCCTGCAACGGCAGGTTTTACCGTCTTGGTGGTGGGGGCCGTTTGCGCCGTTGCCAGGTTGGCGGCAGCCATTAAAACGGTGGCGGCCAACGTGGCGGCAAGGGTGGTGGTGTGGGTGGCTTTCATGCGGCTCTCCTGAAATGATGTGATGTGATGAAGCTTTAGCGAACGGCTGTCTGGAAATAGATTTTCGCCTCGGCGGGAAGCGCCCGGCCTGTCTGGTGCGCACGCTCGAGCACCTGCCAGAAGTAGCGGTAACTCGCGCGGTCGTGCAATTTACCCTCAAAACCAATGGGAGCCCAATCAGCACGGGCGGCACTAGCTATTATTTTTGTAGCATCCTCGATCTCGCGTTCAGTGGGGGCGAAGGCCTCCAGGATGGGGCGGATCTGGCTCGGATGAATGCTCCACATGCGGCTGTAGCCCATCTCGCGAGCATGGCGTGCGGCTATTGTCATCGCCTCAGTGTCATTGAACTCGGTGACCACACAATGTGAAGGCACCTTTCCGTGAGCGTGGCAGCTAGACGCGATCTCTAGCTTGGCGCGCACCACGAGGGGGTGGGTGAACTGGCCCCGGCTGCTCATGCCATCGGCCGGAATCGCGCCCCCATGGGCAGACACGAAATCCATGAGGCCGAAGCTGAGCGACTGCACCCGGGGATGCGCGGCGATTTCAAAGGCGCGATGCACAGCCGCTGGTGACTCGATCAGCACATGCAGCGGCAAATGGTCAGCCGACGCTGCCAACAACGCCTGCTCGGCCTTGATCACATCCTCCACGGATTCGACCTTGGGAACCGTGATGTGCGAGAGCGTGCGCGCCAAATTTCCGGCGATGACGGCCATGTCCGATTCAAACGCAGGATGATCCACCGCGTGCACGCGAACAGCGACGCGGGCTTTGTCACTGGCGAGTGTTGCCAGCGCCACCACCATGGCCGCATGCTCGGCTTCACCACCCACCGGCGCGCCGTCCTCGCAGTCCAGCGTCACGTCAAAAACGCAGGTGCCAAACTCTTCGATCATGTCGGCCTGCAACTGCAGGCTTTTGCGCATCCGCGCCTCCACGCCGCTGTAATGGTCGCAAACAGGCAGGAAACCTGTTGCGGCCTGAGCGCCAAGAAGAACTTCGCGCGGATGTCTCATTGCTTGATAAGGGTATGGAATCAAAGCAGGTGAGCTACGCCGGCTTGCTCATCCTGCAATTCCTTAAGCGTCTTGTTGATGCGCTCCTGGCTGAACTCGTCAATCGCGAGACCTTCGACCAGTTTGTATTCGCCGTTTTCGGTGGTGACGGGGAAACCGAACATCACATCTTTTGGAATACCGTACTGGCCGTCCGATGGAATACCCATGGTGACCCACTTGCCGTTAGTGCCGAGCGCCCAGTCACGCATGTGGTCAATTGCTGCATTGGCAGCCGATGCAGCGGAAGACACGCCACGCGCCTCGATGATGGCCGCACCACGCTTGCCCACGGTGGGCAGGAACACGTCGCCATTCCAGACCTGGTCGTTGATCAGGTCCTTGACGTTTTTTCCATCCACGGTGGCAAAGCGGTAATCGGCGTACATCGTGGGCGAGTGGTTGCCCCAAACAGTGAGTTTTTCAATGTCGGCCACTTTGGTGCCGGTTTTGGCAGCGATCTGGCTCAGGGCGCGATTGTGGTCCAGGCGCAGCATGGCGGTGAAGTTCTTGCGTGGCAGGTCTGGCGCGCTCTTCATGGCAATGTAGGCGTTGGTGTTGGCAGGGTTGCCAACGACCAGCACCTTGACATTGCGGCTGGCGACGGCGTTGAGCGCTTTGCCTTGTGCCGTGAAAATCTGTGCATTGGCGGCCAGCAGGTCGGCGCGCTCCATGCCGGGGCCGCGCGGGCGAGCACCCACCAGCAATGCGTAGTCGGCATCTTTAAAGGCGGTCATTGGGTCGCCATGGGCTTGCATGCCGGCCAGCAAGGGGAAGGCGCAATCGTCGAGTTCCATCATCACGCCTTTAAGCGCTTTCTGTGGGCCTTCAACCGGGACTTCCAGCAACTGCAAAATAACAGGCTGGTCTTTGCCGAGCATTTCGCCAGAGGCAATGCGGAACAGCAATGCGTAACCGATTTGGCCTGCTGCACCAGTAACGGCAACACGGACGGGTTTTTTGCTCATGACGAAACTCCAGTAAGTTAAAAATTACGTGAAACAGGATGAGGGGTGAGAAGCTTGGCACCAACCTTGGGAACTTCGGATAAATCTGGGCAGGTTCAATCTCCTGAGAGATACCCGAAACGCTTAGGCGGTGCGTTGCGCTCAGCCAAACATTTTACGCTTGAAAAATGCCACACGCCAATTTGTCTTATATCTTATATAAGATATGATTTACATTTAGTTTCCATGCATGCCGAGCCGCCGTATTAACCCACTGTCTTTATGGCAACCACCTCATCTTCATTGACCGACACAGCCACAGCCGCCAACGAGGCGGGCGCTGCCCCAGCATTCAGTCCGCTATATCAGCAGATCAAAGTATTGATTTTGCAAAGTCTGCAGGAGGGCGAGTGGAAGCCGGGCGAATTGATTCCCAGCGAGATGGACCTTGCCGCGCGCTTTCGCGTCAGCCAGGGCACGGTGCGCAAAGCGATTGACGAGCTCGCCGCCGACAACCTGGTGATGCGACGCCAGGGTAAGGGCACCTTTGTCGGCACGCATGCCGAGCAGCAGGTGCAATACCGCTTCCTGCGGCTGATGCCAGACAGTGGCGACACCCACAACGAGGGCCCGGCTGAGCGGCAGATCATCGACTGCAAACGCCTGCGCGCACCCGCGGACATTGCCCGCGCCCTGGCCCTGCGCACGAGCGATGCCGTGCTGCAGCTGCGCCGTGTACTGGCCTTCCAGAGCGTGCCCACCATTCTTGAAGACGTCTGGCTGCCCGGTGGCCCGTTCAAGGGCCTGACCGCTGACCGGCTGGCCAGCTACCGCGGCCCGATGTATGCGCTGTTTGAAACCGAATTTGGTGTGCGCATGGTGCGTGCCGAAGAAAAAATCCGCGCGGTTGCCGCCGATGCGGCTTCCGCCGAACTGCTGAAGGTGCCGGTGGGTGAGCCGCTGTTGAGTGTGGAACGCACGGCCTATACCTACAACGACCAGCCCATGGAGTTGCGTCGGGGCCTGTACCGCACCTGCAAGCACCACTACAAAAACGAGCTTAGCTGACGATAACACGCAAGAAGCTGCAAAGTTTTGTAAATGACTTTGCAATAGAATTAAAAAGTTCGGCGCGTCACCGTATCTCCGGTTACCACGCAATTACACTCAAGAAAGCCAAAAAAAATGACACAGCTGGCATCCAAACAGCGTCCCAAGCGGCCCGAGTTCCGCAACATCAACGCTTTTAAAGACCTGACGACCTACCGAATGACCCCGGCAGCCTGGGTTTCCGTCCTGCATCGCGCCAGCGGCGCCATCATGTTCCTCCTGATGCCCTTCATCATCTGGATGTTCGACACGTCGATTTCTTCCGAGATTTCATTCGCCAGGTTCAAGGCCGCCTTCAACGTGGGCATGCTGGGCCTGCCCGGTGTGCTGTGGAAACTGGTCGCACTGGCCCTGATCTGGGCCTACCTGCACCACTTCATCGCAGGTCTTCGTCACCTGTGGATGGATACCAACCACGCGGCCGTCAGCAAGGAATTCGGCAAATCGTCAGCCATCTTCACGCTAGCGGTGAGCATTGGCCTCACGCTTGTGCTGGGTGCCAAGCTGTTTGGCATTTATTAAAACTGAAAGTTTGCGGGACAGTCCGCAGCCGCAAAGCGGCAAGCTCTGTCCTCAACTGATTAAAGGAGCACACCATGTCTGTCAATTACGGCGCCAAGCGCATTACTGTCGGCGCTCACTACGGTCTGCGTGACTGGCTGGGCCAGCAAGTGACCGCGGCCCTGATGGCCCTGTTCACCCTGATGGTTCTGGCCCAGCTCATTTTGAGCAAAGGCCCCATCGGCTACGACAGATGGGCCGGCATCTTCTCGTCACAGTGGATGAAGGTATTGACCTTCACCGTCATCATCGCGCTGCTGTACCACGTGTGGGTCGGCATGCGCAACATCTGGATGGACTACATCAAGCCAGTCTGGTTGCGCCTGTGCCTACAGGTAGCCACCATCGTCTGGCTGATTGCTTGCGCGGGCTGGGCCATTCAGGTTCTCTGGCGCCTTTAAGCTATTAGCCACCTCTGGCCGTAACAGACAACTGAGACCAAAAAAAACATGACCGCTACCTCCAAACTTCCCAAGCGCAAATTTGACGTCGTCATCGTAGGTGCCGGCGGCTCCGGCATGCGCGCTTCGCTGCAACTGGCTAGAGCCGGTCTGAACGTGGCCGTCCTCTCCAAAGTGTTCCCTACACGTTCCCATACCGTGGCGGCGCAAGGCGGCATTGGTGCCTCTTTGGGCAACATGGCCGAAGACAACTGGCACTATCACTTCTATGACACCGTCAAGGGTTCCGACTGGCTCGGCGACCAGGACGCGATTGAATACATGTGCCGTGAAGCGCCCAAAGCCGTGTACGACCTGGAACACATGGGCATGCCCTTCGACCGCAACCCCGACGGCACGATTTACCAGCGCCCATTCGGCGGTCACACCGCCAACTATGGCGAAAAGCCCGTGCAGCGCGCTTGCGCCGCAGCCGACCGCACTGGCCACGCCATGCTGCACACGCTGTACCAGCAAAACGTCAAGGAAAAAACCAGCTTCTTCGTGGAGTGGCTGGCCATGGACCTGATCCGCGACGCTGATGGCGATGTGGTAGGCGTCACCGCACTGGAAATGGAAACCGGTGACGTGCATATCTTTGAGGCCAAAACTACCCTGCTGGCCACCGGCGGCGCCGGCCGTATTTTTGCTGCGTCGACCAACGCCTTTATCAACACTGGTGATGGTTTGGGCATGGCTGCGCGTGCAGGTATTCCATTGGAAGACATGGAGTTCTGGCAGTTCCACCCCACCGGCGTCTATGGCGCCGGCGTGCTGCTGACTGAAGGTTGCCGTGGCGAAGGCGCCATTTTGCGCAACAGCAATGGCGAGCGCTTCATGGAGCGCTATGCGCCCGCCTACAAAGACCTGTCACCACGTGACTACGTGTCGCGCTGCATGGACCAGGAAATCAAGGAAGGCCGCGGCTGCGGTCCCAACAAGGACTACATCAATCTCGACATGACCCATCTGGGCGTCGAGACCATCATGAAGCGCCTGCCTTCGGTGTTCGAGATTGGCCACAATTTTGCCAACGTCGATATCACCAAGGAACCGATTCCGGTTGTTCCAACCATCCATTACCAAATGGGTGGCATCCCGACCAACATCCATGGCCAGGTGGTGATGCCGAAGGACGGTGACCCTAACAGTGTCGTGAACGGCTTGTACGCGGTGGGCGAATGCTCCTGCGTGAGCGTGCACGGCGCGAACCGGCTGGGCACCAATTCGCTGCTCGACCTGCTGGTGTTCGGCCGCGCTGCCGGCAACCACATTGTTGAATTCAACAAGACCAGCACCGCGCACAAGCCCCTGCCTGCCGATGCCGCTGACAAAACCATGGTGCGCATTGAGCGCCTGGACAACGCGACCACCGGCGAATATTCACAGGACGTGGCCGACGACATCCGCGCGACGATGCAGCAGCATGCCAGCGTGTTCCGCACCCAGGCCATCATGGACGCGGGCGTGGCGAAAATCGCCGCACTGCGTGAACGCGTCAACACCATCGGTCTGAAAGATAAATCAAAGATTTTCAACACCGCGCGCATCGAGGCGCTGGAAGTGGAAAACCTGATCGAGGCCGCGCAGGCCACCATTGTCTCTGCCGCTGCCCGCCACGAAAGCCGCGGCGCGCATTCGGTCGACGATTACTCCGACACCCCCGAGCATCCCAATGGCCGCAACGACACCGACTGGCATAAACACACCCTGTGGTACAGCGAAGGCAGTCGTCTAGCCTACAAGCCGGTGCAGATGAAGCCGCTGACGGTTGAGTCGGTTCCCCTCACCGTTCGCTCCTTCTAAAAATACAAGCGGAAACCCTCATGACCAAACGTACTTTCCAGATTTACCGCTACGACCCTGACACCGATGCCAAGCCCTATATGCAGACCATCGAGGTCGAACTTGACGGCACCGAGCGCATGTTGCTTGACGCCCTGATGAAGCTCAAGGCCGTCGATCAGTCTATTTCATTCCGCCGCTCCTGCCGCGAAGGTGTTTGCGGCTCGGATGCGATGAACATCAATGGCAAGAACGGCCTGGCCTGCCTCACCAACATGCTGACGCTAAAGGGAACCATCGTTTTGAAGCCGCTGCCGGGCCTGCCTGTAGTGCGCGACCTGATTGTCGACATGACGCAGTTCTTCAAGCAGTACAACTCGATCAAGCCTTACCTGATCAACGACAACGTTCCGCCTGAAAAAGAGCGTCTGCAAAGCCCCGAAGAGCGCGAGGAGCTCAACGGCCTGTACGAGTGTATTTTGTGTGCCAGTTGTTCCACCTCCTGCCCCAGCTTCTGGTGGAATCCCGACAAGTTCGTGGGCCCGGCCGGCTTGCTGCAAGCCTACCGCTTCCTGGCCGACAGCCGCGACGAAGCCACCACCGAGCGGCTCGACAACCTCGAAGATCCGTACCGCCTGTTCCGTTGCTACACCATCATGAACTGTGTCGATGTCTGCCCGAAAAACCTGAACCCAACGAAGGCCATCGGCAAGATCAAGGAAATGATGGTCTTGCGCGCACTCTGAAGGCGTATTTCACATGACCGACATGAACACCACGGACGCGCTGCTCGATCAGCGGGGTTTGAGCAAGCTGAAGTGGCGCTGCCGCCGGGGTCTACTGGAAAACGACCTGCTGATCGAGAAGTTTTTTATACGCCACGAGGCGACATTAACCGTCAGGCAGGCCAAAGGCCTGAATGATTTAATGAACTTGGCTGACAACGATTTGCTGGACCTGCTGCTAAAACGCAAAGAGCCCAGCCAATTTTCTGATGCCATTGCAGGGGCAAGTGCCTCTACCCCGGAAGCACTTGAGATTTTAAACTTGCTTCGCCCTGTAGCGACCTGCCCCGGGCCCGCGACAGTCTTGATGTGAAAACATAGAAAGATCCGACCATGAAATTAGCTGACAACAAAGCCACCATATCCTTCAGCAATGGCAGCCCCAGCGTCGATTTGCCGGTGTACCACGGCAGTGTGGGCCCCGATGTTGTAGACATTCGCAAGCTGTATGCCCAGACCGGCATGTTCACCTATGACCCCGGCTTCATGTCAACCGCAGCCTGCCAGTCAGCCATCACTTACATCGACGGCGACAAGGGTGAATTGCTGTACCGTGGCTACCCGATTGAACAGCTCGCGACAAATTGCGACTACATGGAAACCTGCCACCTGCTGCTCTACGGAGAGCTGCCCAACGGCGACCAGAAAAAAGACTTTGTCAGCCGCGTGACCAACCACACCATGGTCCACGAGCAGATGCAGTTCTTCCTGCGCGGTTTCCGCCGTGACGCGCATCCGATGGCCATCATGACCGGTCTGGTTGGTGCCCTGTCGGCCTTCTACCATGACAGCACCGACATCACCAACCCGGTGCACCGCGAAATTGCCGCCATCCGCCTGATCGCCAAGATGCCGACGCTGGTCGCCATGGCGTACAAGTACACCTTGGGCCAGCCCTTCATGTACCCCATGAACAACCTGAGCTATGCCGGCAACTTCCTGCGCATGATGTTTGCCACGCCCTGCGAAGAGTACAAGGTCAACCCCGTGCTCGAGCGCGCGATGGACCGCATTTTCATTCTGCATGCGGACCATGAGCAAAACGCATCGACCTCCACGGTTCGTCTGTGTGGTTCGTCTGGTACCAACCCGTTCGCGGCTATCGCGGCCGGTGTCGCCTGCCTCTGGGGCCCCGCGCACGGCGGCGCCAACGAAGCCGCGCTGAACATGCTGGGTGATATCCAGAAAAATGGCGGCGTCGAAAAAATCGGCGACTTCATCAAACAGGTCAAGGACAAGAACTCCAACGTCAAGCTGATGGGCTTTGGTCACCGCGTCTACAAAAACTACGACCCGCGCGCAAAGCTGATGCAGGAAACCTGCAAGGAAGTGCTTAAAGAAATGGGCCTGGAAAACGACCCTCTCTTCAAGCTGGCCATGGCTCTGGAAAAGATTGCGCTGGAAGACGACTACTTTGTCTCCCGCAAGCTCTACCCCAACGTCGATTTCTACTCCGGCATCGTGCAGCGCGCCATCGGCATTCCGGTCAACATGTTCACCGGCGTCTTCGCGCTGGCCCGCACGGTGGGCTGGATCGCCCAGCTCAACGAAATGATTGGCGACCCCGAATACAAGATTGGCCGCCCACGCCAGCTGTTCACCGGCTCGACCCCGCGTGACGTGAAGCCCATGGCCCAGCGTTAAGCTGCCAAGGCTTTTAGCACTTTGCCCCAAGCCCGCCTGATGGCAACATCGGCGGGCTTTTAAATGTGCTGGCGGCAGGCCGTGCTGTCTGTTGCCGGACACCAAAAGCTATGTTTTTGATAGCTTACTGTGCCCGTCCTGTATGGGCTAGACCCTAAAAATGTTGGGTATTTTCTGAAAATTATCCAAAAGTGGCCTTTTCGGCAAGCCAGTCATCTCGTATTGCGATGACAAGGCCTCTACTATGTAGGCAAAATAGAACTCCATCGCCAAATGCGATGGCGTCACGCCAATGTCCATCAAGAGTTCCGAACGCAATTTCGCCCGCCGCATTGATCTGACATCGCTTCAACTGTTTGTTGCGGTGTGCGAGCTGGGCAGCATTGGCAAGGCGGCCGAGCGCGAATTCATTGCCGCCTCCGCCGTGAGCAAGCGCCTGAGCGATCTGGAAGCCGCGCTGAGCACCCCGCTGCTCTACCGCCACTCCCGGGGCGTTGACCTGACCCCGGCGGGCGAAAGTCTGCTGCACCATGCGCGCTCGGTGCTCTTCAGCCTTGAGAAAATGCAGGGTGAGCTGAGCGAATACGCCGACGGCGTGCGCGGCCACGTCCGCGTGCATGCCAGCATTTCGGCCATCGTGCAGTTCTTGCCCGAAGACCTGGGTGCCTTCATACGCCAGCACGCCGAGATCAAGATTGACCTGGAAGAGCACCTCAGTACCGAGGTCATCCGTGCCGTGCAGGAAGGCGCGGCAGATTTGGGACTCTGCAATACCGCCAACGGTGCGGGTGACCTGCAAACGCGGCCCTACCGGAACGACAAACTGGTGCTGATTGTTCCCAGGGGCCACGAGCTGTGCGCGCAGGGCGCTATTAATTTTGAAGCGGCGCTGGACTACGACCAGGTCGGTCTGCATTCCAACAGCTCGATTTATCTGGCCATGCGGCAGGCCGCTGCCGCCGTGGGGCGCGCCATCAAGCTGCGCATCCACGTAACGGGGCTCGACGCCATGTGCCGCATGATCGACAACGGACTCGGCGTTGGCGTGATGCCGCAGCGCGCATTTGAGCTGATGCGCGGCGTGGGCGAGCTTGAATCGGTCGAGCTGACCGACGACTGGGCGGCGCGCCAGATCCAACTGGTGGCGCGGGATTTTTCAAGCCTGCCCATGACCGCCCGGCTGCTGGTAGATCACCTTACGCAGGTCCCGCCACAACTCATGTCACAAGGCCAGCCCGTCAACGCCGCGCCCGCCACACTGACGAACGCCCACTCACCCGCCTAAAATCACCGACAGACCACGAAGGAGAACACATGGGACGCACCCTCTACGACAAAATCTGGGACGAGCACGTCGTTCACACCGAAGAAGATGGCACTTCCATTCTTTATATCGACCGCCACCTGGTGCACGAAGTCACCAGCCCGCAAGCCTTTGAAGGCCTGCGCGAGGCTGGCCGCAAGGTCTGGCGCATCAGCTCGATTGTGGCCACCGCCGACCACAACACGCCCACCACCGGCTGGGAGCTGGGCTACGACGGCATCACCGATCTGGTCAGCAAAGAGCAGATCATCACCTTAGATGCCAACATCAAGGAATTCGGCGCAGCAGCCTTCTTTCCTTTCCTGTCCAAACGCCAGGGCATCGTGCATGTGATTGGCCCCGAAAACGGCGCTACCCTGCCCGGCATGACCGTGGTCTGCGGCGACTCGCACACCTCCACCCACGGTGCGTTTGGCGCGCTGGCGCACGGCATCGGCACCAGCGAGGTCGAGCATGTGATGGCCACCCAGACCCTGCTGGCCAAAAAGGCCAAGAACCTGCTCATCCAGGTCGAAGGCACGCTGCCCAAAGGCTGCACCGCCAAAGACATCGTGCTGGCCATCATCGGCAAGATCGGCACCGCAGGGGGCACCGGCTACACGATTGAATTCGCCGGCTCGGCCATACGCGCGCTCAGCATGGAAGGCCGCATGACGGTCTGCAACATGGCCATTGAAGGTGGCGCGCGCGCCGGCCTGGTGGCGGTGGACCAGAAAACCATTGACTATGTGAAGGGCCGTCTGCTGGCCCCTGGAACAGACCCGAAAACCGGCCAGTTTGTGGGCGGCGCCGAATGGGATATGGCCGCGCAATACTGGGCCACGCTGCACTCCGATGCAGATGCAAGCTTTGACGCCGTGGTGGAGCTGGACGCCAGCCAGATCCTGCCGCAGGTGAGCTGGGGGACTTCGCCCGAAATGGTGCTGTCGATTGAAGGCAAGGTGCCCGACCCCGAGAAGGAAAAAGACGCCAACAAGCGCAGCGCCATCGAACGCGCGCTGACCTACATGGGACTGGCGCCCGGCAAGGCCATCAACGACATTTATCTCGACAAGGTGTTCATCGGCTCCTGCACCAACAGCCGCATTGAAGACATGCGCGAAGCTGCAGCCGTGGTGAAGAAGCTCGGTCAGAAAGTGGCTAAAAACGTCAAGCTGGCCATGGTGGTGCCGGGTTCCGGTCTGGTCAAGGAACAAGCCGAGCGCGAAGGCCTGCATGAAATTTTCAAGGCGGCAGGCTTTGAATGGCGTGAGCCAGGTTGCTCGATGTGCCTGGCCATGAATGCGGACCGGCTGGAGCCCGGCGAGCGTTGCGCCTCCACCAGCAACCGCAACTTCGAAGGCCGTCAGGGCGCGGGTGGCCGCACCCACCTGGTCAGCCCGGCCATGGCGGCGGCGGCGGCCGTGCATGGTCACTTTGTCGATATCCGTAAATTTGTCTGAAGGCCCTGACCCCCCTATGCAAAAATTCACCGTACACAAGGGCCTCGTGGCCCCAATGGACCGCGAGAACGTCGATACCGACGCCATCATTCCCAAGCAGTTCCTCAAATCCATCCGCAAAACCGGCTTTGGCCCCAACCTTTTTGACGCGTGGCGCTACCTCGATGCCGGCTTTCCCGGCCAGGACCCGGCCAGTCGCAAGCCGAACCCGGACTTTGTGCTGAACCAGCCCCGCTACGCGGGCGCCTCCATCCTGCTGGCGCGCAAGAACTTTGGCTGCGGCTCGTCACGCGAGCACGCGCCCTGGGCGCTTGACCAATATGGCTTTCGCGCCATCATCGCGCCCAGTTACGCCGACATCTTTTTCAACAACAGCTTCAAAAATGGCCTGTTGCCCATTGTGCTGCCCGAAGCGCAAGTGGCGCAGTTGTTCGACGAAGTACACGCCTTTCCCGGCTACACGCTGACGATCGACCTGGAGCGGCAGGTTATCGTCAAGGCGCAAGGCGAAGAGTTGCCCTTTGAGGTGCAGGCTTTCCGCAAATACTGCCTGCTCAACGGCTTCGACGACATTAGCCTGACCTTGCGCCACAGCGACAAGATCAAGGCGTTTGAAGCCGAACGCCTGGCGCGCAAGCCTTGGCTAAACCACACTGTGGCGGGCTGATCTCCGTCGCACTGCGGCGGATTCATATTTATTAGTAAAATTGACCTCTAGCCCAATAGAGACGGGCACAAGCAACTATAAAAAAGATAGCAAACATGAAAATCGCAATTCTCCCTGGTGATGGCATAGGCCCTGAAATCGTCGCCGAAGCCGTCAAGGTCCTGAACGTTCTGGACCTTCCATTTGAAACCGAAAGCGCACTGGTTGGCGGCGCCGCCTATGAGGCCTACGGACACCCGCTGCCCGAAGCCACGCTGAAGCTGGCCAAAGACGCCGACGCCGTGCTGTTTGGCGCTGTGGGTGACTGGAAATACGACACGCTGGACCGGCCGCTGCGCCCGGAGCAAGCCATTCTGGGCCTGCGTAAAAACCTGGGTCTGTTCGCCAATTTCCGCCCCGCCATCTGCTACGAGCAGCTCACGCACGCCTCCAGCCTCAAGCCCGAACTGGTGGCTGGCCTGGACATCCTCATCATCCGCGAGTTGACGGGTGACATTTACTTTGGCCAGCCGCGAGGCCGCCGCATCGCCACTGACGGCCACTTTCCAGGTTCGGAAGAAGCCTTCGACACCATGCGCTATTCGCGCCCGGAGATCGAGCGCATTGCCCATGTGGCCTTCCAGGCGGCGCGCAAACGCAGCAAGCGCGTGACCAGCGTCGACAAGGCCAATGTGCTGGAGACCTTCCAGTTCTGGAAAGACGTGGTCACTGAGGTTGGACGTCAGTACCCCGACGTGGCGCTGGACCACATGTATGTGGACAACGCGGCCATGCAACTGGTCAAGGCCCCCAAGAAATTTGACGTCGTCGTCACCGGCAACATGTTTGGCGACATCCTGTCTGATGCCGCTGCCATGCTGACCGGCAGCATAGGCATGCTGCCTTCGGCCAGCCTGAATGAAAAAAACCAGGGCTTGTACGAGCCCAGCCACGGCAGCGCACCCGACATTGCAGGAAAAGGCGTGGCCAACCCACTGGCCACCATCCTGAGCGCCGCCATGATGCTGCGCTTCAGCCTGAACCAGCCAGACGCGGCCGCGCGCATTGAAAAAGCCGTTGCCCAAGTGCTGAGCCAGGGCCTGCGCACGCCGGACATTTACAGCGAAGGCACGATCCGCGTCGGCACCGTGGAAATGGGCGATGCGGTAGTCAAAGCCCTCGCCTGAACCCTTGCGGCGCTGGCTGGCAAGTCGATACAGGCTTGTCAGCCTGGCTACAATAGAACCTATGTGCAAAGGCCCCGCACCCCTCCACTGCCCCGCCGTGCTGCGAGCGGGAAGTAGAGCGCCGGTTTTTGCCCGGATCACCACAACGACAACCATTAAAGGCTGAAAAGCCCGGTTCGTCGTGCCCACCGGCTCGATGAGCCGGGTCAAAAAGCCGATTTTTTCGTACTTTTTGAAGGGCAACCCCATGAATTTCACAGGCAATCTCACAGCTAACCTCACAGGATTGGTAGGTTGGCGCGGCATGGTCGGCTCGGTGCTGATCGACCGGATGCAGGCTGAAGGTGACTTCGAGCTGATCGAGCCGGTTTTCTTCTCCACCTCCAACGCCGGTGGCAAAGCCCCGGCTCAGGCGAAGAACGAAACCACGCTCAAGGATGCCTTTGACATTGAGGCGCTCAGGAAGTGCGACATCATCATCACCGCGCAAGGCGGCGACTACACGAGCGAAGTTTTCCCCAAGCTGCGCGCGACAGGCTGGAAAGGCCACTGGATTGATGCGGCTTCCACCCTGCGCATGAATGATGACGCCGTCATCATTCTGGACCCGGTCAACCTGCCCGTCATCAAGAATGCAATGGCCAAGGGCGGCAATAACTGGGTTGGCGGCAACTGCACGGTCAGCTGCATGCTGATGGGCGTGGGCGCACTGTACAAGGCCGGCCTGGTCGAATGGATGACCAGCATGACCTACCAGGCTGCGTCCGGCGGCGGCGCGCAGCACATGCGCGAACTGCTGACCCAGTTCGGCACGCTCAACAGCGAAGTCAAGGCCCTGCTGGACGATCCGAAATCCGCCATCCTCGAAATCGACCGCCGCGTTCTGGCCAAGCAGCAGTCCCTGAGCGACCTTGAAACCGCCAACTTTGGCGTCCCCCTGGGCGGCAGCCTGATTCCCTGGATCGACAAAGACCTGGGTGGCGGCATGAGCAAAGAAGAATGGAAAGCCGGCGCCGAAACCAACAAGATACTCGGCCAGGGAGCGAGCTTCGGCACAGCCGAAACCCCGGTCGATGGTTTCTGCGTGCGCATAGGTGCCATGCGCTGCCACAGCCAGGCGCTGACCTTCAAGCTCAAAAAAGACGTCCCCCTGGCCGACCTCGAAGCCCTGATCGCGGCCGACAATGCCTGGGTCAAAGTGGTGCCCAATACGCGTGAGGCCTCCATCAAGGACCTGACACCGGTCGCGGTGACAGGCACCCTGCAAATTCCGGTGGGACGCCTGCGCAAGCTGGCCATGGGCCCGGAGTACCTGGGGGCGTTTACCGTAGGCGACCAATTGTTGTGGGGCGCTGCCGAACCGCTGCGCCGCATGTTGCGCATACTTCTTCAGGCTTGAGCTATTTGAAGTTAGCGGCTGCCCACATACAGCCGCCACCCGTAACTATTTGTCACAAGGCGTTGTCGTCTGACCACAACCGAAAGTTGTAAGTTGCTTCTAACTCGCTGTGTCATAACTTAAGTGGTGTCTTAGCTTGTCAGCCTAATGTCTTGATGTTAAGGTTGTTTTTCGAAAATTCGCATCGAGGTTTTTGTGCGCTTAAGCAGAATAAAATTACATGCAGACCGAACTATAGAGGCTCAAAACCCTATGAATCATCGCGCTCGTTGGCGTATTAGTGCCTTGGCGAGTGCCATTGCGTTGCTGGGTAGCCTGGCAAGTCTGGAAGCCCATGCTTTGGCGCTGGGTCGAATCACCGTTCAATCGGCGTTGGGTGAGCCTCTTCGCGCAGAAATCGACATTGCAGACATCACTGCGGACGAAGCCTCCAGCCTGAAAGCCGGCGTGGCACCCGCTGACACCTTCAAGGCGGCAGGGCTTGAATACACCGCTGTGGCAGCAGGCGTCGAAGTCAATCTGCAGCGCCGCGCGGACGGCAGGGCTTACCTGCGCCTGACCAGCAACCGCCCCGTCACCGAGCCGTTCGTGGACCTGATCCTACAAGCCAACTGGTCTTCCGGACGTATCACCCGCGACTACACCATGCTGTTTGACCCGCCCAACCTGCGGTCCAGCAGCGCAGGCGCGGCTATAGCGCCCACGGCTCCGATGCTGTCCCGGTCAGCGGCTCAAAATGCCGCGCCGCCAGCCAGGGCAATTGCCTCCAACCCGTATTCACGACCGAGCCCGCCCGCAGCCCGGCCTGCGCCGGTGGCCAAAGCGCCCACAGCCAAAGCCAGTCCTGCTGAAAAAGCACCTGCCGACAACAAACAGCTTACGGTCAAGGCCGGGGACACCGCCGGGAAAATTGCCACGCAGAACAAGCCGACCAATGTGTCGCTGGACCAGATGCTGGTGGCATTGCTCAGAAGCAATCCGGACGCCTTTATCGGCGGCAACGTCAACCGGATCAAGTCCGGCGCTGTACTGGATATCCCGAGCGCAGAAGCAGCCAACACCACTTCACCCGGCGAGGCTACTCAGACCATCGTCGCCCAAAGCATAGATTTCAACGCCTTCCGACGCAAGCTTGCAGAGGGCGTACCAACCACGCAAGTCGCCAGCGCTGACCGTCAGGCCGGCGGCAAGGTGCAAGCCAAGGTTGAAGACCGCGCGCCCGCAAACGCCACGCCCGACAAACTGACACTTTCCAAGGGTGCGGTTCAAGGCAAGGCGGCCACGGTAGCCGAAGACAAGATCGCCAAGGACAGGCAGGCCCAAGAGGCCTCGACCCGCATGGCAGAATTGTCCAAAAATATCAGCGACCTCAACAAATTGGGCACAACACCCGCAGCAGCGCCAGAGGCCAATGCCGCAAAAGCGCCCGGCTTGGTTGTGCCCGCAACGGTTCCGGCGGCA
This sequence comes from Polaromonas sp. UBA4122, assembly GCA_002381615.1. GTDB lineage: Bacteria > Pseudomonadota > Gammaproteobacteria > Burkholderiales > Burkholderiaceae_C > Polaromonas. The sequence goes on along the minus strand of DFWY01000141.1, from coordinate 9,944 downwards.
GTGGCCAGTTCAGCCAAAGCCAGCACCAGCGCAGAGCCGGCAGCCACTGCCATGGCCCCTGCGTCCGCAGCGTCTTCCATTGCAGCGCCCCTTGCCTCGGCTTCCCAGCCTGCTTCCACGGCTAGCGCTGCAGTAGCGACTGGCGTCGTGGCTGCGAAAAAACCCGTGGTGGCTGCCGCGCCGCCGCCTACACCCAGCCTGATCGACGAGTTGCTTGAGAACCCGCTGATTCTGCCTCTCGCCGGTGGCCTGCTGGCGCTGCTGGCCGGTTTCGGCTTTTACCGCTACCGCCAGCGCAACCGCACGGCCCAGGTGGACAGCTCCTTCCTGGAGAGCCGCCTGCAACCTGACTCTTTCTTCGGCGCCAGTGGCGGCCAGCGCATTGACACCGACGAAGGCAACGCCACGGGCTCGTCCCTGGTGTACTCCCCCAGCCAGCTCGACGCAGCCGGCGACGTGGACCCGGTGGCCGAAGCTGATGTTTACCTCGCCTACGGACGCGACCTGCAGGCCGAGGAAATCCTCAAGGAAGCCCTGCGCACCAGTCCGAAGCGCGTGGCCATCCACGCCAAGCTGCTGGAAATTTATGCCAAACGCCGCGACAGCAAGGCTTTTGACGGCGTGGCCAGCGAGGCCTTTAACCTGACGCACGGCGACGGCCCCGAGTGGGCTTATATCGCCGAGATGGGCCACGAAATCAATCCCACCAACCCGATGTACCAACCCGGCGAAAAGCCCGTGGACAGCCCCGCCGGTGGTGCAGCCGCAGTCAACCCTTCAGGCATCGTGGGGCAAGTCATACAAGGAGCCCAACCTGCACAGTCACCTGCGTCAGCGCCGGCGTTGGATGTCGACCTCGACCTGGATTTCTCGCTGGGCGATGAACCCGATGCGGCTATAACCGCCGCCGCCATCGGAACACCTTCACCAGCTGCGCCACTGCATGCCTCAGAGCCGACCTTCGCGATGGAGCCAGCGCTAACCCTGGGTGATCCGGACATGGATTTCGACGGTGCGACGCTCGCCCAGCCGACGGCATCCTCTCCGGCACCGGCGTCCAGGCCTGCTGACCCAACCGCCCCCGAGATCGCTTTCCCTGCCGATGGGCTGGACTTCACGCCTGAGCCCTTTGCGGTGCCTGAACCGATCCTGACCACCCAGGCAGCCGCGGCACCTGCTCCGGCGACTGCAGACAGTGGCATGCTGGAATTTGACCTGAGTACCTTGTCGTTGGACTTGAACGGACCCACAACCGAGAGCCCCGCGCGTGCCGTGACGGCCACATCGGACGACCCGCTTGAAACCAAGTTCTTTCTTGCTGAAGAATTCCGCTCCCTGGGTGACGCGGAGGGTGCCAGGTCGCTGGCCGACGAGGTGCTGGCCAAAGCCAGCGGACCCTTGAAGGTCAAAGCGCAGGCGTTCCTCAACGCCCTGTCGTGAACACCGCGTGAACGCCTTGCGTTCGCTGGTGTGGTGATGCCCGTGAGGATTGCGCTCGGTATCAGCTACAGTGGCAGCGCTTATGAAGGCTGGCAAAGCCAGCTCTCGGGCAAGACGGTTCAAGACAAGCTGGAGCTGGCTTTGGCCAGGTTTGCCGTCCAGCCGGTGCGCGTCATGTGCGCCGGGCGTACCGACGCCGGCGTGCACGCGCTGATGCAGGTGGCGCACTTTGACACCGCCGTGCAGCGCGATACCGCGTCGTGGGTGCGCGGCACCAATGCATTCCTACCCTCAGACATTGCGGTGCAGTGGGCGCGCCAAGTCCCTGATGAATTCCACTCCCGCGGCAGCGCCATCGCACGACGCTACGCCTATGTCGTGCTGGAGTCCGCGGTGCGCCCCAGCGTGGAGGCCGGACGCATCGGCTGGGTGTACCGGCCCCTCAATGGCGCGGCCATGCAGCAGGCCATCGCGCATTTGATGGGCGAGCACGATTTCAGCTCGTTCCGCGCCGCGCAGTGCCAGGCCAAGTCACCCGTCAAAACCATCAGCCTGATTGAGATTTCCCAGCGCGCGGGGTCAGGTTCACGGTATTGGCGTTTCGAGTTTGAGGCCAACGCTTTTTTGCACCACATGATCCGCAACATCATGGGATGCCTGTTGGCGATTGGCCAGGGCCGCTATCCGCCCGACTGGCTGGCCGAGGTCGTTGCCGCGCGCAGTCGCGCTGCAGCCGCCCCCACCTTTTCTCCTGACGGCCTGTATTTTTTGGGGCCAATTTACCCAGACCACTACAGCTTGCCGACGCGCACCGCGGCTTATGATTGGCTGCCATGAGCCCTGCTAGCAACCCTTTCCAACCTGACCTGGGTGCGCCCGGAGAAGCCAGTCGAACAGGTATCAGAACGCGCATCAAAATTTGCGGCCTGACACGTGAAGAAGACGTGGACGCTGCGGTAGCTGCGGGTGCCGATGCAGTCGGGTTTGTCATGTACGAACCCAGCCCGCGTCATGTTACGGCGGAACGCGCCGCCGAACTGGCCCGCCGTTTGCCGCCTTTCGTGACCCCGGTGCTGCTTTTCGTCAACGCACCCGCTATCAAAATAATAGCTGCATGTGCCCGTATTCCTTCGGCTTTACTGCAATTTCATGGTGATGAATCACCGGAAGCCTGCCTGCAGGCAGGCCGGCCTTTCATGCGGGCAGCGCGCATTCCAATGAACGAAAACCCCATCGTGGACGGTGCTCGCTTCGATCTCGTAAAATACATAAAAGACTTCAAAGCTGCCCAAGCCATCCTCCTCGATGCCCATGTCGAAGGTTATGGCGGCGGCGGAAAAACATTCAATTGGTCACTTCTTCCTCCAAGCGTCAACGCTCACCTCGTTTTGTCTGGTGGATTGACGCCTGCAAATGTGACCGATGGCATTTTGCAAGTCAGGCCACGCTGTAAAACGCTGGCCGTTGATGTGAGCTCAGGCGTCGAGATTACCAAAGGAATCAAGAGCGCCGACAAAATCAACCAATTTGTCGCAGCCGTTCGCGCTGCCGACGACCAACTTGCAAAGAACCATGTACGACTATCACCAGCCTGACCTCGCCGGCCATTTCGGAATATACGGCGGCAGTTTCGTTTCAGAGACGCTGACCGACGCGATCAATGAACTGAAAGCGGCTTACGCCAAGTACCAGAACGACCCTGAATTCCTGGCCGAATTCCACTACGAACTGAAGCATTTTGTGGGCCGCCCCTCGCCCGTCTACCACGCAGCACGCATGAGCCGCGAGCAGGGAGGCGCTCAGATTTATCTCAAGCGCGAAGACCTCAACCACACCGGCGCACACAAGATCAACAACACCATCGGCCAGGCCATGCTGGCCCGGCGCATGGGCAAGCCGCGCGTCATTGCCGAAACGGGTGCCGGCCAGCACGGCGTGGCCACCGCCACCATTTGCGCGCGCTACGGCCTTGAATGCGTGGTCTACATGGGCAGCGAAGACGTTAAACGCCAGAGCCCTAATGTCTACCGCATGAAACTGCTGGGCGCCACCGTGGTGCCAGTAGAAAGTGGCAGCAAAACACTCAAAGACGCGCTGAATGAGGCCATGCGCGACTGGGTCGCCAACGTGGACAACACCTTCTACATCATCGGTACCGTGGCCGGGCCACACCCCTACCCCATGATGGTGCGCGATTTCCAGAGCGTGATCGGCACCGAGTGTCTGGCGCAAATGCCCGAGTTCATAGATGACCGACAACCCGACGCGGTGGTCGCCTGCGTGGGCGGAGGCAGCAATGCCATGGGTATTTTCTACCCCTACATTCCGCATGAACAAACCCGCCTGATCGGCGTGGAAGCCGCTGGCGAGGGCATGGACAGCGGCAAACACTCGGCTTCGCTGCAGCGCGGCCTACCCGGCGTGCTGCACGGCAACCGCACCTATGTGCTGCAAAACGAAGACGGCCAGGTCACCGAGACACACAGCATCAGCGCGGGGCTGGATTACCCCGGTGTGGGCCCCGAGCACGCATTTTTGAAAGACATAGGCCGCGCCGAATATGTCGGCATTACCGACAAGGAAGCGCTCGACGCCTTCCACTACCTGTGCCGTACCGAAGGCATCATTCCGGCGCTGGAATCCGCCCACGCCGTGGCCTATGCGATGAAGCTGGCCAAAACCATGCGCAGCGACCAGAGCATTTTGGTCAACCTCTCGGGCCGGGGGGACAAAGACATCGGCACCGTGGCTGACCTGTCGCAGGCCGACTTTTACTGCCGCCCGTCCTGTCACGGCCAAAGCATCAAAGGAACGTCAATCGTAGCGGAGCAAGTTGTAGGATTCAAGCGATGAGCCGTATTCAACCCACCTTTGCCACGCTAAAGGCCCAAGGCCGCAAAGCCTTGATTCCTTTTGTCACCGCGGGTTTCCCTTATGCCGACATCACGCCGGATTTGATGCATGCCATGGTGACAGCCGGTGCCGATATCATCGAGCTCGGTGTGCCCTTCAGCGACCCAATGGCCGACGGCCCCGTGATCCAGAAAGCTGGTGAAAAGGCACTGAAACTGGGCATAGGCACCCGCGAAGTTCTTGACATGGTGCGGGCATTTCGCAGCAAAGACAACAGCACCCCGGTAGTGCTGATGGGTTATGCCAACCCGGTGGAGCGCTATGACATCAAGCACGGCGCTGGCCCAACGGAGAGCGCCTTCATCCGCGACGCCGCCCAGGCCGGTGTGGACGGCGTACTGATCGTTGACTACCCGCCTGAAGAGTGTGTGGAGTTTGCCGCCAGGCTGCGCGCCCACAACATGGACCTGATCTTTTTGCTGGCGCCCACCTCTACCTCCGCCCGCATGGCACAGGTGGCGCAGCTAGCCAGCGGTTATGTGTACTATGTCTCGCTCAAGGGCGTGACGGGTGCCGGCACGCTGGACGTGGGCGCTGTGGAAGCCATGCTGCCGCGCATTCGCCAGCACGTGAACGTGCCCGTGGGCGTGGGCTTTGGCATTCGCGACGCAGCAACGGCCAAAGCCATCAGCAAAGTGGCGGACGCGGTGGTGATTGGCAGCAAGATCATCCAGCTGATTGAAAACCAGCCCCGGGACAAGGTCGCATCTGTGGCCCATGACTTCTTGAAAGAAATTCGTATGGCTTTGGACTGACTTCCGGCGGACGAAACCCCGCGCATAATTGCGCTTTTCGTCCAGCAATAGCGACCGTGAAAGCGGCTTAACGCAAACGCAATTCAACAAGGACTGACGCGATGTCTTGGTTAGAAAAACTCCTTCCCCCGAAAATCAGCCCCACCAACCCGACCGAGCGCCGCAGTGTGCCCGAAGGCCTGTGGATCAAGTGCCCGAGTTGCGAAGCCGTGCTGTACAAGACCGACCTGGAAAAAAACCAGAACGTCTGCCCGCAGTGCAGCCACCACCACCGCATCGGCGCGCGTGCCCGGCTCGATGCCTTTCTGGATGCCGAAGGCCGCTATGAACTGGGGCAGGAAGTGCTGCCGGTGGATGCCCTTAAATTCAAGGACAGCCGCAAATACCCCGAGCGCCTGAAAGAAGCGCTGGAAAACACCGGTGAAACCGATGCGCTCATCGTGATGGGTGGCGCCGTGCACAGCATTGGCGTGGTGGTCGCCTGCTTTGAATTTGATTTCATGGGCGGCAGCATGGGCAGCGTGGTGGGCGAGCGCTTTGTGCGCGGTGTACACGCCGCCATCGAGCAAAAAGTGCCCTTCATCTGCTTTACGGCCACCGGTGGCGCGCGCATGCAGGAAGGACTCTTGAGTCTGATGCAAATGGCCAAAACCAACGCCGCCCTGACCCGCCTGGCGAAAAAAGGCTTGCCGTACATCAGCATACTGACCGACCCCACCATGGGCGGGGTCAGCGCCGGCTTTGCCTTTGTGGGCGACATCGTGATTGCCGAGCCCAAGGCCCTGATCGGCTTCGCCGGCCCACGCGTCATTGAATCCACCGTGCGCGTGACCCTGCCTGCGGGCTTTCAGCGCGCCGAGTTCCTGCAGGCCAAAGGCGCGATCGACTTTATTTGCGACCGCAGGGAGCTGCGCAAGACGGTGGCAAGCTCACTGGCCATGTTGCTGAAGCAACCGGCGGATGCGGTGAGCTAAAAAATTATTGCCCCAGTTTTCGTTCACCGCGCCTGTCCCCGAAATTCTGACGCAACTACGAAATAGCTCATTGGGATTAGCGTATCAGGTGTAGTAAAAGCGCAGGGAAAAGAGAGCACGGGAAGGTGAGGGTCACCGCAATTTAAAGCATGCTGCCAGGTCCGAAGGCGGGCACCCTACAGGATGGACGACTGCGGCTGGGTGGCCAATCGCTGGTGTGAGTTGCTCCCGATGCCACTAGAGCCCAAACAGCGCCTGATGGCGCTCTGGACAACCCGCTGCTCCGGCTGGAGCTGGTCAGCGGCATCCTGGGGCGTACCGGTATTTCGCTCTGACTTCTGACGGCAAGCGCCCTTTATTCCGGGGCAAATACGCTTTTCGGTTCGTTCACCGGGATAAACGCCGCCCTAAAAACTTAAAATCAGACCTTCGATGCTTTTTGGCCACTCATTTGGGTGGCGTGGCGCCCGACATTTTTCGACCTCTTTCCGGAACACCGACCCCATGTCCACCCACTCAAATTCACCCGCAGCAGCCAACGCTGCCCCCGCCCCGCAAGATGAAAATCAGTTAATCGTCGAGCGTCGGGAAAAGCTCAAGGCGCTGCGCCAGCAACAGGCCGAGGGCAAAGGCGTGGCCTTCCCCAACGACGTGAAGCCTGAACACCGGGCCGAGGCGCTGTTTGCACAGTACAACGGCAAAACCAACGAAGAGCTGGAGCCGCTGGCGCTGAAGGTCCATGTGGCGGGCCGCATGATGCTCAAGCGCGTGATGGGAAAAGCCAGCTTTGCCACTTTGCAGGATGCGTCGTTCGGCCCGTCGGGCGGGCGCATTCAGTTGTACATCAACAACGAGGGGGTGGGCGAAGACGTCCATAACGCCTTCAAGCATTGGGACTTGGGCGACATTGTGGCAGCGACGGGTACGCTGTTTAAGACCAGGACCGGCGAGTTGTCGATTCACGCCGACAGCATCAGGCTGGTGACCAAAAGCCTGCGCCCGCTTCCCGACAAATTTCACGGCATGGCCGACCAGGAAGTCAAATACCGCCAGCGCTATGTGGACCTGATCACGGACGAGGCCACACGCAAGCGTTTTGTGGCGCGCAGCAAGGCGGTCAGCGGCATTCGGGAATTCATGGTTCAGCATGACTTTCTGGAAGTGGAAACCCCCATGCTGCATCCGATTCCGGGCGGCGCCAATGCCAGGCCATTCAAAACCCATCACAACGCGCTGGACCAGGAAATGTTCCTGCGCATCGCGCCGGAGCTGTACCTCAAGCGCCTGATCGTCGGCGGTTTTGAGCGCGTGTTTGAGATCAACCGCAGCTACCGCAACGAAGGTATCAGCGTGCGCCACAACCCCGAGTTCACCATGATGGAGTTCTACGCGGCCTGGTGGAACTACGTCGATTTGATGACGTTTACCGAAGCGCTGATTCGCGACGCCGCCGAAAAGGTGGTCGGCTCCCTGCAATTGAGCTATGGCGGCAGGGCGGTTGACCTGAGCCTGCCCTTTGAACGCCTGACCATCCGCGAAGCCATCCTCAAGCACACCGAAGCCGGAGACCATATTGACGACGCGGCATGGCTGACCAACACGCTCAAAAAACTGGGGCTGACCGAAGAAAAAGACCGCCTGCAGGCACGCTCTCTGGCAAGTTTGCAGGTGATGTACTTTGAAGAAACCGTTGAAGAAAAACTCTGGCAGCCCACGTTCATCTGCGAACACCCCGTCGAGATCTCGCCGCTTGCCCGTGCCAGCGACACCAACCCCGGCGTGACCGAGCGCTTTGAGCTCTACATCACTGGCCGCGAATTCGGCAACGGTTTCAGCGAGCTGAACGATGCTGAAGAGCAGGCCGCACGCTTCAATGCGCAGGTGGTTGCCATGGACAGCGGCGACGACGAAGCCATGTTCTACGACCATGACTTCATCCGCGCGCTGGAATACGGTATGCCGCCGACCGGTGGCTGCGGCGTGGGCATAGACCGCTTGATGATGCTGCTGACCGACAGCCCCAGCATCCGCGACGTGATCCTGTTTCCGGCGCTGCGCCGGGAGGTGTGATCCGTTTTGAGGTTTCGGGTGTTCTTTTTAGCTATTTTTTTAGTAATTTATGGCTGTAGCCCAATACATACGGGCATAAGCAGCTATTATTTTAATAGCAATCAATGAACCCTTCCACCATGAAATACCTCACGGGCTATCCCGAAAACCTCAGGGCGCAGGTGCAGCTGCTGCTGGTGCAAGACCGGCTGGGCGAGATGCTGCTCACCAAATACCACCATGTGCACGGCGTGCGAACCGACAAGGCTTTGTACGACTATGTGATGGCGCTAAAAAACGATTTTTTGCGCAACTCGGAGCCGCTGTCCAAGGTGGCGTTTGACAGCAAGCTCCAGGTGATTGCCCACGCGCTGGGCACGCACACCACCGTGTCACGGGTGCAAGGCAGCAAACTCAAGACCAAGCGCGAAATTCGTGTGGCCACGCTGTTCAAGGAAGTACCTGCGGAGTTCCTGAAAATGATTGCGGTGCACGAGTTGGCCCACATCAAGGAAAAAGCGCACGACAAGGCGTTTTACCAGCTCTGCACCCACATGGAGCCGCGCTACCACCAGTATGAGTTCGACCTGCGGGTGTACCTGACCCACATCGATGCTGCCGGCAAGCTGACCTGGCCGGCCAATGCCTTATCAGCTTGAGCGGCCGGATCAGGGAATCAAGGCGTCAGGGAATACCGGAGTCAGGGCAACAGGCCGAGCGCATGCATGTAGGCAGGCTGAACCATCAGCTCATCCCAGCCGGGCGCCCTGCTATGCGGCAACAGGGCCAGCCGGCGCAGCTCGCTGGCCTCCATGGCCTCCCACTGACCCTTAAGCAGGGCTTCGGCCATCCCGTCGAGCAATTCGTCTACCGGCTTGCCGTCACCCACCGACTGGTTACACAGCAGCACCATGTCGCAGCCGGCATTAAGCGCGGCTAGCGCCGCTTGCGTGTAACTCACTTCCTGGCCGTCGATCAGGCGGGCACCCGCCATACTCAGGTCGTCACTGAAAATCGCGCCGCCAAAGCCAAGCTGGCTGCGCAGGATGAAGTTCAGCCACTTGCTGGAAAAACCGGCGGCTCGGGCGTCCACCTTAGGGTAAATCACATGCGCGGGCATCACGCTGGTGAGCGTGGTGTTGAGCCATTCGTAAGGCGCAGCATCGTCCGCCAGAATCGCCTTCAGGCTGCGCTTGTCGACCGGGATGCCGGTGTGTGAATCGGCCTTCACGAAACCATGGCCGGGAAAATGTTTGCCGCAATTCGCCATACCGCTTTGCAGCAGTCCGTGCATCAGGCTTTTGGCCAGCAGAGTGACCACGCGCGGGTCGCGGCCAAAGGCGCGGTCGCCGATGACACTGCTCTCGCCATAGTCCAGATCAAGTACCGGGGTGAAGCTGAAGTCCACGCCACAGGCCCGCAGCTCGGCGCCCAGCACGTAGCCACAGGCGGTGGCCGCGTTGGTGGCTGCGAGCTGGTCTTTGATCCAGCATTCGCCCAATGCACGCATGGGCGGCAAATGGGTAAAGCCATCGGTGCGAAAGCGCTGCACGCGACCGCCTTCATGGTCGACGCAAATCAGCAGATCCCTGCGCACGCTTTTGATCTCGGCGCACAGCTCGCTGAGCTGCTGGCGGTCTTTCCAGTTGCGGCCAAACAAGATGATGCCGCCGGTAAGCGGGTGCTTGAGGCGGCGGCGCTCGGCTTTGCTGATTGACAGGCCCGCGATGTCGATGATGAGGGGCGCGTGTTCGGAAATGTGGGATGTCATGGTTTACGGTGTGTTAAGGGGAATGGCACTTACTTTGGCTCC
>DFWY01000109.1 GCA_002381615.1 Polaromonas sp. UBA4122 | reverse complement strand
CAAGGCAGCGGCACCTACTTCTACCCTTGGTCGAGAATGCCCGCTCGGTCCCCCGTCACGGTCGGCAACGGACACCACGCGGCCACCGGCGGCAAACGAGCGACCGTTACCTTGCTTTCTTGCAACTACTCAGCCCCCTGAAGCGATAAGCGACAATTCTCGGCAATGCAAACCCCATCAAGTCTGAGTCATTTAAGCCATGCCGAAAAGGATGCGCTGATTTTGATGTTGCAGGAGCAGATCAAGGCATTGCAAGAAGCGGTCAAGCAATTGCAGTCGCGACGCAACATGAATAGTCGCAACTCCAGCAAGCCACCATCAAGCGACGGCTTGAACAAACCCGCACCGAAGTCATTGCGGGTTGCCGGTGAGAACCCAACAGGCGGACAAAAAGGTCACCCTGGACGAACCTTGAGCCAAGCCACTCAGCCCGACAAGATTGTTGTCCACAACGTACCAGACCAGTGCCAAGCATGCCACCGGGAATTGCCCTTTGCCTATGTGAGCGAAACACGTCAGGTCTTTGATCTGCCCGTACTGAAATTTTAGGTTACCGAGCATCACGCCATGCAAGCCATCTGTAGGTGCGGGCATGTGCATACAGCAGAGTTCCCCGCCGGTGTGCGCGCGACTGTGCAATACGACCCACGCGCACAGTCGGCCATGGTGCACCTCAATCAAAACCATGCCGTGTCAGTACAGCGCACGGCGGCGCTCATGAAAGACCTCTTTGGCCTGAGCGTCAGCAGTCAGGCCACGGTCATCAAGGCAGCCGTAGCAAGTGCAGCAAGACGGTCATAGAAAGCTCGGTGTATGACCTTGTCGATCCTGAGACTCTGAAGTTTCGCCAGCCGCCTGAAATAGTTGGTTTTCTGACTGCTGCGTTGAGCAAAGATGACTTCTCAGACTTTGAGTTCGACGGGGTCGGCTGGGACAAGTAGCAGTTAGTGTTTGATGCCGACGGAATTTCTTCGGCAGCAGTCGGGCTTCCCCTGTCGCTATTCGCTCTCTCGGGCTCTAATTGGCGGCGGCTCAGGTTTCTGCCAAGGACCGCTCCGTGACGTCAAGAAACGAGCAAGGTTCAAATCAGCTGACCCCAAATTTGCCGTCGAATATGAAAACTTGGCGGCCCTGAACGGCATCTTTGTGTGATCAACATTGGGCTGCTGACTGGCCGCTATGGGCACTTATGCATAGTTCCCATTTATGAATAGCTGCCAGTCCAGCGAAGTAGTTGTCAGTCATAACTGATGGCGGTGGCGGCCCACTTGGCTCTACATAATCTCGGCGGCCGTTTCATTTCCCAAGAACACGATTTGAGCACCGTCGGCGCCACCCCGCCGATTGCAAGGTCAAATTAGTTTCTCTGTCTTATTGGGCAGAGTAACGGACATCAGATACCCCGCTGCTCATGAGGTCTTCAGTTCCGAGATTTCTGCGACATTGGGGAGAGCAAACTTATGCAGAGTTTGCTGCCGGATCACCGGTGGCGGACCCAAGGCCCATGCGGCTTGAGAACGCACTGGCGAGTGAACTATTCATAACTGGGTACTCTGCATAAGTGCCCTTATGTAGAGCTCTACATAAGGGCACTAAGCTGGCAGCAATGAATGACTGCTGATGGGTCGGCAAAACTTTGAAATTGAACTTCCACAAAGCTGCCGGTGGTGACCGACTGGATACGCTGCAATGCGGTCGCCGATGGAAGCACCATTGACCATCAGCTTCAATCACGATGGAGCCGGTGGCGACTGACTGGTTTGTGGCACCCAAAAAAGCAACAATTCCGTTCCTTTGAAAGCCGACAAAAAAATCAGGCGTCCACCCAATCGCATTCGCAGGTGAAGTGGCGCAGGTATTGCGGCTGTTTGGTAATGCGTACGCCCCGGATGCTGGCGGCCTTTTGCTTGACCTCGTCAATCACCTCGGCGGCATAGTCGAAGTGCGACTGGGTGTACATGCGACGCGGGAAGGCCAGCCGCACCAGTTCCATGCTGTGATAGGTCTCGCTGCCGTCCGTCAGGCGCTTGCCGAACATGACTGAGCCGATCTCCACCCCACGGATGCCGCCTTCCAGGTAGAGCGCATTGCACAGCGCCCAGGCCGGGTAATGCGCCACCGGCATGTTGGGCAGCACCGTTTTGGCATCGATGTAAACCGCGTGGCCGCCGGTAGGCTTGACGAATCCCACACCAGCCGCTTCGAGCCGCTCGCCCAGGTATTCGGCGGTGCGCAGCCGGTAGCGCAGGTAGTCTTCTTGCATGCCCTCCTCCAGCCCCACTGCCAGCGCCTCCAGGTCGCGACCGGCCAGCCCGCCGTAGGTCGGAAAGCCCTCGGTCATGATCAGCACATTACGCACCGCGTCCATCCACTCGTCACTGCGCAAGACGATGAAACCGCCAATGTTCACCATGCCGTCTTTCTTGGCGCTCATGGTGGCTCCGTCGGCATACGAGAACATCTCATTCACGATGTCGCGAATCGGCGTGTTCTCGTAGCCCGGTTCACGCATCTTGATGAACATGGCGTTTTCCGAGAAACGGCAAACGTCCATGATGAAGGGTTTGCCATGCTGCTTGAGCAGTGCTGCGTAAGCCCGGATGTTGGCCATGGACACCGGCTGGCCACCCCCGGTGTTGTTGGTCACGGTAATCATGCCAAACGGGATGCGCTCAGCCTGCGTCTTGAGCAGCGCCTCCACCCGCTCCAAATCGATGTTGCCCTTGAATGGATAGATCAACGCGGGCTGCAGGCCTTCCGGGATGACCAGATCGAGCGCCTCGACCCCGAGGTATTCCAGGTTGGCGCGGGTGGTGTCAAAGTGGCTGTTGTTGGGCACCAGATCGCCCTTTTTGCAGACGGCGGTGAACAGCACCTTTTCGGCGGCGCGCCCCTGATGGGTTGAGACGAAATGCGTCATGCCGGTGATGCTCTGAATCACCGCCTCCAGCCGGTAGAAACTGCGCGCTCCGGCGTAGCTCTCGTCGCCTTCCATGATAGCGCCCCACTGCCGGGACGACATGGCGCCGGTGCCGGAATCGGTCAACCAGTCAATCAATACATCGTCGGCGCGCAGTTTGAAGACATTGAGTTTGGCGGCCTCCAGCAATTGCTCGCGCTCAGGCCGGGTGGTCATCCGGATGGGCTCAACGCTCTTGATGCGAAAGGGTTCAATCAGGGTTTTTGGCATGGTCGTATAGGGGAAAGTTGTGAGCTGGGTGCACAAACTTATCACCGCTGAAATCACCGTGGTGTCGGGTATTGCCAACACATCGAAAAAATGGGAGTGGCAGGCCAGGGCGTCCGGCGATGGCGAAGGCCGCAACGGCGTCTGGCTGGCCGACCTGAGCGGCCAGCAGTCTGTCGGGCTTGGGATGGCAAGAGCGAAAATCGACCCCGGCAAGGGCCGTTTTTGCCGGATTTTCAGGCCCATAGCCCACTATGGGACAAAAAGAAGGTAAAAATAGGACCCCTGCGGCTGATTCGCAGCCGACGCCTCCCAAGCTCGACAGGCTGGTAGGCGGCGTTTGGCATGAAAATGGCCGTTAGCGCTTGATGCGCCTGCGTGAACAGCTATTGATTGAATAGTGAATTTAACTTTTGGAGCCTACCCATGAAAACTGCCCACGACCTTGTTGCCGCCGCCAAAACCCGCGTGCAGGAAGTCGCCATTCACCATGCCGAGCAAGCCATCCGCGATGCCGATGTGCTGCTGGACGTGCGCGAAGCCGACGAATACGCCGCTGGCCACCTGCCCGGCGCGGTACACATCTCGCGCGGCATGCTGGAGTTCAAGCTCAGCGGCACCCCGGCCTTGCAGCCGCGCGACCTCAGGGTCGTGCTGTACTGCAAGACCAGCGGCCGCGGTGCCCTGTCTGCCGTCGCCCTGCAGGAAATGGGCTACCTGAACGTGCAATCCATCGCTGGCGGCTACGACGCCTGGGCTGCCGACGGCAAGCCGGTGGTCATGCCCGCGGCACCGTCGTTCGAGTAAGCCTCACTCCGGCGCACGGCCGTCGTATTAGCGTCGCGTATTAGGGGGTCGGCCCGTATCAGGGATCAGATTCTGCTGACCGATTTTTAAGCGGCCAGGACGTGCGCTTCAGACCTGCCACGGACGCTCTCAGGCGTCGCCCAGCCCGATAGGGGCCGGCGCCTTCGTCACAATGCGTGTAAAGAGACGGTCATAGGCCGGATCAGACGGGTACTTGCCCGTCAGCGGGTCGCAGTTTTTCTCGAACGCAGCGTCCAGTTCCTTCCAGTCGGCATCGGTCAGCAGCTTTTCGGCTTCGGGCAGGATCACGGTTTCCTCCAGCCGCATATGCTCCAGGTAGAAGTCCACGTAGCGCTTGCTCTGTTCCACGAAGGCAGGCTTGCGCGGCTCGCCCAGCAGTTCCCAAGCCAGCAGCAGGTGCTGCAGTTCACGCACGGCCTTCTCACCGTTCACGTGGTCATGCTCCAGCCGCGCCACCGCATCCATAACCATTGGCGCAGCTCGCACCACACGGGGAAACAGCAGGTCTGACTCCTTGGGGTGGTGCAGGCGTTCGGGGAATTCATCGATGTAGAACAGCATGGCACGCAGCACGTCGAAGAACTGCTGCGGGTTGTCTGCGGGACCACGCTCCACCATCATGAGCATGGACCGCAACATGGCGGCCAGTGACGAATGCTCGTCACGGATGATTTGCAGGCTGGTGTGTTTGATAGCGGTCTCCAAAAAAATTATCGTGACAACATGCGCCCAGGCATGCCCGCCTCGGGTCACCCGGATTATGACAAAAGTCAAGTCTTCAGCAGGTAGCCCCCGCCGCCTGCCGACCGAAGCCGAATGGGACTGCGCAGCGATGAAGCCGTCCGGCTTGACGCAGGGAGGTCTGGGACTGGGCGGTCAGCGCGTTCGAGCCTTTTCCCGGCCTCGCGCCACAACTGCACGCCGGGTTGATTCAGTGCGTCGGCTTCAACGCGCGCTGCGCCACGATGGCCACCGCCACCCAGAACACGAGCCTGAGCGCAAGCGCCCCCACGGTGCGCAACTCATAGGCCCGGCCGCCCATGACATGAAGGCCAAAGGCTACGGCCACGAGGGCCGTAGCCAGCGCCAGCAGGCTGGCTGCTGGGGGGCCCAGCGTCGGCCTTGCCAGAGCCCGTAACCCGTCAGCACATAGGCAAAGCCAGCAGATAAGTTGAACCACAGCACAAAGCCTACGGCGTTGCCGACGCTGGTGCGCGCTTCAACGCCGCCAAACAGCGCGCGGCCATCGCTGAAAACAGTGAGTGCGCCAAAGACGATGGCCACGACGGCCAGAACTTTGAGGAGCCGGTGGGGGTTCATCCGAGATGCTTTCAAGAGTGTGGTGGGTAGAGGTCCGTCATGCGCCGCCGCGCCGGGCCGCCCCAAGCAAGGCGGGCCCCTTTGGGGGGCAGCGCAGTACACGCAG
>DFWY01000157.1:57041-57498 GCA_002381615.1 Polaromonas sp. UBA4122 | reverse complement strand
CGCCAAACAGGCTCACGTCGCTTGCGCCGTCAGAGCAGCCGTTACCGAAAGTAAAGCCGCATCCGCCGCGCATATCGAACGCATTTTCGGCGTATTCGCGGTGGCTGCTCGGAATCACGAAGCGGTCTTCGTAGTTGGCGATCGCCATGATGTGGTACATCTCCTCGACCTCGGCCACCGTCAGGCCGGCTTGCTCCAGCACGGCCAGGTTCTGTAACTGGTCCACGTGCTTGCTGCGCTGGTAGGAACGCATCGCCAGCATGCGCTGAAGCGATCGAATCACCGGAGCGGTATCCCCCGCCGTCAGCAGGTTGGCCAGATACTGCACGGGAATACGCATCTGGGCGATGTCCGGCAGCTCGCCGTTGATGCCGATCTGACCGGCGTTGGCCGCCGAGGTGATGGGCGACAGCGGCGGCACATACCAGACCATGGGCAGGGTGCGGTACTCCGGGTG
>DFWY01000157.1:0-56889 GCA_002381615.1 Polaromonas sp. UBA4122 | reverse complement strand
GTGCGGTACTCCGGGTGGAGCGGCAATGCCACTTTCCATTCCACGGCCATCTTGTAGACCGGGCTGCGGCGTGCGCCTTCGAGCCAAGCCTCCGGAATGCCGTCAGCTCTAGCCTGCTCGATCACCTTCGGATCGTGCGGGTTCAGGAAAATGTCGAGCTGGGCCTGGTACAGGTCCTTGTCGTCTTCCACGCTGGCCGCTTCCTGGATACGGTCGGCGTCATACAGCACCACGCCGAGGTAACGGATGCGCCCGACGCAGGTTTCGCTGCACACGGTGGGCTGGCCAGCCTCGATGCGCGGGTAGCAAAAGGTGCACTTCTCGGCCTTGCCGCTCTTCCAGTTGTAGTAAATCTTTTTGTACGGGCAACCGGAAACACACATGCGCCAGCCGCGACACTTGTCCTGATCGATCAGCACGATGCCGTCTTCCTCGCGCTTGTAGATCGAGCCAGAGGGGCACGAGGCCACGCAGGCCGGGTTGAGGCAGTGCTCGCACAGGCGCGGCAAATACATCATGAAGGTGTTTTCAAACTGGCCGACCATGTCCTTCTGGACCTGCTCGAAGTTCGCCAGGTTGGCGTCCTTGCTGCGCTTGGAGAACTCGCCGCCGAGGATTTCTTCCCAGTTCGGGCCCCATTCGATCTTTTCCATGCGCTTGCCGGTGATCAGACTGCGCGGACGCGCCGTCGGCGTGGCCTTCATCTCGGGCGCTGACTGCAAATGGTCATAGTCGAAGGTGAAGGGCTCGTAATAGTCGTCGATCTGCGGCATGTTCGGATTGGCGAACAGGCGCATCAGCAGCTTCCACTTGCCGCCCTGGCGCGGCTCGATGGAGCCGTCGCTCTTGCGAACCCAGCCGCCGTTCCACTTGTCCTGGTTTTCCCACTCCTTGGGGTAACCAATCCCGGGCTTGGTCTCGACGTTGTTGAACCAGGCGTATTCCATGCCCGGACGGCTGGTCCAGACGTTCTTGCAGGTGACTGAACAGGTGTGGCAACCGATGCACTTGTCCAGGTTCAGCACCATGCCGATTTGCGCGCGTACCTTCATGCTGCTTCTCCCAGTTGTTGCACCGCGTGGGCGTACTCGTCATCGCTTGGCGTGTCCAGCCAGTCAACCTTGTCCATCTTGCGCACCACGACGAATTCGTCGCGGTTGGTGCCTATGGTTCCGTAATAGTTGAAACCGTAGGACAGCTGCGCGTAGCCGCCAATCATGTGGGTGGGCTTGAGCACGATGCGGGTTACCGAGTTGTGAATGCCACCGCGCTGGCCGGTGATCTCCGAGCCCGGCGTGTTGACGATCTTTTCCTGCGCGTGGTACATCATCACCATGCCGGGCTTGACGCGCTGGCTGACGACCGCACGCGCGGCAATCGCGCCGTTGACGTTGTACAGCTCGATCCAGTCGTTGTCTTCCACGCCGATCAGCTTGGCATCGTCTTCGCTGAGCCAGACGATCGGACCGCCGCGGCTCAGGGTGAGCATCAGCAGGTTGTCGGTATAGGTCGAGTGAATGCCCCACTTCTGGTGCGGTGTGATGAAGTTCAGCAGGATCTCGGAGTTGCCGTTGGAACGGATGCCGTGCACGCCTGCCGTCGCCTTCAGGTTCACCGGCGGCCGGTAGCTGGCCAGGCCCTCGCCGAAGGCCAGCATCCACGGGTGATCCTGGTAGAACTGCTGACGCCCGGTCAGGGTGCGCCAAGGAATGTATTCATGCACGTTGGTGTAGCCGGCGTTGTACGAGACGGTCTCGGACTCTATGCCGCTCCAGGTTGGCGAGCTGATGATCTTGCGCGGCTGCGCCTGGATGTCGCGGAAACGGATCTTCTCGTCTTCGCGGTGGACCGCCAGATGCGCGTGCTCGCGCCCCGTCTGCTTTGAGAGCGCGTTCCAGGCTTTTACCGCTACATGGCCGTTGGTTTCGGGCGCGAGCTGCAGCACCATCTCGCAGGCATCAATGTCGCTGTCGATCCGGGGCATGCCCAGGGTCACGCCCGGCTCGGTGACAAGGCCGTTCAACTCGCCGAGCTGCCGCACTTCAGTCTCGGTGTTCCACGAAATGCCCTTGCCGCCATTGCCGATTTTATTCAGCAGCGGACCGACCGCCGTGAAACGCTTGTAGACGTTGGGATAGTCGCGTTCGACCACCTGCATTTGCGGCGCCGTCTTGCCGGGAATCAACTCGCACTCGCCGCGCTTCCAGTCCTTCACCTCGAAGGGCTGGGCCAACTCGCCGGGTGAGTCGTGCATCAGCGGCGTCAGCACCATTTCGCGCTCGACACCGAGGTGGCCGTCGCAGAGCTCGCTGAATTTTTTCGCGAAGCCCTTGTAGATCTCCCAATCGCTTTTTGACTGCCACACCGGGTCCACGGCGGTGGACAGCGGGTGGATGAAGGGATGCATGTCGCTGGTGTTGAGGTCGTTCTTTTCGTACCAGGTCGCGGTGGGCAACACGATATCGGAATACAGGCAGGTCGTGCTCATGCGGAAGTCGAGCGTGACCAGCAGGTCCAGCTTGCCTTCGGGGGCCTTGTCGTGCCAGACCACTTCCTCGGGCTTGCCTTCTTCGGCGCCCAGGTCCTTGCCCTGCACGCCGTTGCTTGTCCCCAACAGGTGCTTCAGGAAGTATTCATGGCCCTTGCCCGACGAGCCGATGATATTGGAGCGCCACACGAACATGTTGCGCGGCCAGTTATCGGGGTGGTCAGGGTCTTCGCAGCTCAGCTTGAGCGAGCCGTCCTTGAGCGACTTGACCACATAGTCTTTCGCATCCAGGCCCTGGGCCTGCGCGTCCTTCACCACCTGCATCGGATTGGTCTGCAGCTGCGGTGCGCTCGGCAGCCAGCCCATACGCTCGGCGCGCACGTTGTAGTCGATCATGCTGCCGCCGTAGAGCTTTTTGTCCGCAAGTGGCGAGAGCACTTCGTCAACACCGAGCTTCTCGTAGCGCCACTGATTCGTGTGCGCGTAAAAGAAGCTGGTCGAGTTCATCTGGCGCGGTGGGCGGATCCAGTCGAGCGCGAAGGCCAGCGGCGTCCAGCCGGTCTGCGGCCGCAGCTTTTCCTGGCCCACATAGTGCGCCCAGCCACCGCCACTCTTGCCGATGCATCCGCACATCATCAGCATGTTGATGACGCTGCGGTAGTTCATGTCACTGTGGTACCAGTGGTTCATGCCGGCGCCGATGATGACCATCGAACGGCCCTCGGTTTTCTCGGCGTTTTCGGCGAATTGGCGCGCGACGGTGATCACCTGGTCGCGCGGCACGCCGGTGATCTGCTCCTGCCAAGCCGGCGTGTAGGGTGTGTTGTCGTCGAAATCGGCCGCCGCCAGTTCACCGGCCAAGCCGCGTGGAATGCCGTATTGCGCGGCCTGCAGGTCGAACACCGTGGCCACCAGGGCCGTGCGTTCCTCGCCGGCCTTGCCCAGCGAAATGCGCTGCACCGGCACCGTGCGCACCAGCACATCGCCTTGCTCGTTGTTCGGAAAATGCTCGTGATGGATGCCGCCGAAATACGGAAAACCCACCTTGGCGCTGTCCTGGCTCGGATCGTCGCCTTCGAGCACCGACAGCTTGAGCGTCACCTCGTCACCGTGGCGTGCTTCTTTTGCCTCCAGGTTCCACTGCCCGGCGTCGGCGCGGCCGTCCGGACCCCAGCGAAAACCGATCGCGCCGTGCGGCAGCACGACCTTGCCGAGCGCATCGAATGCGACGGTTTTCCACTCCGGATTGTTGGCCTGGCCGAGTTTGCCGTTGAAGTCGGACGCCCGCACGTAGCGGTCCGGCACCATGATGGTTTCGCCGTTTTCCAGCTGGTGCTCTTTCAGCATCACCAGCATCGGCAGGTCGGTGTAGCGACGCGCGTAGTCGTCAAAATAGGCTGAGCGCGGCCGGCCGTTGCCGCCGAAATAAAAGTCCTTCAAGATCACATGGCCCATCGCCATGGCCACCGCGGCATCGGTGCCCTGCTTCGGATGCAGCCACAGGTCGGAAAGCTTGGCCACCTCGGAATAGTCGGGCGTGATGGCCACGGTCTTGGTGCCCTTGTAACGCACCTCGGTGAAGAAATGCGCGTCAGGCGTGCGCGTCTGCGGCACGTTCGAGCCCCAGGCGATGATGAAACTCGAGTTGTACCAGTCGGCCGACTCGGGCACATCGGTCTGCTCGCCCCAGACCTGCGGGCTAGCCGGAGGCAGGTCGCAATACCAGTCGTAAAAGCTCATGCACACGCCGCCAATCAGCGACAGGTAGCGTGAACCAGAGGCGTAACTGACCATCGACATCGCCGGAATCGGCGAGAAGCCGATGATGCGGTCGGCACCGTGCTGTTTGATGGTGTACACATTGGACGCAGCGATGATCTCGTTGACCTCGTCCCAGGTCGAGCGCACGAAGCCGCCCAGGCCGCGCACGCTCTGGTAGTCGCGCCGCTTGGCGTCGTCCTGAACCACGGCGGCCCAAGCTTCGACCGGTGCCAGCGTCAGGCGCGCTTCACGCCAGTGCTTGAGCAGGCGCGCACGGATCATCGGGTACTTGACGCGGTTAGCGCTGTACAGATACCAGCTGTAGCTCGCGCCACGCGCGCAGCCGCGTGGCTCGTGGTTGGGCATGTCCCAGCGCGTCCGCGGGTAATCGGTCTGCTGAGTCTCCCAGGTCACGATTCCGCCCTTGACATAAATCTTCCACGAGCATGAACCGGTGCAGTTCACACCGTGCGTACTGCGCACGATCTTGTCGTGGGCCCAGCGGTTGCGGTAGGCATCTTCCCAGGTGCGGTCTTCAGCCGTGGTGACGCCGTGATCGCCAGAAAACGATTCCCTCGGGCTGGAAAAGTGGCTTAGTCGATCGAGAAAATGACTCATTTGATTCTCCGGTAATACGGTAAAAGCGAGTTGAACAGCGCGTCAAGGATTTTTGATCTCGGCACCACGGCGCAGGTAGAACCACCAGTTCAGCACCAGGCACAAGGCATAGAAAATGGCAAAGCCATACATCGCGATCTCAGGCGTTCCAGCCTTGATCTGCGCACCAATCACCACCGGTGCGATGAAGGCGCCGTAGGCGGCAATGGCCGAGGTCCAGCCCAGCACCGGGCCGGCCTGCTGGCGGTCGAAAATGACGCCGATGGTGCGGAAAGTCGATCCGTTGCCAATGCCGCTGGCGGCGAACAGCAGCACAAACAGCAGCATGAACATCAGAAAGTACTGCTCGGGTGTGGCCGACTTGTAGGCCAGCAGCATGACGTAGCCCACGGCTGCGGAGGCCACAACCATGACGGCGGAAATTATCTGCGTCACGATGGAGCCGCCGACCTTGTCCGATATCCAGCCGCCCACGGGCCGGATCAGCGCGCCGACGAACGGGCCTATCCAGGCATAGGTCAGGGCCGACGGTGCATTCGGGTTCTTCAGCGTGTGCTGCATGACACCCGCGGCATCAGGCACATGGCTGACACCGAAGATCACCGTGATCGCCAGCGGCAACGCCATCGAAAAGCCGATGAATGAGCCGAACGTGACCATGTACAGCAGCGTGAGCGCCCAGGTGTGCTTGTTGCGAAAAATGGCGAACTGCTTGGCAATACCTTCCTTCATCGTGCCGAAAGCCGTCAGCTTCATCAGCAGCAGCATGCTGATCACAATCAACGGCATGGCAACCCACATGTTCAACAAGCCGAGGCCGGTGGGCTTGGGCAGATAGAGGTACAGCCCGGCAAAGGTTGGCACGAAAGACAGCGTGTACAGCCAGGTTATCTTGAGGAAAGCGGGGATCGTGCCGCCAATGGCGGGAGACACCGTGATCAGGTTGTTCATGCCGAAAAAGCAGATGATGGACAGCGGCACCAGCGACAGCAGCCAGGCAAGGCCGGCGTTCTGGATCCAGGTGGGCGTGCCAGCGGCGATCTTGCCGAAAATCCAGCCGCTGTCCTTCACCAGCGTCATCGGCTCGCCGCCGAAGTTGCCGAAGAGGCTCATCGTCATCACGAGCGGAATGACAATCTGCATAGTCGTCACGCCGAGGTTGCCCAGACCCGCGTTGATGCCCAGCGCCGTACCCTGCAGGCGCTTGGGGAAGAAGGTGGTGATATTGGACATGGAACTGGCGAAGTTGCCGCCGCCCACGCCCGACCACAACGCCATCAACTGGAACGTCCACAGCGGCCAGTCCTTGTGCTGAAGCACAATGCCCGTGCCTATGGCCGGTGCCAGCAGCATGGCGGTCGTCAGGAAAATGGTGTTGCGGCCGCCCGCCAGGCGAATGAGGAACGAGGCCGGAATGCGCATGGTGGCGCCGGCCAGGCCCGAAATGGCGGTAAGCGTGAACAGCTCGGCCTGGCTGAACGGAAAGCCCAGGTTGAGCATCTGGACGGTGATGATGCCCCACATGCCCCAGATGGCAAAGCCGCACAGCAGGCTGGGCACGGAAATCCAGAGGTTGCGGTAGGCAAGGCGCTTGCCGGTGCTTTCCCAGAACTGCTCGTCCTCGGGACGCCAGTCGGTGATGTCGACGCTGGAAGGGTTTTTTGTGTTCATGAGAGTTCTTTCGAAAAGAGTTCAGTCTCAGGACTGCGCGTCAGCCGCGTTCCTGCCCATGACTTCAGTGCGGCGCACTTCGGTCCAGTACATCCAGATCAGGGACACCCAGACCACGCCATACATGAGCATGAAGGCGCTGGAACGGATACCCGTGAGGTCCATCAGCACGCCGAACATGATCGGCATCATGAAGCCGCCCATGCCGCCTGCCAGCCCGACGATGCCGCTAACAGTGCCGATGTTGTGGGAATAGTCGTCGCTGATGTACTTGAAGACGCTGGCTTTGCCAAAAGCAAAGGCCACACCCAGGACGGCCATCAATGCAGTGAACATGTAGACGTTCAGGCCGACGTGAAAAGTGGTCGGGCCGTTGGCGGTCACGATGGAAAAGTCCATCTGCGGGTACGACAACAGGAACAGGCAGATCCAGCTCACCCACAACACCCACCAGGTCATGCTGTGTGCACCGTACTTGTCGGAAAGCACGCCGCCGACGGCGCGCAACACGCCGCCTGGCAGCGAGAAGCAGGCTGCAAGCAACGCCGCAAGACGAATGTCCAGACCGTACTCACCCACGTAGTACTGAACCATCCACAGCGACAGAGCCACATAACCGCCGAACACAATGCTGTAGTACTGGCAGTACTTGAGTACCTTGGGGTCTTTCAAGGCCTTGAGCTGGTCACTGAACTTGACGTTGCTGGGCACCAGGTGCGTCGGATCGCTGTGGCTAAACAACCAGAACAGCACCAGCGCGCCGAGCATGATGGCCGCATACACCCGCGGCACCATGGCCCATCCGAAGGCCACCAGCAGTACCGGCGCCACGAATTTATTCACCGCCGCGCCCGAATTTCCGGCACCGAACACACCCATGGCCATGCCTTGGCGCTTCTTGGGAAACCAGCGGGCCACGTAGGGCGTTCCCACCGAAAACGAACCGCCGGCCAGACCGACAAACAGGCCGATCACGATGAAATGCCAATACGCGGTGGCGTAGCTCATGAGCCAGATCGCCGGCACCGTGATGGCCATCAAGACGGCCATGACGATGCGCCCGCCGTACTTGTCGGTCCAGATGCCCAGCGGGACGCGGATCAGGGAACCCGTCAGCACCGGCATGGCCGTCAGCACGCCGAACTGCGTGGCGTTGAGGTTGAGCATCTTCTTGATCGGGATGCCGATGACGCCGAACATCATCCAGACCATGAAGCAGACCGTGAACGCCAGCGTGCTGACAATCAGCACCGACCAGGCCTTTCTTGAATTGCTCAGTTCAGAGGTCATGTTTTTTTCTCCAGGAGACATGGCATGACTGTCGGGTTTTCTCGGGGCTTTGACTATCCCCCTTTGGAACGTGAAAGAACGTCAAAAGGAACTATGGTGATCCGGCCGTCATAGTTCCAAAGAACTATGCCCGAGTCAAAATGACACTAATTTCACGATTCGGGGATGCCATGCCCCTGATCGTGCTTGGGAGGCGGGTTCTGGATCTGAAATTTAAGCTTTTCAGGCCTGTAACGCATGAACGACACGCATAAGTTGCTATAAAAAACAGAGCTCCGTAAGTCGGGTTAGCGCAGCGTAACCCGACATTGGCGTTCGCGGCAAAGCCTGTCAGCGGTCAGGTTAGCGGCTGACCACCTTCATGGCACCAACGACCTTCATAGTTTCCTTGTAGTCGGAGGAGCGTTAGGCGTCAATCTTCTCGAGCGCGACGGTGCCTCCAGTCGGCTCGATGCGCGCCGCGCCCCAGTCGGCTCATTCCCGGAAGTCAGCGTAGAACGGAATGCGCGGGACTTCCCGCTTGAGCTTGAGCGCGTACTTCTTACGGTACACGGATCATGAAGCACGGCGTAAAAGTACTGAAAAATCGCTCCCTTGGTGATCTTGCACCCGGTTTTACCCCCTAGCTCTTGGGAGGGATGGAGGCGGCCATGCCACACCGGCATCACGGGCAAGTTTTTAGGTAAAATAAGGCTGTAGCCCTTTATCAACAGGCGTGAGCAGCTATCAAAAAAGGAATGATGTAGGTTGGGCTAGCGCAACATCACCCGACACCCGAAAGGAGGCCCGCACGCCCTGTTGATTCGGGTCAACCCGGTTCCCGGCCAGCCGCGTAAACAGCAGCCTGCACGCGCGAGGTCAGTTGCAGCTTGCGCAGGATGTGCTGGACGTGGATCTTGACCGTCGTTTCGGCGATGTCGAGCTTTCGCGCAATCAGCTTGTTGCTGTCGCCCTGCGCGATCAGCGCCAGGACTTCGCGCTCGCGGGCGGACAGCAGATCGATGCCGGCAATGTCGCGGGGCATCGGCTCAACGCCCGCGCTTACTGCCTCAATCGCGGCGGTCTCGACCGGAAGCGCGGGCTGGGCCTTGGAGCGGAAGGCGGTCACCAGCTTGGTCATCATTTCCGGGCTGACCACCGACTCCCCGGCGAGGACCTTGACGATGAACTCGGACAGATGGTCCAATTCCACGGTTTTCAGCAAATAACCGTCGGCACCGGCCTGCAGCGCCGCAGCCAGATCGTCCTCGTTCTCGCTAACGGTCAGCATCAGGATGCGAGTGCCCGGGGCCGCTTCCTTCAGCGTGGCGATCCCATCCACCCCCAGAACCCCCGGCAGATGGTTGTCCAGCAGGATCAGGTCCGGCCTGTCGCGCTCCACGCAGCGCAGCGCTTCGCCGATGTCGCCTGCCTGGTCGGCCACGTCGAAACGCTCGTCCAGCGAAAGCAGTGCGATCAGTCCCCGACGAAACAGGGTGTGGTCGTCAACCACCAGCAGTCGAATCGGTTTCATCTTTTTTTCCTCAGGCGCCGTGCGCTGGTTCGGCGAGGGGCGCGAGCTCCAGACCGGTCGTTGCCACGCCACCGCCCGTCACCGGGTGCGGCGGCAAGGTCAGCGTGACCGTCGTTCCCTGACCCGGCCTGGATACGACCCCCACCTCGGCGCCGACGCGCCCGGCACGCTCCCGCATAATTTTCATGCCCACATGAGATTCGCCATGGCCGTGACTCGTGTCGAAGCCGACGCCATTGTCGCGCACCGCAAAGCGCCAGCGCGCCCCCTTGACCACCTCAAGATCGACCTGTGTGGCCCCGGCGTGCTTGCGCACGTTGGAGAGCGCCTCCTGCACCACATGCAGCACCTGCACCTGCACGTCGGATGGAAGCGGCAGGCCATGGCCCTGGACCTGCAGCCGCGTCGGCAAGCCTGTCTGATGCCGGAACTTCTGCAGCGTTTCCTGCAGCGCCTGCTCGATGTCGTCGGTGTTGGTGCGTGTGCGGAAATGCACCAGCAGCTCGCGAACGTCGCTGATGCTCTCGCGCAGCCCGGTGTCCAGTTCGTCGAGTGCCGTCTGTACGTGTGGCGCCTGGCCCCGCTGGACGGCGGCCCGCAGCAATTGCACCTGGATCTTGAGAAAGGCCAGCGACTGCGCAATCGAGTCGTGCAGTTCGCGCGCCAGCAGGGCACGCTCCTCGGCGACGGCGGCTTCACGTTCCAGGGCAGCGGCGCGCAAGCCCTCCAGGGCGCTGGCCAGATGACTGGCCAGCGCATCCAGCAGTTCAGTTTCGTCCGCGCTCAGCATGACGGTAGAGCGGAAGAACAGGTTGAACTCGCCCAGCAGTCGCTGCTGTAGCCGGATCGGCACGCTGACCACGCTTTCGTACCCCGCCCGGGCGCAATGGCGCACCGGCGCTTCGTCATGACTCAGGATTGGGATCACGCGCGTACGGGCATCCGGCCGCAGGTTGCCGCAGGCGCAGGCCCCAGTCAGCAGGCTTCGCTCCTCCTCAACCAGGTCTTGTGGGAAACAGTCCGAAGCCAGCATCAAATAGCGCTGGCTGGCTTCATCGGACCAACGCACCGCCGCCGCATCAGCCTTCATGAGGGTTCGCACGCGCTGGGCAAAACCGCGCGCCAGTTCGTTGATGCTGTTGGCCTGGGCCAGAAAGGCGCTCACTTCGTAAAGCGCCTCAAGCCTCGCGCGCTGCGCCTCGATGCGCCGCGTCTTGGCCTCGACCTTGGATTCCAGGCCTTCGTAGAGCGACTGCAAAGTCGCAGCCATGTGATTGAAACTGGCCGCCACCTGGCCAAACTCATCCTGCGTGTCTACCTCGATGCGGGTCGCAAAATCCCCGGACTCCACCTTGCGCAGCCCCTGCCGCAGCTGCGCGAGGGGGTTGATCACATACTGGTAGCCGGTGTAGAGCATGACCACTGCACCGCCGATGGCGAGCGCCATCATCACGAACTGGAACAGGTTCAGGATCGCGGTTAGCCGGGACAGATGCTGCTCGATCACGAGGACGAGGCGGTCTATGGCGTCAACAAACTCGCCAGCCGCCTGCAGCGAGGACTGCGTCGGCGGCGGCGGCTCGGCCAGCCAGTGCGGGCGCTGCTCACTCCACAGCGACTCAACAACGGCAAAGCGCTCGTCAACCTTTTTGTCCCAGGGCACGAACAGCGGCCGCGACGGGTCACCGGCCCGCAACACGGCCAGGCTCTCATCGAAGCGGGCCACGAGGCCTTGAAGTTCGGCATGCGCCACGCCCGCCTGCACCGAGCTGGCCAGCCGCCACGTCTGCATGCGCATGCGCCCGGCTTCGTTGACGGCCGCAGCGCCTCCTTCAAGCTGCCAGGTCACCCACAAGGTCAGCCCTATGGAGGCCAACGCGACGATCAACAGGCCGACGCCGATGCGGATGAGTTTGCTGGACAGGGAAGCAGTCTGCGCCATGCCGCTAGCCTCTTGCGCCGCCCGCCGTTACCCGCGGCAATCGCGACGGCGCAGCGCACTGCTCGCATACCATCCCGGCAAGGCGGTGCAGCGCCTGCCAGCCGTCCAGCGGCCAGTCGGGCTGCTTCAGACCCTTGACGATGCCGTCCACTTTGTGCGCCGCATGCAGCAGGTTGGCCAGAGTGGTGTCGGGAATACCGGGCAGCACCCTCTCAAACAGTTTTTCCTTAATGCCCCAGACGCGGTTTTCGCGCAGCGCCATCGGCATCGGCCGGCCCGCTTGAAGAGCGTCCTTCACGCGCTTCATGCTGCGGATGTCTTCGGCCAGTGCCCAGTGCACCAGCACTTCGGACACGCCTTCGGATTTCAGGCCGTCCAGCATGCGCGCCACGCGCAGCGCCTGGCCGCCGAGCACGGCCTCCGACAATTTGAACACGTCATAGCGCGCCACATTGAGCACGGCGTTTTCAACCTGGTCGAAACTGAGCACTGCGGACGCGTCGTCTGCGCCGGAGGGATACAACAGCCCCAGCTTCTGGATTTCCTGATGCGCGGCCAGCAGGTTGCCCTCGACCCGGTCGGCAAAAAACTGCAGCGTGCGCTGGCCCTCTTCACCCGCGGCCACGCGCTGGCCCTGCAGTTGCAGGCGCTGTGCAATCCACTGCGGCAAGGCGCGGCGGTCAATCGGGTCGAACTTGACGGTGACGCCAAAGCTGTCGAGTGCGCCAAACCACGCCCCCTTGGTCATCATGCTGTCCAGCTTGGGCAGCATGACCAGCGTCAGCGTGGAGTCATCGCCCTGGGCTCGTTCTGCCAGCTGCTGCAGCGCCGCTGAACCGTCCTTGCCGGGCTTGCCGCTGGGAATGCGGATTTCAACAATCTGCTTGTCGGCAAACAGGCTCAGCGAGCCGCCGCTGGCCAGCACCTCGCTCCAGTCAAAATGCGCCCCGGCCACCGTATGCACCGTTCGTTCGGTGTAGCCCTGAAGGCGCGCCGCCGTGCGCAAGGTATCGGCAAACTCCTGCACCAGCAAGGGCTCGTCGCCATGCAGGGTGTAGAGACTTTTGAGTCCCCGCTTGAGATGCTCGGACAGTTGGGCTGGGGCCAGGTTCATGCCCTGAAGTTTAGCTTCTGGGGATGGCCGCAGTGTTTTGCAGCAAGCGCTATAGCTTGCTGGTTGACAGCAGCAGGCTGGTTTCGGTGTTGGCAATGCCTTCGAGCAAGCGGATGCGGCCAAGCACGCGGTCAAAGGCCTCCAGGCTGTCGGCGCGCAACTCGGCCACGATGTCCCACCGGCCATTGGTGGTGTGCAGCGCACTCACGGCCGGGTCGCCGCGTAGCGCACTGAGCACGTGGTCGATGCGGTTGCCTTGCACTGCCACGGTCATCAGCGCACGAATTTGGTGGGCCTCGACCTGCGGCCTGAGCCGGGCGGTGTAGCCCACAATGGTGCCGTCGGCTTCGAGCTTGCCCAGGCGGTTCTGCACCGTGCCCCGCGACACACGCAGGACCTTGGCCAATGATGCGACCGAGGCCCGGGCATTGTCCCGCAGCAGGGAGATGAGTTGGTGGTCTGTGTCGTCCATGCCCGGATTTTATTGACTAAACGCTAATTAAATATGCTGATTTGTGTAATTTAATTTATAAATTGACCAGTTTGCTGTCTTTTCTTTAACACTGAGGCTCAGCATAATGAATTTTTACTGGGTAGATCAGGCTGCATTGAGCTGCCAGCGTCTGCAGATTTAGCAGTCACAAATAGGGGGGAGACACGGCATGGTTGAGTACATTGGTATTGAAGGCATACAGCGCATCGTGGGGCGTCTGGGGCCAGCACCCTTCATCGAAGGTTTGGCGGCGGAAATAGAAACCGATTACCGGCGCTGGGGTGAATTCGATAAATCGGCACGCCACGCCATTCATTCGCCGGGGGGCGTGATCGAACTGATGCCCACCAGCGACGGCGAGATGTATTCGTTCAAGTATGTCAATGGTCACCCCAAAAACACCGCGCTTGGCCTGCTGACCGTCACGGCTTTCGGCGTGCTGGCAGATGTGGAAACCGGCTACCCCCTGCTGCTATCCGAGCTGACGGTCACCACAGCTTTGCGGACGGCCGCCATGTCGGCACTGGCCGCACGCTGGATGGCCCGGCCGGACAGCCGGGTCATGGCCCTGATTGGCAATGGCGCGCAAAGCGAATTCCAGGCGATTGCGTTTCACCACATGCTGGGTATTCGCGAGTTCAGGCTGTATGACGTAGATGGCCACGCAACAGAAAAACTGGCACGCAACCTTCACGCGCTCGGCGAGCGCGATCTGCAGGTAAAGCCGTGCCGCTCTGCAGCCGAAGCCGTTGAAGGCGCGGACATTGTGACCACGGTGACGGCGGACAAATGCAATGCCATCATCCTGACGCCCGAAATGATCGCGCCCGGCATGCACCTGAATGCCGTGGGCGGCGACTGCCCCGGCAAGACCGAGCTGCATGCCGACATCCTGCGGCGAGTCGATGCCCGCGTGATTGTGGAGTACGAACCCCAGTCGCGCATTGAAGGTGAAATCCAGCAACTGCCCGCCGACTTTTCCGTGACCGAGTTCACCCAGGTGCTTAGCGGCGTCGCGACCGGCCGTGCGTCCCCTGCTGAAGTGACGATTTTTGACTCCGTGGGTTTTGCACTGGAAGACTACTCTGCGCTGCGCTATTTGTATAAACTGCAGCGGCAGCAGAACCAACCCCGGAAAATCGATTTGATCCCCCATCTGGACAACCCGAAAAACCTGTTCGGACTGCTGGGAGCAAACACAACACGCTTGCCCGCAACCCCGTCTTCCGGTCGGCCTCTCAGAAGTCTCGCTGTCGATTTGACTTCAATATGACACGACACATCAGGCTCATTGGAGCCCCTACCGACATTGGAGCGGGTACCCGCGGCGCGTCGATGGGCCCTGAGGCGCTGCGCGTTGCCGGGCTGCAGCCCACGCTGGAAGGGCACGGCCTGACCGTGACAGACCACGGCAACCTCAGTGGCCCAGCCAATCCCTGGCTGGCACCCGTCAATGGCTACCGACACCTCGCCGAGGTGGCCGCCTGGAACCGCTCAGTGCACGAGGCCGTGCATTCGACACTGGCTGAGAACAAGATGCCGATTTTACTGGGCGGCGACCACTGCCTGGCCATTGGCTCGATCAGCGCCGTGGCTCGCCACTGTCGGCAGGCAGGCCAAAAACTGCGCGTACTGTGGCTGGATGCGCATGCCGATTTCAACACCTATGCCCTGACCCCCACAGGCAACACCCATGGCATGCCGGTGGCGGTGCTGTGCGGCCACGGGCCTGACGAGCTGACGGGCATAGGCGGTGTTTTCCCTGCCATTGCGCCTTCGGTCATACGGCAGATCGGCATCCGCAGCGTGGACGAAGGCGAGAAACGATTTGTCATGCAATCCGGGCTCGAAGTGTTTGACATGCGCTACATCGATGAAATGGGCATGCGCCACACCATGGAATCCGCGCTCGCCGGCATTGACGAGAACACCCACCTGCATGTGAGTTTTGACGTCGACTTTCTCGACGCCGCCATCGCACCGGGCGTGGCCACGACCGTCAAGGG
This sequence comes from Polaromonas sp. UBA4122, assembly GCA_002381615.1. Classification (GTDB taxonomy): domain Bacteria; phylum Pseudomonadota; class Gammaproteobacteria; order Burkholderiales; family Burkholderiaceae_C; genus Polaromonas. The sequence goes on along the minus strand of DFWY01000157.1, from coordinate 41,993 downwards.
TGGCCCGACTTACCGGGAGGCTCAGCTGTGCATGGAAATGATTGCCGATACCGGGCGGATGGCGTCACTGGACGTGATGGAGTTGAACCCCGCGCTGGATGTGCGTAACGGCACGGCCGAGCTGGCGGTTGACCTGATCGAGAGCCTCTTCGGCAAGAGCACGCTGATGCGGCGCAGTTGATTCGACCCCCCATCAAGCTCGAACAACTATTGCCATTTCGGTGCCGAAGGAATGCGCCGTCATCCCCTGCAAGGACATGACGACTTGGGGCAGATGTAACCCCCCGGAATCCTCAAGCCCTCAAGGCGTCACGCACCAAGGTGCGGTACCGTGTGCCAGCCCCATCCACAATGCCCAGCCGGACGTGGCAGCCAGGGCCAGCCCCGCCAGGCGGATGCCCCACTCGCCTGTGCCGCCGCCACGCAGGCGATGCAGCAGCCACGGCCCGATCATGAGGGACACACTGCTGCCCAGGGCAAACAGCGCCATGGTCAGCGCTCCATCCAGCGGACCACCGCTGAGCGCAGCGACCAGCAGGGCCGAATACAACAGCCCGCACGGCATGAAAGCCCAGAGCGCGCCAATGGCCAGCGGCGCGCCACGCCCCCAGGCGGCATTGAGCCCCCTAACCTTGCTCCAAACGCGCCGGGCCGTTGCGTCGAGCCAGACCGGCTGACGGGCCAGCAGCATGAGCATCAGCCCCAGCAGCATCACTGCCACATGGAACATCGTCCAGACCGGGCGCATGACGGCCGTTTGTGTTGTCAACCAGCCCAAACCCTGCATGGAAGCTGCCGCCACCGCGCCCAGAGCCGAATAACTTGCCAAGCGGCCGACCTGGAACGTCCAGAGGGCCGAGGTGCTGCGCTCACCCGCGGCCTGACCGATGCCGGCGCAAGCCGCGCCGCACATGGCAATGCAATGGGGCCCGCCTGCGAGCCCCATGAGCAATGCCGTCACGGCCAGCGATGTCTGCATGGAACTGTTTTAGATGATCCTGGAAAACCTTGCTCGCGTACGGTCAGCCTGTAGATAACGGTCAAACACCATGGCGACGCCACGCACAAAGAACCAGCCCATGGCCGTGACCTGGATGCCGGTGTCGTTGACCTCGACCAGGCCCTTCTCTTCCATGCTGCGCAGGTTCTCCAGTTCGGCGGCGAAGTAGCTTTTGAAATCAATCAGGTGAGCCAGTTCGATCGACTCGAACTGCAACTGCCCCTGACACATCAGTGCCATGATGACGGCGCGCCGCAGCAGATCGTCACGCGTGAGTGCCAGACCCCTCACTACCGGCAGACGTCCCTGGTCCAGATAGTCGCAATACTCTTCCAGAGTCCTGGCGTTCTGGCTGTAGGTCGCTCCGATCCTGCCAATGGCCGACACGCCCAGACCAATCAGGTCACAGTCGGGCTGGCTGCTGTACCCCTGAAAGTTGCGGTGAAGGCGTCCCTGACGCTTGGCCACGGCCAGTGCATCGTTGGGCAAGGCAAAATGATCCATGCCCACGTAGACATAGCCCGCACTCTGAAATGCCGAAAGCGAACGCGACAGCAGGGACACCTTGGCGCCCGCAGTGGGCAGCTCGGCTGCGATGATACGGCGTTGCGGCTTGAACCGCTCGGGCAGATGCGCGTAGGCATATAGCGCAATGCGGTCCGGTCGCAGTTTGGCCACCTGCGCCAGCGTGCGATCAAATGATTCAGGGGTCTGCTGTGGCAGACCGTAAATCAGATCAACATTGACCGACTCGAAACCCAGTGCGCGCGCCGACTCCACCAGCGCGAACACCCGCTCGGTCGGCTGGACGCGATGGACGGCCTTTTGCACGGCAGGATCGAAATCCTGCACGCCGAAGCTCAGCCGGTTGAAACCCAACTCGGCCAGCGTGGCCAACCGCGTGGCGTCCACGGTACGTGGATCCACTTCAATGGAGTATTCCCCACCCGGAGTGAACATAAAACTGCGCCGCAACATGGTCATTAATTCGCGCAGTTCACTGTCGCTCAGGAACGTGGGCGTGCCGCCACCCAGATGCAACTGACTGACGGTCTGACCAACGCCTACATGGGTGGTGTGTAACTCTACCTCGCGGCTCAGATAGCGCAGGTAAGTTTCGCCACGGTCATGGTGCTTGGTGATGATCTTGTTGCAAGCGCAGTAATAACACAGCGATTCGCAAAATGGAATGTGCACATACAGGGACAGAGGTAGCCTCATGGCTGCCGCGCCGTTCCGGCGCTGCGCCAACGCTTGGGCAAAGTGGTCCGGCGTGAAGGCCTCCACAAAACGGTCTGCCGTCGGGTACGAGGTGTAGCGTGGGCCGGAAACGTCAAAACGGCGAATCAATTCGGGAAATAGGGTAGGCATTACAATCAATCGCAGTAGCGTTGACGACGGTTCTTGGGCACGCGTACTCGTAAACTTAATGACAACCCGCCCTAATGCGCCTAATGTGCCGTGAAAACCGACTCACCTTGTTGATATAGGTCAATGGCAAACAAAGTCCCCCTCCAGGCAACGAACCACTCTCAGGAGAATGCCATGTTTGATGTGACACCATCACCCATGGGGATGGGTTGGCGAGCAGAAGCCACCAGCGATGCCAAAATACCCCTCATGAATCCGCACGCCATCAAGGTCGCCTGCTCGAACTGCAATCTGCGTGAGTTGTGCATGCCCGTGGGTCTGAATGCCGGCGAACTGAACAGGATCGATGAAATCGTCGCTACACGCCACCAAGTCAAGCGCGGAGCTACCCTGTTCAGTAACGGCGAGAAATTCACCTCGCTATACGCCATCCGCACCGGCTTCTTCAAGACCTGCGTTACGACCGAAGATGGGCGCGATCAGGTGACTGGCTTCCAGATGGCTGGCGAAGTCATCGGTCTGGATGGTATCGTGAGCGACCATCACACCTGTGATGCCGTGGCACTGGAAGACGCCGAGGTGTGCGTCATGCCGTTCGACCGTATCGAGGAACTGTCACGTGAGGTCACCGCCCTGCAACGCCATATGCATAAAATCATGAGCCGCGAGATTGTGCGCGAGCACGGTGTGATGCTGCTGCTCGGCAGCATGCGGGCCGAGGAACGTCTGGCTGCATTCCTGCTCAACCTGGTGCAGCGTCTGCATGCCCGCGGATTCTCGCAGTCGGAACTCCTCCTGCGCATGACGCGTGAGGAAATCGGCAGCTATCTGGGGCTCAAGCTCGAAACCGTGAGTCGCACCTTCTCGAAGTTCGTGGAAGATGGCATTGTGGAAGTCAAACAGCGGCACGTGCGCATCCTCAACACCGATGCCCTCAAGCTGATCGTGAACAACAACCAGCAACCCGGCCAATAAGGCCCATGGCAGCATGCTGACATGGGCGCGAACCCAGCATCATGCACAACAAGGCCAGCATTCAGCCGCAGCCGCCTTCCTTGGGGCAAACATCCGGACGTGCATCAACCGGCAAGGGACAGCGATTGACCTCGAAGGGCGACATGGCGAGCAACGTAGTCAATGCGCTGGAGGCCATGGTCAGAATCCAGAAAGCGAAAAAAGCCAGCGTGTAAACGCCTTCGCGAGACATCGCCAGCGGATGGCCAAACCACTGCAAGTCCTGCGGGTCCACCACAGCAAACACCAGCACTTCAATCACACCAGCCACCAGGAAGGCGGGCCAGGCAATCCACATCAGTCGTTGGGCAAGCATATTTTTTGTCTTCTGTTGGTGGTCACGGGTTAACTCAGAGCTTCAAGGTTGTGATGGCACAGGAACACCGGTTGCGGCGTGATTTCGGGCCTGCATCGCAGGCGCCAGGTTGGAAACGTAGCCCATGTCCGGCTTGGCGCCATGATCAACCTGACGATGTCCCGGGGTGTTGCTCACAGGATCCGGGATGGTGATGGCCAGATACAGGGTGACGAATGAGGCCACAACCACAATCGCCGGCCCGGCAATCACGAGCCACACATGACCGAACTTCCACCAGGGTTGTGCTTGTTTGTTGTACATGACAGTTCCGTTCCTTATCGGGGCACCAGGAAGACCGACTTCTCGGACACGTGTCCCGAGGAATTGATGGCTTCAATCTCAAAATTGATCGCATGCGAACCTGCGCTCGCCCCCTCATAGGGCAACTGCAGGCGCACAGGTACCCAGCGGGACTGGGTGGCATCCACGGAGATCACGCTCTCGGAAGCAAGCACCAGACCCGGCAGGCCTTGCACAGCAATGCGATAGCCCTGTGTGCTTTCAGTGGCGTTCATCACCTGCAGCCGGTAAACGTTCTCGATCTTGCCACCACTCACAATTCTGGCCAGCGTCGTACGGTCGCGAACCACGTCCACCTTGAAGGGCGTGCGCAATGCCAGGTTGGCAAACATCGCAACAGTCACTGCGCTCAGGATGGCGGTGTAGACCAGCACCCGCGGACGGAACACCCGGCGCAGCAGTTGCGCGCGAGTCCACCCCTGCGCCACGGCATTTTCGGTGGAGTAGCGAATCAGCCCCCGCGGATAACCCATCTTGTCCATCACGTTGTCGCATACGTCAATGCATGCGGCGCAGCTGATGCATTCGTACTGCAGGCCCTTGCGAATGTCGATGCCCGTGGGACACACCTGAACGCACAGCGTGCAATCCACACAGGAACCCAGATTCAGGGCTTCTGGGTCAGCCTTCCTGGAGCGCGCGCCACGGGGCTCGCCACGCGCCTCGTCATAGGTCACGATCAGCGTGTCCTTATCGAACATGGCACTCTGGAACCGCGCGTAAGGGCACATGTACTTGCAAACCTGCTCACGCATGAAGCCCGCGTTGCCGTAGGTGGCAAACCCATAGAAGAATACCCAGAAGGTTTCCCATGGCCCCATGCCTGCGGTCACGAAGCTCGCGCCGAGATCCTTAATGGGCGTGAAGTACCCCACAAAGGTGAACCCTGTCCACACGGCGAGTGCGATCCACAAAAATTGCTTGCTGGCCTTGCGCGTAAATTTGTTCAGGGACATGGGGCCGCCGTCGAGCCGCAAGCGCGCTGAGCGGTCGCCTTCGGTCAGCTTCTCCAGCCAGAGAAATATCTCGGTGTACACCGTTTGCGGGCATGCATAGCCACACCACTGCCTGCCTGCCACGGCCGTAAACAAAAACAGCGACAAAGCCGAAATCACCAAGACACCTGTCAGGTAGATGAAGTCCTGCGGATAAAGAATCAGCCCGAAAATATAAAAGCGCCGGGCCCCAAGGTCGAAAAGCACAGCTTGGCGCTGCCCCCACTCCAGCCACGGCAAACCATAAAAAATGATCTGAGTGAGAAACACCAGTCCCCAGCGCCACTTGGAAAAAAACCCCGACACGCTGCGCGGATAGATCTTTTTTTGCGCCTGGTACAGGGAAACCATCACCTCGTCGGCATCGGCCGGCAAGGCTTGAGTATGCGCACCTGCCGCACCGACGATGGGGATGATTTTTCTGGCAGGCGATTCGGTATTGTCCACAGGTACTGCTCAATGCTGGAGTCCCAACAGGGATTCCAGATGGGTAAGGGTCACTTCAGGGCTGTTGCGCCAGCCTTGTTGGACAGGCTCCACACATACGATGCCAAAACATGAATCTGGGACTCGGTGAGCTTGCTTTCCTGGGCGGGCATCTGGTTGACTTTGCCGTTGTTGATCATGGCCACGATGGCATTTTCACCCCATCCGTGCAGCCAGATATCGTCCGTCAGGTTCGCCGAACCAATGGTCTGATTTCCTTTTCCGTCGGCACCGTGACACGCAGCGCAGGCGACGAACTTGGCTTTGCCCAGCGCCGCCCTGACTGAATCATGCGGACTGCCCGACAGGCTCAGCACATACTGCGCCACGTTGCGCACGTCATCCGGCGTGCCGACGGCCGCGGCCATGGGCGGCATGTTGCCTATGCGGCCCTTGGTTATGGATTCCTTGATCTTGTCGGGGGATCCACCGTGCAGCCAGTCTGCATCGGTCAAGTTCGGAAAACCCTTGCTGCCACGGGCATCTGATCCGTGGCACTGCGAACAGTTGTTCATGAACAAGCGCTCGCCAATCGCCATGGCCTGTGCATCGCCCGCGACGTCTTCGGGCTTCATGCCATTGAACTTGGCATACAGAGGCTCCACTTCCTTGTTGCCCTTGGCCACTTCAGCTTCATACTGACCAATCTGGCTCCAGCCCAGCTTGCCGGCGTAATTGCCGAGACCAGGGTACAGGGCCAAATAGATCAGGGCGAAAACCACCGTAATGACAAACAGCCAGACCCACCAGCGCGGCAGGGGGTTGTTCATCTCGCGCAGGTCGCCGTCCCACACGTGGCCAGTGGTATTGTCGTTGGCGGTCATGACCTTGGCCTTGCCACTGAACCACAGCAGCAGCAGGCAGGCCATGATGCCAACCAGCGAAATGCCAGCCACATAGACCGACCAGAAATTACTGGTGAAGTCGCTCATTTTTTTTATTCCTTATCCGGTTCGTTGGCGCGGTGCATCAGTCCTGCTTGAAGGGCAGCTGGGCCGCCTCGTCAAAGCTGACGGCGTTGCGGCTGGACCAGGCCCACACCACAATGCCAATAAACACGATGAAAGTGACCACCGTCACGATGGATCTGAGTATGTTGATATCCATGCTTGATGCTCCGTGATTTATTTGCGATGAATACCAAGCACCTGTAAATAGGCAATCACAGCTTCAATCTCTGTTTTGCCCTTCACTTCCTCGGGCGCCTTGGCGATCTGCTCGTCGGTGTAGGGAGTTCCCACTCTACGCAGCCCCTTCATGTGGGCTTGAATGGTGGACTCATCCACTAGGGTCTTCTCCAGCCACGAATAGGCCGGCATGTTCGATTCGGGCACCACATCACGCGGGTTGTTCAGGTGAATGCGATGCCATTCATCGCTGTACTTGCCACCTACGCGATGCAGATCCGGGCCGGTGCGCTTGCTGCCCCACTGGAACGGGTGGTCGTACACAAACTCACCCGCCACGGAATAGGGACCATAGCGCAGCGTCTCAGAACGGAACGGACGGATCATCTGCGAATGGCAGTTGTAGCAGCCCTCACGCTGATAAATGTCCCGGCCGATCAGCTGCAGCGCGGTGTAGGGCTGCAGGCCCTTGATGGGCTCGGTGGTGGACTTCTGGAAGAACAGCGGCACGATCTCGACCAAGCCGCCGATCGACAGCACCAGCAGGATCATCACGATCATTAAAAAGTTGTTGGTTTCGATCTTCTCGTGCGAGAAACCGCCGCTGGCTTGATGGTTGGCCATATTGTTTTTCTCCTCAGCCGTGGGCCATGGCGGCCGGAATGGTAACGGTGGCCGCGCGGCCCGCAGTGACCGTTTTCAGCGTGTTCCAGAGCATGATCAGCATGCCGCCGAAATACAGAAGACCACCCATCAGGCGCAGCACATAGAAGGGGAAGGTGGCCTTGACCCCTTCCACAAAGGTATAGGTCAGGGTACCGTCGGGGTTGACCGCGCGCCACATCAGACCCTGCATCACGCCGGCAATCCACATGGCCGCGATGTAGATCACGATACCGATAGTCGCTGTCCAGAAGTGGATTTCCACGGCCTTCATGCTGTACATCTGCTTCTGGCCGAACAGGCGCGGAATCAGATAATACATGCTGCCTATGGTGATCAGACCCACCCAGCCCAAGGCACCCGAATGCACGTGCCCAATGGTCCAATCGGTGTAGTGCGACAGCGCATTGACGGTCTTGATCGCCATCATCGGACCTTCAAACGTGCTCATGCCATAGAAGGAAAGCGACACGATCAGGAAGCGCAGGATCGGGTCGTCACGCAGCTTGTGCCAGGCACCCGACAGGGTCATGATGCCGTTGATCATGCCGCCCCAGCTCGGCGCCAGCAGGATCAGGGAGAAGACCATGCCCACCGACTGCGTCCAGTCCGGCAGCGCGGTGTAGTGCAGGTGGTGCGGGCCCGCCCACATGTAAGTGAAAATCAACGCCCAGAAATGCACAATGGACAGGCGGTACGAGTAGATCGGGCGCTCGGCCTGCTTGGGAATGAAGTAATACATCATGCCCAGGAAGCCCGCCGTCAGCAAGAAACCCACGGCGTTGTGACCGTACCACCACTCCACCATGGCGTCCTGTACGCCGGCGTAGGCGGAGTAAGACTTCATGAAGCCCACCGGAATAGCCGCATTGTTCACCAGGTGCAGCATTGCAATGGCAATGATGAACGCACCATAGAACCAGTTGGCCACGTAAATGTGCTTGACCTTACGGGTTCCCACGGTGCCGAAAAACACAAAGGCATAGGCCACCCAGACCAGCGTGATCAGGATGTCGATAGGCCATTCAAGTTCGGCGTATTCCTTGGACTGGGTGTAACCGAGCGGAAGGGAAATGGCCGCAGCGACAATCACCGCCTGCCAGCCCCAGAAAACGAAGGCCGCCAGCTTGTCAGAGAACAGGCGCACCTGGCAGGTGCGCTGCACCACATACAAGGAGGTGCCCATCAAGCCGCAACAGCCGAATGCAAAAATCACCGCGTTGGTGTGCAGGGGCCGCAATCGGCCGTAGCTGAGCCAGGGGATTCCAGTAATGAGGTCTGGCCAGGCCAACTGGGCCGCGATGATCACACCGACCAGCATACCGACCACGCCCCAGACCACCGTCATGATGGCGAACTGCCGCACCACGGTGTCGTTGTAGGTCGTGGCTTGTGCATTGGCAAATTTCATTTCCACCTCTTCTCTTCTTAATCACTTTTTAAGGCTATCGCAGCGCAACCGGATGTAAATTGACCGGCATCAATCCTGATGGAGGATGCGCGCTCCCTCTGCATCAATGTCCTCGAATTGACCACGGTAAATGGCCCACCACAGCCCGCCAAGGATGAAAAACACCAACATGACGGACAGCGGAATCAGCAGGAAAAGTATATCCATCAAACAGTCTCCAGAGGTTGGATGGCGGCCGACAGGCGCAACGCATTGAGCACCACCAGCAGAGAACTGAAGGCCATGCCTAGCCCGGCCAGCCATGCAGGCAACCAGCCGAGCACGGCCAATGGTACACAAACGGCATTGTAAATCGCGGCCCACCACAGATTCTGCCGCACGATGGCAAGCGTACGGCGTGCCCGCAGCAGCGTCTGCACCACGGCGTCAAGGCGGTCGCCAAGCACGACAAAATCAGATTGCGCCTGGGCCAGCGGCACCGCCTGCCCGAAGGCAAACGACACATGCGCTCCGGCCAACACGGGGCCATCGTTCAGACCGTCCCCCACCATGGCCACTTTGCGGCCCTGGGCTTGCAGCCCGCGCAGGAAGGCGAGCTTGTCCTGCGGCGTGCAGCCGCCACGGGCCTCGCTGATGCCGGTTTGCCGCGCCACGCGGGTTACGGCATCAGGGAGGTCACCCGACAGAAGGTGAACCTGCACACCCTCGGCGACCAGCGCGGCCACGGCAGCTTGGGCATCCGGGCGCAGGTCCTCACGCAGCTCGAATGTGGCGATCCAGCCCTGATCGTCGCTCAGGCAGGCGTGCAGCAAGTCCGTTTCTGGCAGATCCACGCCACAAAAGCGGGCCGAGCCCAGACGCGCCGACACGGCAACCGCCTGCTTGCCCGTGTTGACCAGGCGACCCGATATGCCCTGCCCGGCGGACTCCTGCACCGCTTCGGCAACCCAGAAGCCAGGCGGCAACTCATCGCCCTGCCTGGCATCCTGCCCCGCAGCCACCAGCGCACGCGACACCGGGTGCAGCGAATGCTGCGCCAGCGCTGCAGCCATGGCCAAGGCTTCTTCTCGACAGACCCCCTCGCGTGTGCGCACCTCGCCCAGCGCAAAGGCATCGCGCGTCAGGGTGCCGGTCTTGTCGAACACCACCGTATCCATGGCGGCCAGGGTTTCCAGCGCCTGCAGGCGACGCACCAACACCCCCCGGCGCGCCAAGGCCCCGGCGCTGGCCAGCATGGCAGCCGGTGTGGCCAGCGACAGCGCGCAGGGACACGTCACGACCAGCACCGCCACCGCAACCATCAGCGCATGGGCCGGGTCATGCGACCACCAGTACGCGCCCGCCCCACCCGCAGCCACCAGCACAAAGATCAGGAAGGGCCTGGCGATGCGGTCGGCCAGCTGCGCAAGCTGCGGTTTCGAAGTGGACGCGCTTTCCATCAGGGCCACGATTTGTGCAAAGCGCGTGTCACTGCCGGTCCGCTCCACGCGTACCAATACGGCAGCAAACAGGTTATGGCTGCCGGCCATCACGGCACTGCCCTTGTCGCGTGACAGCGGGCGGGATTCACCAGTCAGCAGGGCTTCGTCAGCCAGCGTGCGCCCCTCCAGAATAATTCCATCAGCCGGAAAGGCCTCGCCTGGCAGTATGCGGATCACGTCACCTGCGGCCAGGCGGCGCGCGGCCACGCGCTCGAACTCGCCGTCGATGCGGCGTCGCTCCACGCTGTCGGGCAGGCGGTTCATCAGCGCCTCCAGTGCCCCGGCCGTGCGGTCGCGCAGGCGCAGCTCCAGCCAGCGTCCGGCCAGCAGGAAGAACACAAACATGGTGAAGGAGTCGAAATACACTTCGGCACCGAAAATACCCAGAGGCTCGAACGTGCCGAGGGAACTCACGGCAAAGGTAATTCCCATGCCCAGGGCGACCGGCAGGTCCATGCTGACGTGGCGCTGGCGCAGGTCGCGCAATGCATTGCTGAAAAACGGCGCGCAGGAAAACAGCAGCACCGGCAACGACAGCACCCACGAAGCCCAGCGCAGCAATTGCGCCATGTCTGGCGCCAGGTCACCCGGCTCGGCTATGTAGGCGGGCCATGAGTACATCATCACCTGCATCATGCACAGGCCGGCCACGCCCAAGCGCCACAGCGCCTGGCGCGTCTCGGCGCGTCGACGGTCGTTGGCAAAGGCATCATTGGCTGGCACGGCACGGTAACCGGCCCGCTGGGCGGCCTGCATCCAGCCGGAAGGCTTGACGGCCTGGTCTGACCAGACGATGCGGCCGCGATGACTGGCCGCGCTCACTTCCACCGACATCACGCCGGGCACCTGGCGCAAGGCATCCTCGATGGTGAGCGCACAGGCGGCGCAGTGCATGCCTTCGAACACCACGCTCGATTCCCAGCACGTGGGCCGCTCCGCCAGCGGCCGGCTGAAGGCTGCCCATTCCTGCGGGTCATCCAGCAGCGCCAGCGGCATGGCGTTGGCGGCGACCGTGGACGCAGCGTCCCCCGTCAGGCCGGATCCGGACGGGGGTAAAGGTGACAGACTGGCCGATTGCATGGGCGAGAAGCTTAGCGGCTTTGCCGCCTGATGTCTTGATTTGATTTGGCGGTTTCATGCAGCAAGGGTTCACCCTGTCTGACCCTGGCATGGAAGAGACCTTCTTCGACGTACCGCTGTACCGAGAGTTTGCCCAGCGGCAGGACCCAGACACGAGGCATGAGCTACTGGCAACTGCGCGGATGGCATTTCATCCGTTGATGGGTGCAAAGGGATGAGTGCGCCTGAAAACAGGGCAAAGGCCCTGACAACAAGCAACAGAGACCAAAAGGGCCGCGAAAACGCAAGAATTTTCAGCGGGAGAGTCAGAAATCCCGCAGGCGTGAATTGAGGCAACCGGCTACCGCACGCTGCGGTGAATGGTTCGCAGCAGCCCTAAGTGTCGATCGATGAGAAGTCTCCACCTCGATGCCAGCCATGCGGTAGTCCGTAGGCTCGTCCAGCTCCGATGGCTGGCAGGAGATCATTTTGTCGGTCATGCGCCGTAGATTGTGGGGGACCGCTCTGCAGTTCAGGTCATGTGCAGATCCGCCATGGCGTCGGCGCCGCGGGTTTCTCCTGGATGACCGCCCAGGTTCAGCGGTATCGACAGAAATGTCGTCAAGACGACTGGCAGCAACGTGGCGCACACGACGCCGAGGTATTGGCGGATGAAGAGGCGGAGGGCGGGATGCATGGCGGGGTTCTTTTTTACAGTGAATCGATGACTGCATCCTGATCGCCGCGGCTTAAGGGCGTCTGAGGGAACATAGCGCAGCTTAAGAAAGCCCTAAGAACTCGGCAGCATCATGGAGATCAAGGAGTTACCATGAACTTGTCGCCTCTACATCGATCCTCGTTTCGATCCGTCATCGCCGCCTTGGGGCTGGCTGGTGCCGCCCTCGCCCCTGTCGCCCAAGCGGCCACTCCGGCGGAATTGCTGTCTGGCTACACAGCCCAGGCGGGTTCGCCTGCCGTGCCTGCCCGCGGCCAGCAACTGTTTACGACCCGACACGGTCGTGAATGGAGTTGCTCCTCCTGCCACGGCGCCGTGCCCACCCAGACCGGCAAGCATGCGTCGACAGGCAAGTCCATCGGCGCGATGGCGCCAGCCTTCAACCCCAAGCGCTTCACCGATGCGGCCAAGACCGAGAAATGGTTCCGCCGCAACTGTAACGACATTGTGGGCCGCGAATGCACCGCCGCCGAGAAGGCCGATGTAATCAGTTGGCTGCTGACGCTCAAGCCTTGAGAAACCGCATTTCATTCACGCTGTAAGGATAACCAAGCATGTCACTTCGACTTCACTCCCGCGTCCATCGGGTCTTGTTCGGCTTGATCGCCGCCATCGGTGTCAGCCACGCGGCCATGGCCGAGGGCCATAAGCGCGCCGAGCCACTCCTGCCGAAGTACCAGCAGGAATGCGCCGCTTGCCACGTTGCCTACCCGCCCGGCCTGTTGCCAGCCGCCTCCTGGCAGCGGGTGATGAACAACCTGCCGCACCACTATGGCACCGATGCCTCGCTGGACCCGGCGACGTTGAAGGAGATCGGGACCTGGCTTAACGCGAATGCCGGCACCTACAAGCGCGTGCGCGAAGTGCCCCCGCAAGACCGTATCACCCGTTCGGCCTGGTTCATCCGCCAGCACGATGAAGTGTCTGCGGCCACATGGAAGCGGCCAGCGGTCAAGAGCGCTTCCAACTGTATCGCCTGCCATACCGGTGCCAACCAGGGAGATTTCAGTGAACACAACGTTCGCATCCCCCGCTAAGGCACCCCTGGACGCACCCGCAAACGAGCGGGTAACCCGCAAAATTCTTGTCTGGGATGCCCCCGTTCGCGTGTTCCACTGGCTCACGGCGCTCTGTTTTGCAGGTGCCTACATCACCTCCGAGGGCGAGCGCTGGCAGCTACTGCATGTAACGCTGGGCTACACGATGGCGGGTTTGGTGGGTTTTCGCATTCTCTGGGGCCTGATGGGTACCCGCTATGCGCGCTTCTCGACCTTTGTTCGCGGCCCCAAGGCAGTGGCCAGCTATGTTCGCGCGATGCTGCGCGGCCAGCCCGAACACCATATCGGGCACAACCCGGCGGGTGCCCTGGCCATCGTGGCTCTGCTCGGTCTGACGCTGGCCATCGCCGCATCGGGCTGGGCTACCTACAACGAAATCTCAGGCGAGTGGCTGGCGCAGGTGCACAAGGTGGCGGCCAACGTGATGATGGCCGTTGTTGGTGTTCATATCGCCGGTGTGGTGGTCGCCAGTTGGCTGCATAAGGAGAATTTGGTGCGCGCCATGGTCACCGGACGAAAACTTGGTACGCCTGAAGAGGGCATTCGCAACGCGTGGCGAACCGTCGCGGTGCTGATGCTGGCGGCGGTGCTGGGCTTTTGGTGGCTGCAGTGGCAAAGCGCGCCCTCGGGCGGCACTCTTGCCGATGGACCCGCGGCATCGGCAAAAGCCGGTGACCATGATCGGGATAAGGACTGAGCAGCCCCCATGGGACAATCCAGGTCATGCGCATCCTGCTCGCTGAAGACGACCCGCTGCTAGGTGACGGCCTGCGAGCCGGCCTGCGACAGCTCGGCTTCCAGGTGGACTGGGTGCGCGACGGCGAGGCCGCAGAGCGCGAGTTGCGCGCGCAGCCCTATGTGGTCGCCGTGCTCGACCTCGGGCTACCGCGCAAGGACGGGCTGGACGTGCTGGCCGCCATCCGCCTGGCGCGCATCTCGACGCCAGTGCTGGTGCTGACCGCGCGCGACGCGGTGCCGGACCGTATCCGAGGGCTCAACGTTGGTGCCGATGACTATGTGGTCAAGCCGGTGGACCTGTATGAGCTGGCCGCACGGCTGCGCGCGCTGGTTCGCCGCGCGCACGGTCAGTCGCAGGAGTGCCTGACCGCACAGGACGTCGTCCTTGATCCAGCGGCCCGTTCGGTGCGGCAGGCGGACGAGCCCGTCATGCTGTCGACCCGGGAGTTCGACCTGCTGCAAGCGTTTATGCTCAACGCCGGCCGCGTGCTTTCGCGTGAACAGCTCGAACAGCAGCTCTACAGCTGGGGCCAGGAGGTGGAAAGTAACGCCGTTGAGGTGCATATCCACAATCTGCGGCGCAAGCTCGGCACAGCGCTGATCCAGACGGTGCGTGGCGTCGGCTACATGCTGCTGCGCGACTCACCGAAATCATGATCAAGTCGCCTCGTTCGCTGCAAGGCCAGCTGCTCGTGCTGGTGCTCGGCGTGGTGGTGGGCGTCTGGCTGGCCACGGCGGTGTTGACCTGGTTCGACGCGCGCAAGGAGCTCGACGAGCTGCTCGACAGTCACCTCGCGCAGGCAGGCGCACTGCTAGTGGTGCAGCAGGTGCAAGAAATCGGCGACGACGAGCATGGCATCGACGCGCCCATCCTGCACCGCTATGCGCCCAAGGTGGCGTTCCAGGTCTTCCATGAGGGGCGCCTGGCGCTGCGTTCGGCCAACGCGCCGACCGCACCGATGGTCGATGCCGGTAAGCGCTTCAAGACCGGCTTCAAGACCGTGCAGATCGAAGGCACCACCTGGCGCGTCTTCGCAGCCTACGGAGCCGAGCGCGACGTGCAGGTGTACGTGGGTGAACAAGCGAGTTTGCGGGCCTCGATCCTATGGGCTGTGTTGCGCAGCACGCTGTGGCCAATGGCCGTGGCGTTACCGCTGCTGGCGCTGGCGGTATGGTGGGCGGTGTACCGCGGTGTGGCGCCGTTGCGCCGGCTCGGCAGCGCACTTGCTGAGCGCCAAGCACTGGCGCTGCACCCGGTCGCGCTCGACGGCGCGCCTTCAGAGATGGCGCCTATGGTCAACGCGCTGAATGGTCTGTTCGAGCGTATCGGCACACTGCTGGAATCCGAACGCCGCTTCACGGCAGATGCCGCGCACGAACTGCGCACGCCGATCGCGGCGATCCGCGTCCAGGCGCAGGTGGCGCTGGGCGAAGCCAACGATGCGCGGCGCCGACACGCGCTCCAAAGCACGCTGGACGGCTGCGACCGCGCCACGCGACTGGTGGAACAATTGCTGACCCTGTCCAGGCTGGAAGCCGCAGCCGTGCCCGCCATGGCGGCCGTCGATCTGCGCGCGCTGACCCAGCGGATCGTGGCTGAACTGGCACCGAAGGCCATCGGCAAAAAGCAGACGCTGGAATTTGAGGGCACTGAGCCCTGCAGCATTCCAGGCAACGAGACGCTGCTGGCGGTTCTGGTGCGCAATCTGGTCGACAACGCGGTGCGATACAGCCCGCCGTCGGCGCGGGTGAAGGTGGCCGTGCAGCGGCAGAGCGGGCGCCTTGTGTTGAGCGTGGAAGACAGCGGGCCAGGTCTGGCCGAGGCCGACCTCCGCAGACTCGGAGAGCGATTCTTCAGGGTGGCTGGCAGCCCTGAGAGCGGCAGCGGACTGGGCTGGTCTATCGTGCAGCGCATCGCGGCCGTGCACTGGCTGGAGCTGCAGGTCGAGCGTTCAGCGGAACTGGGAGGCCTCTCCGTTCGTGCCATCGCTCAGGTGGCTGGCGGTGCAGCGTGATGCTTTCAGCGATTCCGCAGGGAATGACCCATGCCGCGCAACCGGTCCTAGAGTTGCGTCACAGCAGCGAGGCGGCGCATGATCTGCTGGACAATGTCGCTTTGCATGTCGCGGTAGAGCAGAGCTTCTTCAGCTTCCTTGGCCAGCACAGCCGATTCGTTGAAGCTGATGTCGCGCTGCTGCAGGATTTCAGCCTCGGGAATCAGCTCCTTGCCCGCCGGTGTCCGCAACCTGAAACGAAAGCGCATGCGCAGCTGAAACTCGCGCACCTGACCTGAGGCATTGAGACTGAGCACCACCTTTTCGCGCTGGTCCGACAGCACATCGAGAATGACCTGCGCTTCGTTGATCTGCCGGCCGTCGGTGATCACCTTGACCTTGCCGGTGGACACCAGCGACCTTCTGAGCTCCACGCCCAGCGGCGAAGATTCGCCGAGGCCGCTGTACAGCGTGGTGAACGCGAAGTTGGGCGCCTTGCGCAGCGCAAAACCGCAGGCACTCAGGCTCAGGGCGGCACTGGAAGCCATCAGGGACAGTAAAGCGCGACGCTGCATGGTTTGCCTTGTCTTGGTGTTCTGCAGGAGTGATCTCAGACCACGATGTTGACGAGGCGGCCCGGCACCACGATGACTTTTTTGGCGGGCGCCCCTGCGGCCTGCCTGAGAAAAGCCTCTGAAGCCAGTGCGGCGGCCTCAATCGCGGCCTTGTCCGCACCCGCCGGGACCGTGACCGAACCGCGCAGCTTGCCGTTGACCTGCAGCATCAGCTCGATCTCGTCCTGCTGCAGGGCGCTGCTGTCCACTTCTGGCCAGGGTGCATCCAACAAGTCGCCGTACTGTGCGGTATAGCCCAGCTCGGACCACAGCGCATGCGCAAGGTGCGGCGTCGCGGGGTACAGGCAGCGCAGCAAAATGCCAAAGCCTTCGCGCAGCGCCGCCACGGAAGCCGTTGACGTTTCGCCCTTGTAGTCTTCGAGCGCATTGAGAAGTTTCATGCCACCGGAGACTACCGTGTTGTATTGCATGCGCTGGTAGTCGTAGTCCACCTGCTTGAGCACAGTATGAACTTCGCGCCTGAGCGCTTTGGTTTCTTTATAAAAAGTGGCTGTAGCGCCCGTTACACGGGAATAACCAGCTCCTGAATTCATAGCATTCAGCTTGACCCCGAAATTCCAGACGCGGCGCAAGAAGCGGTAGGAGCCTTCCACGCCCGCGTCATTCCATTCGAGCGTGGCTTCGGGCGGCGCGGTAAACATGGTGTACAGGCGCGCGGTGTCGGCACCGTATTTCTCAATCAGGTCTTGTGGGTCCACGCCATTGTTCTTGCTCTTGCTCATGGTGCCCACGCCCTCGTAGGTGATGAGCGTTCCTGCCGGCAGATCGCCCTTGGCCTCTTTGAGCCGGGCGCTGCTCACCTTGCCGCTCGCGTCCTGCACGTCTTCCACGTCGGCCGGCCAGAAGTACTCCACGCCGCCCTTGGCGCCCTTGCGCGAGTAAATGTGGTTGAGCACCATGCCCTGCGTGAGCAGTTTGGTAAAGGGCTCGTCGATCTTCACGAGTCCGAGGTCACGCATCACCTTGGTCCAGAAACGCGCATACAGCAGATGCAGGATGGCATGCTCGATGCCGCCGATGTACTGGTCCATCGGCATCCAGTACTCGGCGCCCTCGGCCACCATGGCTTGGTCGTTCTTCGGGTCGCAGTAGCGCATGAAGTACCACGACGAATCGACAAAGGTGTCCATGGTGTCGGTCTCACGGCGCGCCGGTTGGCCGCAGACCGGGCAGGTCACACCGGCATGAAAGCCATCGTGCTTGTTCAAGGGGTTGCCTGAACCGTCGGGCACGCAGTCCAGCGGCAACACCACGGGCAGGTCTTTTTCGGGCACGGGCACCGCGCCGTGCTCAGGGCAATGAATGATGGGAATCGGCGTACCCCAATAGCGCTGGCGACTCACGCCCCAGTCACGCAGGCGCCAGGTGGTCTTCTTTTCACCCAGGCCTTTGGCAGCCAGGTCGGCGGCTACTGCATCGACGCAGGCCTTGAAGCCCAAGCCGTCGTATTTGCCGGAGTTAATGGCCACACCCTGCTGCTTGTCGCCATACCAGTCGGCCCAGGTCTCCAGGCTGAAAGCCTGGCCTTTCACGTCGGTCACCTGTTTGATCGGTAAGCCATATTTTTTGGCAAACTCAAAATCGCGCTCGTCATGCGCAGGCACGCCCATGACCGCGCCGTCGCCGTAGCTCATGAGCACGTAGTTGCCGACCCAGACCTCGACCTGCTCGCCTGTGAGCGGGTGCATCACGAACAGGCCCGTGGCCAAACCCTTCTTCTCCTGCGTCGCCAACTCTGCTTCGGTCGTGCCGCCCGCCTTGCATTCCTCAATGAAAGCGGCGAGCCCGGGATTCGAGGTGGCAGCGTGCAGCGCCAGCGGGTGCTCGGGTGCCACGGCGCAGAAGGTGACGCCCATGATGGTGTCAGCACGCGTGGTGAAGACGTACATTCTTCCGTCACCGATCAAGGCGCCAGACGCATCCTTGATGTCATGCAAAAAGGCAAAGCGCACCCCTTCGCTCTTGCCGATCCAGTTTTCCTGCATCAGCTTGACGCGCTCTGGCCAGCCGGGCAACTTGTTCTGCACGTTATCGAGCAGTTCTTCGGCGTAGGCCGTTATTTTCAGGTAGTAGCCCGGGATCTCGCGCTTCTCGACCGTGGCGCCAGTGCGCCAGCCCTTGCCGTCGATCACCTGCTCGTTGGCCAGCACGGTCTGGTCCACCGGGTCCCAGTTCACCACCTGGGTCTTGCGGTAGGCAATGCCTTTTTCCAGCATCTTCAGGAACAGCCACTGGTTCCACTTGTAGTAGCTCGGGTCGCAGGTCGTGATTTCGCGGCTCCAGTCGATCGCCAGCCCCATCGCCTGCATCTGCTTTTTCATGTAGGCGATGTTGTCGTAAGTCCACTGCGCGGGCGGCACGCCGTTTTTCAGCGCGGCATTTTCAGCGGGCAGGCCGAACGCGTCCCAGCCCATGGGCATGAGCACGTTGTAGCCCTTCATGCGCAGGTAGCGCGCGAGCATGTCGTTGATGGTGTAGTTGCGCACATGGCCCATGTGCAGCTTGCCGCTGGGGTAGGGCAGCATGGAGCAGGCGTAGTACTTCTTGCGGTTCGCGTCCTCGCTCACGCGGTAAGCATCGGCGATGCTCCAGTGGGTTTGAGCGCTGCGCTCAACGTCAAGGTGCTGGTATTTGTCTTGCATGGATAGGTCGCCCCAGGGTTTCACTCGCTCGGGCACACGGTACTTTCGGGCGGTTAATGACAGCGGAAAAAGCCACCTGCGTCCACTCGCTTTTTCCAGATATTCAAAATGGTGGGTTCAAGCCAATTTTACGGTCGAGCCGCAGGCTTGGGGTCCGCCACGAAGCCGATGCGATTCAAGCCGGCTTTTTGCGCCACCCCCATCACCTCAACGACTTTGCCGTAAGGCACAGCTTCGTCGGCCCGCAACTGGACTTCGGTATCGGGGTTTTGAACGGCAGTTTCCGTCAGCTTGCGTGCCAGTTCGTCCAGCTTCACCGGCTTGTCATTCAGAAAAGCCTGGCCGGATTTATCAACCACCAGCGTGACAAATTGGGGGACCTCGACGGACTTGGCTGCATCGGTTTTTGGCAGATCGAGCCGGATGGCGCTGGCCAGCAAGGGCGCCGTGATGATGAAAATAACCACCAGCACCAGCATCACATCCACCAGCGGCGTCACATTGATGTCGCTCATGGGCTGCGCGCCCAGGGTGCGTTCGAGCCTGCCAAAACTCATCGCGATTCGTCCGGCGTGGATGCAGGAGCCGTCAGATTTTCCGCCGGGCCGCCCCTAGGGAAATCAGCCCCCTCGGGGGGCAACGCAGTACCCGAAGCGACAAGCGTGGGGGTCAGATTTTCCGCCGGGCCGCCCCTAGGGAAATCAGCCCCCTCGGGGGGCAGCGCAGTACGCGAAGCGACAAGCGTGGGGGCCAATAACTCGCGCAAATCGAGCGCAAAGCCTTCGAGGTCGGCCTCGATGCGGCCAATGGTGCGGCCAAAGATGTTGTAGGCCAGGACGGCAGGAATCGCTACCGCCAAGCCGGCGGCCGTCATGATGAGCGCCTCGCCGACCGGCCCTGAAACCTTGTCAATCGTGACTTGACCCGCGGACGCCATGCCGATCAGCGCATGGTAAATGCCCCAGACCGTCCCCAGCAGGCCGACGAAGGGCGCGGTGGAGCCGACGGTGGCCAGCAATACCTGGCCAAACTGCAGCTTGTGCAGTGCGGCGTGCAGGGCATCGCGCAGCACACGGGTCAACTGCTGTGCCTTGTCGCCGGCCGAAGCCAAGGTTCCATTGGCCTTGATTTTTGTCGCCGCGATAAGCGGCAACACCAGCGCCTCCCGGTCAAACGCCGCGACTTTCTCGCTGGCTTCCTCAACCGACGCCGACTGCCAGAAGGCTGCCGTGCTGCGCGCTACATCGCCCACGGCACGGCGCAGCAGCCAGACCTTCCACAGGATCACAACCCAGCTGGCAACCGACATGGCCAGCAACAGCGCAGCGACCAGCTGACTAACGAGGCCGCCTTGGGTCATGAGGTCAAGAAAGTTCACCGCCGTGTTACCCCACGCGTGTTACGGCGTGTGCTGCGCTCATTTCAAGCCCAGCACATCAAACATGTCAAAAAGGCCGACGGCCTGACTGTCCAGAAAGCGGGCGGCGCGCAGGCTGCCCTGGGCGTAGGTGGCACGGCTTGACGACTTGTGGCTGATCTCGATGCGCTCGCCGATGCCGGCGAACAGCACGGTGTGGTCGCCCACGATGTCGCCGCCACGGATGGTGGCAAAACCAATGCTGGAAGGGTCGCGCTCGCCGGTCACGCCTACACGCGCGTACACGGCGCAATCCTTCAGGTCACGGCCCAGCGCACCGGCGATCACTTCGCCCATCTTCAGCGCAGTGCCCGAGGGCGCATCCACCTTGTGACGATGGTGCGCTTCAATGATTTCAATGTCGTAGCCGGTGGACAGCGCCTTGGCCGCCATCTCAAGCAGCTTGAGCGTGACATTGACGCCCACGCTCATGTTGGGAGCCATGACGATGGCGATGTCCTGGGCGGCAGCCGCTATCTCGGTTTTTTGGGCCTCTGAAAAGCCGGTGGTACCTATCACCAGCTTGACGCCCAGTTCGCGGCAGACCGCCAAATGGGCCAGGGTGCCCTCAGGCCGGGTAAAGTCAATCAGCACGCGGGAATTTTTAAGCCCCTGGCGAAGGTCCGCGCTGATAAGGACGCCGCTGGAGCGGCCGGAAAAAGCGGCGGCGTCAAGGCCCATCGCAGGGCTGCCAGCCACATCGAGCGCGCCCGTCAGCAGGCAGTCCGTGCTGGCGCTCACCGCTTCAATCAGCATCTGGCCCATGCGGCCACTGGCACCGGCAACCGCGATCCGATGATGGCCAGACTTCGTCATTGCCTCCGCCATGCCGCCCCCGCTCACTGTTTCGGACTCTCGAGCGGTGGGTAGACCGTGGTCTGCGGGCCTCCTGGCACGCTGGCCGCGGCAGCTGCGCCGTTGGAGGCCGGCTTGGCGGCGGACGACTTTTCAGCGGCCTTGAGCTGCTCTTCGGTGGCTTCCAGAACGGGCACCTTGCCGAACTTGCGTTTGGAATCCAGCTTGGAGATGAACTCCGCTTCACTCGGCATGGCGTCGCCCTCAAAGCGCTCCAGCTGGTCACCCTTGAAAAACACCGTGTACTTGAAAGACTGGGGCGCTACGCCCTGCCGCGTCAAGGTAAAAACGTAGTCCCACCGGTCAGCGTGAAACAGGCTGGCCATCAGGGGCGTGCCAAGCACCGCCTTGACCTGATCGCGGCTCAAGCCGGGCCGGAGTTGCCCGACCTGTTCGCTGGAGATGAAGTTGCCCTGGATGACGTCTACCTTGTAGGGGGTGATCCAGTTGACCGGGTTGATCGGGCTGCGACTCATGCCAGAAGTCCCGCTGCTGCAGGACGCCAGTAGCGTACAGGCCATGACGATGAAAGCTGTGTGAACGCCGTGATGATGATTTGCAGACATGGCTGACATGGTAAAGGGGTGTAGCGATATGATTGATCATTGTAGCGGCTGGGTGCGGCTTGGCCCGGCCCAAGCCGTATGGGCTGCGCCCCGTTTTCCCCCAGAGAGATTTCCATGAGCAACATTGACGAGTTGAAAAGCACCGGCCTCAAGGCAACCTTGCCGCGCCTGAAGATTCTGGAGATTTTTCAGGTCGGCAAACAGCGCCACATGACGGCGGAAGACGTTTTCAGGGTGCTGCTGGAAGACCGCTCGGATATCGGTCTGGCCACGGTTTACCGGGTATTGACCCAGTTTGAGCAGGCCGGCCTGCTCAACCGCAACAATTTCGAGTCAGGCAAGGCGGTTTACGAGATCAATGAAGGCCAGCACCACGACCATCTGGTCTGCCTGGACTGCGGCAAGGTCGAGGAGTTTTACGACGCCGAGATTGAAAAACGCCAGCATGCGGTGGCCAAGGCCAAGGGGTTTGCCATCGCCGAC
Source organism: Polaromonas sp. UBA4122 (assembly GCA_002381615.1). GTDB lineage: Bacteria > Pseudomonadota > Gammaproteobacteria > Burkholderiales > Burkholderiaceae_C > Polaromonas. The sequence continues at coordinate 19,604 of DFWY01000157.1, read as the reverse complement.
CATGCCCTGTCGATCTACGCCAATTGCACCAAAGACAACTGCCCCAACCGGGGAGCGGCGCCTGTGCGTCATCATCCCTGAGTTTTTAAGAGTAAAAACACCTTCCAGCCCAAGCAGGACGGGCGTATACAGCTATTTATTTGATAGCTGAAAGCTGTAAGGCGGCGCTCAGTCGTCCTGTTCCATGGCCTTGCGGTGGCGCTCCACGAACTCCTGGTAGGTATTGATGCCGCGCAGCTGCAAAATGGCGTTGCGCACCGCGGCTTCGACCAGCACGGCAATGTTGCGGCCGGCTTCCACCTGGATGATGACCTTGCGCACGGGAATGCCCAGCACGTCCTGCGTGAGCGGCTCGTAGGGAATGCGTTCGTACTCGCGTTCCAGCGTTTCGCGGCGCACCAGATGCACGATCGTCCTGAGCCGCATCCTGCGGCGAACCGCCGTCTCGCCAAAAATGGCTTTCATATCCAGCAGGCCGATGCCGCGCACTTCCAGCAGGTTTTGCAGTAAATCGGGGCAACGCCCTTCAATCGTGGTCTGGTTGATGCGGTATAAATCCACCGCATCGTCAGCCACCAGGCCGTGCCCGCGCGAAATCAGCTCCAGCCCCAGTTCACTTTTACCCAGCCCCGACTCGCCGGTGATCATGACCCCCATGCCCAGAATGTCCATGAACACTCCGTGCATGGAAGTGCGGTCGGCAAAATGCCTGGACAAATAGGCCCGCAGCACGTCAATCACGAAGGCGGCCGACTCCGGCGTGGCAAACATGGGCAGCTGCGCCTCCTCGCACAACTGCAGCAGCGTGTCGGGGGCCGCCTGGCCGTCGGCCATGATCAGCACCGGCGGCTCCAGCGTGATGATGCGCGAGACGCGCCGGGCGCAGTCCTCTGGGCGGGCATTGGTGAGGTAGGCGACTTCCCGCTCGCCCAGAATCTGCACGCGGTAAGGGTGTATGTAGTTGAGGTAACCGACCAGATCGGCTCCGGACCGCGCGGCGCGCACGGCGACTTCGTCAAAACGCCTTTCAGAGGCGCCCAGACCGGCCACCCATTCCCATTTCAGGGTGGCGCGGTGGTCTTCAAACAAAACTTCAGCGCTGACAACGGTGGGCTTCATGCCGGCCTGCTATTCAATATCCAGAGGGCTGGAGTGGTGTTGCACGCTGGATGGCACACTAAGAGCTGACTTCCTGGACCGAGTGCCAGGAAGCAATCAGGTGGTACAGCGCCGCTGCATCGGTGCTGGCTATGAGCTGCTCGCGCAGCGTGCTGTCGCTCAGCAACTCGGCAATTTCGGAGAGGATTTCCAGGTGTTTCTGGGTGGCGGCCTCAGGCACCAGCAGAAAAATAAGCAAGGCCACGGGCTGCTCGTCCGGCGCATCGAAACCGATGGGCGTTTGCAGCAGGAATACCGCAGCCATCGGCGCTTTCAGGCCCTTGATGCGGCCATGCGGAATGGCCACCCCATGGCCCAGGCCGGTCGATCCCAGGCGCTCACGGGCGAACAGACTGTCGGTGATCAGGGCGCGGTTCAGGCCACGCTGGTTTTCAAACAACAGGCCGGCTTCTTCAAAAGCACGCTTTTTGCTGGTCGCTTCAACACTGACCAGCACTTGGGAGGGGGGCAAAATTTGCGCAAGACGGTTCATAACAATCTTCAAGTCGCCGAATTATGCACTTTACCGCGGCCGGGGCAGAAAAACTGGCATAAAAAAAGCCGCTTGAAGAGGCAAGCAGCTTTTACCAGGGTTTCGCTGCATGCAAAGCGATGGACGCAGAAACCACCGAACGCAGCGCCGGGCCGCCCCAAGTAAGTTCAGCCCCCTGGGGGGCAGCGCAGTACGCGAAGCGACCAGCGTAGGGGCTAGCGAACGCAGCGCCGGGCCGCCCCAAGCAAGTTCAGCCCCCTCGGGGGGCAGCGCAGTATGCGAAGCGACCAGCGTGGGGGCTATCTATATCAGCTATTCAACTTCCCGCTTGGCGGAAGCGTGATGGTGATCCTGGGTTCTGGTTTTGTAACGCCCTACCTGGCGGTCCAGTTTGTCAGTCAATTGATCGACTGCGGCGTAAAGATCAGCGTGAGAACATTCGACAAACAGGTCGCGGCCCTTGACATGCAAATTGCACCCGGCCCGCTGGCGTCTTTCCTTTTCTTTCATGTTGTCCACTGTCAACAGGACTTTCACATCGACTACCTGGTCAAAATGCCGGGTAATCCGATCCAGCTTGCTGGTTACATAGCCGCGCAGCGCGGGGGTAACTTCAAGGTGGTGACCGCTGATCGTCAAGTTCATAAAGAGACTCCTTTTCAAAAGTTGGAGCTGGGTTGAAAACACCACCAAGCCAGTGACGGCGAGGCGGCAGACGGGGACACTCTCTTGAAATTACTATGCGCCCTAAGCCCTGCAATTGCAACCTTGCGCTGCACCAAATATTGAAACCTTTTGAAAAACTTCTTGCCCCGGCACGGCGCAGTGCTGGAGCCGTCAAAACCCAGCCATTGCCCCCTCTGCTGCCGCGGTCATTCCCGGTGATGGTCCAGGGGGTTCGCGTTCCCGCTATGCAAAAATCGGGACCATGGCCCGCGCCCCGTGCCCATAAGGAATTTCATGCTCAGCCTGACCGATATCGAACAAGCCGCCCAGCGCCTGCAGGGCCATTTGTTGAACACGCCCTGCGTAGCGTCCAAGACGCTGTCGCAGCTGACCGGGGCGCAGATTTACCTGAAGTTTGAAAACCTGCAGTACACGGCCTCTTTCAAGGAGCGTGGCGCCTGTAACAAACTCGCACAACTTTCAGCCGACGAACGGCGCCGCGGCGTGATTGCCATGAGCGCGGGCAACCATGCCCAGGGTGTGGCCTATCACGCGCAGCGCCTGGGCGTGCGCGCCGTCATCGTGATGCCGCGCTTCACCCCGGGCGTGAAGATTGAGCGCACCCGCAGCTTTGGCGCCGAGGTAGTGCTGCACGGCGATACGCTCGATGAATCGCACGCCCATGCGCTGGCGCTGGCCGAACGCGAGGGCCTGGTCTTTGTCCACCCCTATGACGACGAAGCCATCGTGGCCGGCCAGGGCACCGTCGGGCTCGAAATGCTGCAGGCCGTGCCGGACCTGGACACCCTGGTCATCGCCGTGGGCGGCGGCGGCCTGATTGCGGGAATCGCCACGGCGGCCAAAGCCCTCAGGCCCGGCATTGAAGTCGTCGGCGTGCAAACCTCGCGCTTTCCCGGCATGGTCAACGCCATCAAGGGCACCCACTACCCGCAAGGCAGCAGCACCATTGCCGATGGCATTGCGGTCGGCACGCCGGGCCTTATTACGCAAGCCATCATTGCAAGACTGGTTGACGACCTGGTGCTGGTCGACGAAGGTGACATTGAGCAGGCCATCGTGATGCTGCTCGAAATTGAAAAAACCCTGGTCGAAGGCGCGGGCGCGGCCGGGCTGGCGGCGCTGCTCAAATACCCGGCACGCTTTGCCGGCAGAAAAGTCGGGCTGGTGCTGTGCGGCGGCAATATTGACCCGCTGCTGCTGGCCGCCATCATCGAACGCGGCATGGTGCGCGCCGGGCGGCTGGCCCGCATCAAGGTCAGTGCGCGCGATATCCCCGGCTCGCTGGCCCGGATCACCGCCACGGTAGCCGACGCCGGCGCCAACATTGACGAGGTACACCACCAGCGCGCCTTCACCATGTTGTCGGCCCAGAATGTGGAGATTGAACTGGTGATCCAGACGCGCGGGCGCGATCACATTGCGCAGGTGCTGGCAACGCTGAACGCGGCCGGCTTTGCAGCGGCTGAGCAGCCCTGAGCGTGCAGCGTCAAGGCGCCGACCCGAATCCAGAACGAGAAATTTAAGGAAAAAGTGCCTGTATCCCAATAAGGGCGGGCACAATCAGCTATTAGATTAATAGCTGATTCGGGTCGAATTATTTCTCGGCGGTCACCGCGGCATCATTGACAAACAACACTGCGGGGAAGGTGCGATTGAGCGAACTGCTGTGGAAGTTTGTCATCATGGAGCCTTCACCAAAGCGAATCCGGTTGCCTGGCTTGACTTTGATCTGGTTCGCGGCAATCCACACATTTTTGCCGTTCTGGTTGACTTCGACATAGGTATAGCCCGCAGTAGTGATGGAACTGACGACCTTGCCTTCGCCGGCCATTACCGCGGACATCATGACGGTGGAAAAGGCGATTCCACAAAGCAGGCGGGAAGTGAATTTCATGGAGACTCCAATCGGGTTGACTAATGTAGGACTACTGCAAATTCGGTGCCCTGGACTGCGGTGACCCCCTGTTTTCCGCACGCCATGCGCAGCGCAATTATGCGCCTTGCCTGCCCCGCAGCCGAGTCACCGGCCACTCCCACAACGCAGTGGACGCACTGCGTATCCGGCATGTTACGAAAGGCTGACATTTGGCAAAGTGCCCTGGCATCTTGACGCTTTAAATTGAGCACAAAATACCCTGTTTCCGCATATATGACGGATGCAAGCAGCTACTGAAATAATAGCAACATCACACCAAAAACCACCTAAAAAATCCAGTTCAATGGTCAGCCGAATGGGGATTGATGCGCAAAATTGAAAAAGGCTCTTTACGGGCAATGGGAGACATGACTCAGCTATTGCCTCTTGTCTCAGTAAGTAGGTGTCCTGTATATCGCTCGATGTCGTTGATGCGCCCGTAAGAACCAAGTTTCTACTACAATTGTGGTAATTTTACCGGAGATATCAGAATGTCAACAAGCACGTCAATACGGATTAATCAGGAACTGTACGAGCAAGCCAAGCAAGATGCGACGGTGGAGCATCGCTCCATTGCAGGCCAAATCGAGTTCTGGGCACGGGTGGGGCGAGCCGCACTCGATAACCCCGATCTGCCGGTCAGTTTTGTAGCAGAGTCCTTGGCTTCGATGGCTGAACCGCGTGCCCAATCCGAGCCGTTTGTGCCCCGGAGTGGTCGCGTATGACGTGGTCAGTCCAGCAAACCCGGCGATTTGCACGGCAATATAAAAAGTTGCACGGCAATACTGCCGCTGATGTGGACGCGGCAGTCGATGAGCTAACGCAAAATCCAGAAATCGGGGAGCGCAAGAAGGGCGATCTGGCAGCGCTGCGTGTCTTCAAGTTTCGCAGCGCAGGACAGTTGTATCTGCTGGGCTACACATTGGCTGAAGGTGTTCGCCTGGTGTACCTGGAAGCCGTGGGGCCCCATGAAAACTTCTATCGGGACTTGAAACATTAATTGGAACCTGCTCGCCTCAACGCTGCGCAGCGACAGAACTCTAAACTGGACCCTGGACAAACGACTTGAGTTAGTGGCTGGCGAATTGAATCGGGCCTACCGTCCAGCTCTTCATTCCTGAGCAACTCTCCTCAGGTGCTGGCGCGCAGGTCCAAGCGACATCAACACTTCCGTTTGGGAAATGGGAGACCTGACCCTGGACCCCACCACGACCCGCCACGACCCGCCACCGGCGTCAACATTGTTGATACACCGCGATCCCAAGTCATCGCAGAAATCAATTGGCATCTGCCTCCCAATGCGCTCTTTGCGCATCTTAGGCAGCGAGCGCCAGCGGCTCAATTTCGGCTTCTATTTGCTTGGCCTTTTCGCGCTCAGTCAGCTTGAGGTCATACATCTGCTGCAGATTGAGCCACGACTGCGCGTCGCCGCCAAAAAAGCGCGCAAGGCGCAAGGCGGTGTCGGGCGTCACGCCGCGTCGCTCCAGCACGATGTCGTTGATGCGCCCGGCCGGCACATGCAGCGCCTTGGACAGCGCGTTGGCGCTCATCTGGAGCGGCTTCAAAAAGTCCTCGCGCAAGACTTCGCCGGGGTGAACCGGCCGCATTCCGTTTTTGATCATGTTGCCCTCCATGGCATAAAAAAGTCAGTGGTAATCCACAATCTCAACATCGTTCGGGCCCTCGGCAGTCCACACGAAGCACACGCGCCACTGTTTGTTAATGCGAATGCTGTGCTGACCCTCGCGGTCGCGCGTTAGTAGCTCAAGATGGTTGCCGGGCGGCGATTTGAGGAACTCAAGCGTCGTCGCGGCCGCCAACTGCGTCAGCTTGCGCTCAGCCACTTCCCTGATATTGGCAAACCGTCTGGACTTGCCGGTTTCAAAGAGGGCCTGGGTGTCTGCGCACTTGAATGACTGGATCATGATCGGGTATTTTATACCGCTTGCCGGTAAGCAGCAAACTCAACCGGTGATTTAATTAGAATCTGCCCCAATTAATCCCCTGAGCGTGCAGCGTCAAGGCGCTGGTCTGCATCCAGGGCGAGAAATTCAAGAAAAAAGTGCCTGAAGCCCAGCAAGGGCGGGCACAATAAGCTATCAAATTAATAGCTGCTTCAGGTCGAATTATTTCTCGGCGGTCACCGCGGCATCATTGACAAACAACACTGCGGGGAAGGTGCGATTGAGTGAGTTGCTGTGGAAGTTTGTCATCATGGAGCCTTCACCAAAGCGAATCTGGTTGCCTGGCTTGACTTTGATCTGGTTCGCGGCAATCCACACATTTTTGCCGTTCTGGTTGACTTCGACATAGGTATAGCCCGCAGTAGTGATGGAACTGACAACCTTGCCTTCGCCGGCCATTACCGCGGATATCATGATGGTGGAAAAGGCGATTCCACAAAGCAGGCGGGAAGTGAATTTCATGGAGACTCCAATTGGGTTGACTAATGTAGGACTACTGCAAATTCGATGCCCTGGACTGCGGTGACCCCCTGTTTTCCGCACGCCATGCAGCGACTCCATTATGCCCTTTGCCTGCCCCGCAGCCGGGCCACCGGCCACCCCCGGCCACCCACAAACGCTCAGCGGGCGCCTCGTATCCGGCGAAGATGGCTTCTATCTGAACAGTATTGGACTGACCCCCTATTTGCATTCACGCAGTACCGTGTCAAGGCAATTTCAGCTTACGCAGCTGAGGGTATTTTTCATTTGCCAGATTGATCCAGCCCTCTTTGATCTGCACATAGGTCTTTTCGCCATGCAGCGCCCGCATGACGCGCAACTGGCGAACGGCTTCATCTGGATCGCCGTTCAATGCCAGCGACAGAGCGTAACGATTTTGAGTTGCTGGCCAGGGGAAGCGTAACGCGACTTTTCTGGCCAGATCCAATTCATCAACAGTCATACCCGGCTTGGGGACGATGCGCCCCCCGTTTAACAACGCATCCAATTGCGTTAACAGGACCACATGGGGTCTCTGGTAACTTGCCGGTGTATTGCCAATCCGAAGCGCCTCGAATCGCACAATACGAAAATCTTCTTCGATCGCCAGGTATTCAACAACCGACCAAGCCATCACCGCCGTCGTGACGAACAGCATCGCCGCCACCGTTTTCACGCCCAAGCGAAATGCCGGTTTAGTTCCCGTCATCCCCTCTAGTGCGCCCAGCGCGAGCATGACAGGCACCAGAAAGTACGCATAGGCAAACGGAAACTCCAGCATCGAATGCACGGCCACCGGCAACACCACCGCCAGACAGTACCAGGGCGCCCATTGCCTGGCCGCCCGCATACGCCGCCACAGCCAAACCGCAGTGAGCAAAACCCCAACCCCAGCCAGTGGCAGGCCAACGCCCAAAGCCAAGTCCAGCAAAATGTTGTGTGCAAAAGTGAAAGACCCACTGCTGGAATAGGAGTGGGTCACGGCGTTCTGCGCGGATGAAACCTGACCAAGGCCCCATCCAAACCAGGGTCGTTGCAGCAGCGCATCAATCAGCTGGGGCCACACCAACCACCGGAGGCCGACACTGGTATCGACATGAGCGCCGACGCCGGTTATTTGTATTGCCGCCATAAGCAAGGGCCAGGTCCAGAACAGGCATAAAAATCCGAGCCCGGCAAGCAAGACGCCCCAAGGCGAAAGCCTAGAGCCAAGCGACTTTCGCTTGGCAAACCACCAAAGTATCAAAATGAAAAAACTAAGAACTCCGGTTCTGGATTCGGTAGCGGCCAATCCAATGAACAAGGTGAGCGCGAATAAACCTGATGGCAGGGCGGTCAGCTTCCTGGACTCAAACAAAAACAACAAACTGGCCAGGCCCATCAAGAGCAAAGTCGCCAATTGATTGGGCTGCCCCAGATTACCGCCCGGCCGACGCAGTTGCAGCATGCGATTGATCCAGGGGAAGGTCTCCCATAACTCAAAGGCCTGAATAAAAGCCACGACTGCCGACAAAAATGCGCCCAGCAGCAGCGTGCCAGCCAGCAAGGTGTAAGTTTTTTGCTCGTTGCTGCTGGCGTGTCCCAGTGCCATGCCTGCAACGCAAATGAGCATGTAAATGGTTAGTACGAAAGCATCACCCCAGAAAGTGATCAAGCCGGTAGCGGCCTGAATCCAGATCAGCAGTACCAACGCGATCAGGGGGATCGCGGTAACAGGAAAAGTAATGGCGGCTGAAAGATTTTTTTTTGCAGCGCCAAATATTCCATACCAGGCGAGGAGCAGGATCGCCAAAAAAGCCAGCACCTCGCTATGCCAGCTGACCCAGGGTAAAAAATGGAACGGTTGAAGCCAGGCCAACAGGAGAAGCAGGGCCGCCAGGATGCCGATCGGACTTCCGGCACCCAGCATAGAAAAACGCCCCGAGCGGGGCGTTTTACAGGCGAAAAACCAACTCGACAAGATCAGGTTCCGCGGCAAGAACCGGGCAGGAACTTGGGAGGAACAGTGGTCTTCGCAGTACCGCCGTTCACAACAGCAGGATTGCCGCAAACCCATTGAGAAAGGGGATGCGTTCCATCAATCGCAACTCCCGCTGCCGCAGTGGGCACCAAGCTTACCGTGAAACCGTCAATAGTTGCATCGCCAAAGCCTTGCGTCGTGACGATCACACCGCCATTGGCATCGGTAGCAACCGACGCGACATACTTGGATTGTGCTACCGAGTTCTCACAGCCCCAAGCACCTGCTACGGGCAAGCTGTTAGCGGAGTTGGTTTGATAGACCTCGGTAATTGACGTACGGCAGGCAGAGGCCGCCAAAACCACCTCAGACATCTTGGCCCGCTTGGTGTAATCCTGATAAGCCGGCAACGCCACCGCAGCCAAAATACCAATAATCGCGACAACGATCATCAATTCGATTAGGGTGAAACCCTTTTGAACCTTTTGCATGGAACGTTTCATAAAAAACTCCTTGGTTAGAAAAAAACTCGCAAAGAATTACAGCAGATTTTGTGCCAGCCCGTTCAGCCCCCTAAACCACTGATTTCGGCGTCAGAACAGACAGTGAACTGACTTTTTTGACTTACAAGTCCCAATTTGCTGACATTTTTGTCATTCGATGAAGTGTTAATGGAGGTCAGACCCCGGTTGGCTCCTCAAGAGTAGCGGCGAAATCGAAGTGATTCACGTCAAGGCTTTGCAAGCTTGACTGTTTGACACAAATCCGGTCAAGTCATTCACCCTGAGCCGACTGTTGTTCCAGGCTACAGACGGGTAATGGGGATCAGAACCTCATGGCGCCACCTTAGGGAGTCAGAAATTACAAACATACCCGTTTCGTCATCGCGAGCGAAGCGCGGCGATCCATGGTCGCGCACCACGGTGGCATGGATTGCCACGCTTCGCTCGCAATGACGGGGAAGAGGTATTTCGGAAATTTCCATCTCCCTTAAGCTCGCAGGTCGGTGATTTTCGTATCCTATTTCGACAGCGGTACCTTCAGCGGATTTGATCCATGCATCCAGAATGCAGATATAATTAGTGCCTTAGTAATTTACGAAAACACTATTTTAGGAATTACCATGCGATCTGCTGTGTCTAACACCATGACGGTCAAAGTCATTGGAGCCAATGGCCAAATTTCACTGGGCAAGCAGTTCGCCGGGCGGCAAGTCCTGGTGGAAGAGCAAGCGCCAGGCATCTGGCTGGTACGCACCGCTACCGTGGTGCCCGACAACGAGCACTGGCTCCACGCCCCTGCAACAGCGGCTGACCTGGGCAAAGCACTGGCCTGGGCCGCCCAGAACGCACCCAGCGATGCTGAACTGGACAACACCCTGACCCGCCTGTCTGATGGCCAGCAGTAACCCGGATGCACGCGTCCGGCTTGACCTGAACAACCCGGTATTTCAGGACAACCTGCTCGGCCTGCAAAAGCCTGAACGGCATGCGGCGCTCGACACCTTGAATAAAATCCGTCAACTGACATGGAACCAGCTCTACCGTGACGGCGGGCTGAAATGGGAAAGGATCAGCAGCGTCAAGCCGCCGCAGGGTATTGACGCGATTTACTCCCTGCGCATCACCCAGGCCCGGCGAGCCACCGCGCATCGCGACGGGGACTTCATCCGGCTGCTAACCGTTGCGCCCGACCACGACAGCAGCTACGGGCGTAAGTAGGTGCGTATCGGGGAGACTGCGAACAAGCGTCAGAAAAGGTCGCGCAAAAAGTAGCGTTGAGTCGTGATTACCGCAGTGCGCTTCAAAAAGGTAAACTCTTGTCAGACGTTCAAGCCATTTCAGGAATCACCATGTCCAGCTCAGCAAACCACACTCCCCATGCCGCACACGGCAGCCCCATGCCCTACGAGCCGGATGCGGTTGAGGCCATCGTGCCTTTGATCCCCATCGTCCTGCCCCTGGTCGGTGCCGTGCTGATGTTCCTGCTGGCTTTCATCGCCGTTTACATGGCCTGAAGCGGCCAACCCTGAGTCGCCGAAGTCCGCAGCTTGCGGACTTTTTTTGTTAACGAGACAAATGATCCTGGAAACGGCAGTTGGACGCGCCAGAGGTTGCTGTGATTGGCGTGCCAGACAAGGCGCGACAACGCAGCGGGCTACTGCCCGCAAGGCGGAGTAACGCCGTATGGTGCGGCAAGCGCAGTGCCATCGGGTGCGTAGCGCTCTGACCCAAAAGGTGAACGTGATCGAAGGCAAAAAAGCTCGATTTCATGCGGGTTTACCAAAGTAATCAAGCGGTCAACTGCCGTTTCCAGGATGATGGACCAGCGGTACCGCCTGCGCTACAAAACCAGGAGCTGCTTGCGCTCATGTTCAGGGGCTTGCAGCTGTTTTTCTGTCTTAAAACATGGAAAAAATCAACGCCAAAGCAGACCTCGGCGAGGACCCCCGATGCGCCATGAAAGACATCAGGAAATGCGGGGACATCGGCTTCATCCATTTTTAGCGGTAAAATAGGCCTCCAGCCCATGGCGGACAAGCACCATAAGCTATAAAAAATATAGCAGCTCGCACTCACTCCGGCTTCGCTTGAGCGGGTCAGGCAAGCGCAGCAGGCCATGCCCGGGTTCGTAAAGTGCTTGTATTTGGGGAAGGAATCCCCAAATTTTGTTCATGAATGCCACCAAACCACACTCCCCCAAAACCGATCTGACGGTAACGCATGTGCTGGCCGAGCTGCTTGAGCGGCTGGAACGCAGTGCCGAACCGGTCGGTGCCGAGCAGTACCGCTCTGTGGTGCTGCACCTGGTCAATGAACTAGGCGACGTCGAGCCCGGAACGGCGCTGCGCGCCTTGCTTGATACCCATCCGGCAGCCGCCGAACTGTACGAAAACGTCAATTACCAGTATGCGGGCCTTTGCCGCTCCGCGCTCGACGCCTCGCTCGCTGCAGAGCGGCAGGCTAAAGAGGCCCTGCACCGCGCCATGAGCCGGCCAACCACCCAACCCAAGGAAGATCCAAATTATGGCAAGAGCTGACGCCAAAACCGCCGTCCTCGCTGACGGCCTGCGCTACAAGTCCAAGGTGTCGGGCTCACCGTTTGCGGCCACCACGTCTTTTGGCGCTGCCACCATGTCGTGTTTCATGTGCGGCAAGCACCGCGCCCGCTCCATGATGGGCACGCGAAAAGTGCTGGGCAAGTCCCAGGCCGTGTGCTCACCTTCCTGCAAGGCGCTTGATGAAGCGCTGGAGAACCCGGCGGGTGCCAAGGAGTAGTCGTTCCTGACTTAAAGGCAGGCAAGCCGTGGCTCGATAATCCGGTACTTCCAGATCACGTCCGCAAGGGGGTGATTTCGGATCGAGCAGACCGCACCGACCAGACGACAGCCAAGGACATCCTGTGAGAAAAACGTATCCATTAAATATCGAAGGCAAGAACCGTGATCGCCTGCTGGAAGCCAGCAAACACGATATCCGCAAGTATGTCAAACGGGAACGAAGCAGGGTTTTGCCCGCAGGCGTTGATTACTGGGACTTTGATTGCAAGTTTGGCACCAGCGAAGCCACGGCTGAAGTGGTTCACTTCGCCACCCTCATGGGCCTGATTGACACGCTTGCCCAAGAAGGGGGCGAGCAGTTTTATGTCGAGGTTGTGACCAGGCACGGCCTGCGAACCGCCAAGCCGCGCGATGCGGACGCTGACAGCGAAGCGGATACGGAATAGGCCCCGGTCGCCTGGCGGCTCGCGGCTTACTCTTTTTGCTGTTGCCCGCGTGCCGCTGCTTCGCGCAGCTTGTCCTTCTTGCTCGGGCGTTTGCCTTTGATGCCGCCGTTCGATGCTGGCGCGCCTTCGGGGGACTCCCCGGTTTGAACCGGTTCAAAGCCTGCAACCTGTTCACGCGGCACACTCAGGCGCTGGCGTTTTTCAATGAGCCGGAAGTGCGCTTCGGTGTCTGCGCTCACAAAACTGATGGCTACGCCGCTTTCGCCTGCGCGGCCGGTGCGGCCAATGCGGTGCGTGTAGTCAACGGCTGAGCGCGGCAGGTCGTAGTTCACCACGACCGGCAATTGGGCAATGTCGATGCCGCGGGCGGCGACATCGGTGGCCACCACGACCTGCAGGATTTTCAGCTTGAAATCCTGCAAAACCTGGTTGCGTTTGCCCTGGCTCAGCTCGCCATGAAAGGGCTCTGCCTCAATGTCGGCCTTGCGCAGCTTGTCGGCCACGATTTCGGCCGCGTGCTTGGTCGCCACAAACACCAGCACCCGGCTCCAGCCCTCGCTTTGCACCAGATGGCGCAGCAGCTGGGTTCGCCGGCTGGCATCCACTTCAATGGCCCGCTGCACGATGTCGGGTTCGGCCTGCACGGCGGCCGGCACTTCAATGCGCAAGGGCTTGTGCAGCATGCTTGCGGCCAGCGCCTCAATGGCCGGCGGAAACGTGGCCGAGAAAAACAGGTTTTGCCGCTGCGCTGGCAGCAGCCCAAGAATGCGGCCCAACTCCTCGCCAAAGCCCAGATCCAGCAGGCGGTCGGCTTCGTCCAGCACCAGCGTGCCCGCCGTCGCAATAGTCAGCGCGTTGTGGTCTATCAGGTCAAGCAGGCGCCCCGGCGTGGCCACCACCATGTCGGCGCCGCTGCGCAGGTTCATCATTTGCGGATTGATGGACACGCCGCCAAACACCACCGCAACCTTCACCCGGCGCGGCAGATATTTGGCCAGGCTGACGATGGCTTCGCCCACCTGTGCCGCCAACTCGCGCGTGGGCACCAAAATCAAGCCGCGGACACGCCGCTGCGCCGTGGCGGGTGCGTCGGCCAGTTGCTGCAGCAGGGGCAGTGCAAACGCGGCTGTTTTGCCAGAGCCCGTTTGGGCCGAACCCACCACATCGCGACCCTGCAAGATCGCCGGAATGGCCGCTGTCTGAATGGCCGTGGGCGCGAGGTAGCCTTTTTCGACCAGGGCGCGCAGAAGGGCGGGCGACAGGCCCAGTGAAGAAAATGGCATGAACAGGGGTGGAACGTGTGACCGATAAAAGTGTGTTTGAAGTGAAGCGCACATCGCGGGGGCGATGCGCTGCCGGCCCAAGCACCGAGTTTAAGCGCAGGGCTTGAGCTTCGCCATGATGTGGAATTTGCTACAAAATCAGGAGCTGCCTGCGCCCGTCTGTATTGGTCAAAAGACGAATTTGGCTTAAAAATAGCTACTTCCAGCAAGGCCACCCCGGCTTGCAAGGTGCTTGTATTTGGCTAAGGAAACCCCAGTTTTAGCGCATGACAACCGTCAAAATCCTTACTTTCACCACGAACCTGACCGTGACCGGCGTACTGTTCAGGCGTTCAAACTTGACGCGGGGTACCCGATGACTGATTCCTTGCACATTGTCTGCCCGCATTGCCACACCACCAACCGCGTGAAACGCGCCGACTTGGCCAATGCGCCCGCTTGCGGCAGCTGCCATCAGGCCTTGTTCACGAAACATCCGGTAGGGCTGGACGAAGCGGCGTTTGACCGCCACATTTCGCGCAGCCAGATCCCGGTGCTGGTCGATTTTTGGGCGCCGTGGTGCGGCCCCTGCCTGCAGATGGCGCCCGCCTATGAGCAGGCTGCGGCGCAGCTGGAGCCCGAAGTTCGGGTGGCCAAAGTCAACACCGAAGAGGCCCAGAGCCTGGGTGCGCGTTTCAATATTCGCAGTATTCCGACACTGGCGCTGTTCGTCAACGGCCGCGAAGTGGCGCGCCAGCCCGGCGCCATGAGCGCCACGGACATCGTGCGCTGGACGCGCTCGCACATGCCCTGAAGACTGCTAATAAGCCGGCGGCTGACAGACACGGCTGGCGCCGTTCAGCGCGCGGGCTGCCGGCGCCGGCCGAGCCTCCATTTGACGCCCTCGAACCACAGCAGACTCATCAGGGCCACAGTCGCGCCTATCAGTAGCATGGTCGGTGTCAGCGCGGCGAACGCGAACAGCCGGCGGATGGCTGGAACGCCGAGCACAGCACCCAGCAAGGCCAGCGTGGCCAGGCTGATCCAGCCGAAGTGGCGGTTGGAGGCGCCGGGGCCGCGCCACGACATGTGGCCCCAGGACCGGTTCGCGTGGATCAGACCGAGGTTGGACAGCACGAGCACGGTGAACGTCATGGCGCGCGCCACGTCGTCCGAGTGCGTCGTGAACCGGACTCCCGCATACAACGCCAGCAGCATCGCCAGCAGCCCGACCCCCTGCCAGAGGCCGCGTGTGAGGACCGCCGCATCAAACAGGCGAACATCCGGGTGACGTGGCCTGGCTTTCATCGCGTCGGCCTCCAGCGGCTCGGCCTCGAACACGACCGAGCAAGCCGGGTCGATGATCAGCTGCAGAAACAGGATGTGAACCGGCATCAGCAGCATCGGCCAGCCCAGCAAGACCGGCACGATCGACAGCCCGACGATGGGCACGTGGACCGCAATCACGAAGACGATGGCCTTGCGCAGGTTGGCAAACACCCGACGCCCGTAGCGTACCGCGGTCACGAGGGATGAAAAATCGTCGTTCAGCAGCACCAGGGCAGCAGCCTCGCGCGCCACGTCGGTGCCGCGCGCACCCATGGCCACGCCGATGTGGGCTGCCTTGAGTGCCGGGGCGTCGTTGACGCCATCTCCGGTCATTGCCACGACTTCGCCGCGGGCGCGGAAGGCCTGCACCAGGCGCAGCTTTTGTTCCGGCTGGACACGGCAGAAGACAGCGGTGTCGGCGAGTCGCATGCGCAGTTCATCGTCGCTCAGCGCAGCGAGCTCGACGCCCGTCATGACCTTGCCGTCGGCGGACAGCCCCGCCTGCCGCGCCACCGAGACCGCCGTGGCAGGATGATCGCCGGTGATCATCACCACACGAATGCCTGCCGCGTGACACTCGGCAATGGCTTGCGGCACATCGGGCCGCACCGGGTCTTCCAGCCCGACCAGCCCGAGAAACTCAAACTCAAAGTCATGCTGGTTGTCCGGCAGGACCTCGGCATTGAAGCTGGCCCGTGCGACGCCGAGCACACGCAGCCCAATGCCCGCCATGCTGGCCACCTGCTCGGCCATCATGGCGCGGCGCGCGGCGTCGAAGTGGCACAGATCGACGATGGCTTCCGGAGCGCCCTTGGCGGCAATCATCCGCTCACGCCGGTCGGGCGACTGCCAGACCCGCGACATGGCCAGCATCTCGGGTGACAAGGGGTAGTCATCGACCAAGGTCCAGTCCGCGTGCAGGTGTTCGGTATCGGCCAGCAGCTGCTGCCCGGCGTCGGCGATGGCCGACTCCATCGGGTCGAAGGCGCGCCGGTGACTGGCCAGCACGGCGAACTCCAGCACGCCATGCAAGGCCTCTTGCAGTGGGGTGGATCCGGCCTGCACGCTGTCGTACACCGCCGACTCGGACCACAGTCGCCTGACCGCCATGCGGTTGGCGGTCAGCGTTCCGGTCTTGTCGACGCACAGCACGGTTGTGGCGCCCAGCAGTTCGATGGCCGGGATGCTTCTGGCCAGCACGTTCTCGCGCGCCAGCCGCCAGGCGCCCAAGCCCAGGAAGAGCGTCAGTACGACCGGCAGTTCTTCGGGCAGGATCGCCATCGCCAGCGTGAGGCCGGCCAGCAGGCCATGGAGCCAGTCTCCAAGCGTTACCCAGTAGGCGACGGCGAGGCCGCTCGCCAGCAGCAGGCCGACGGTGGCAATGCGCTTCACGATGCGACGGGTCTCCCGTTGGATGGGCGTGCTCTCGCCGCCCAGGCCTGCGAGCGACTTGCCGATGCGGCCCAGGGCGCTGCGCTCGCCGGTAGCCATGACGCGGCCGCGTGCCGTGCCCTGCGTGACGAGTGTTCCGGAGAACACCTGTGTGGAGTCGTTGGTACCCGGCACGGCGCCCGCGTTGTCCTGCATGGGCCCAGCCTGCTTGACGACGGGGGCGGACTCGCCGGTCAGCATGGATTCGTCGACCGCGAGATTCGACGATTCGACGAGATGCATGTCGGCGGGGACACGGTCGCCTTCGGCCAGCAGCACGATGTCGCCGCACACCAGCTCGCACCCGGCGACCCGGCGTGCCTGCCCGTCGCGCACGACCAGCGCACGCGGGCTGGAGAGATCGCGCAAGGCCTCAAGCGAACGCTCGGTGCGACGCTGCTGGACGAAGGTGATGCCCATGACGACGAAGACGAAGCCGAGCAGCATGAGCGCCTCGTTGCTATCGCCCAGCACCATGTAAATGGCCCCACAGGCCACCAGCAGCAGGAACATCGGTTCCGACACGACATCGCGTAACAGGCGCAACACGCCCCGTGGTCTGGAGCTGGGCAGTTCGTTCGGGCCGTCCCGGGCGAGGCGCTGGCGCGCGTCGATTTCGCTCAGGCCGTCATGCATGAGGGAAGGCTCCACGCAATGATGCTGCGCCGCTCAGCGCGCCGGTGCTGCGGCGGGTGTCGCGTGGTCCAGATCGGGACGCCGCCATGGGTCCACATGGGTCATCAGGTTCAGCACGCGGTGTCGCTGCAGCACACGCTGCCGTGCAGCGACAGCAATGTCGTGGCCGGCCTCGACGCTGATCGCGGCATCGACCTCGATGTGCGCGTCGACGACGATCATGTCGCCCATCTTGCGGGTACGCACGTCGTGCACGCCGCTGACGCCGGGTGTCTCTAACAGCGTGCGGCGGATGGCCTCGACCTCCTGCTCGTTCACCGAGCGGTCCATCAGGTCGTGCAGCGCATCCCAGCCGAATCCCCAGCCCATCCTGGCGACCATGAAGCCCACAATCAGTGCGGCGATCGGGTCCAGGATCGGGTAGCCCGCCAGGTTGCCGATGATGCCGATGCCCACCACCAGCGATGACGCCGCGTCCGAGCGTGCATGCCAGGCATTGGCCACCAGCATGCTCGACTTGACGCGCTTGGCCACAGCCAGCATGTAGCGGAACAGGAGTTCCTTGGCGATCAGGGCCCCACCGGCCACCCAGAGGGCGATGACATGGACCTTTTGCACGGTTTCGGGGTTTTCGAGCTTTACAAATGCTGACCACAGCATGCCTACGCCGACGGCCAGCAGTAGCACGCCCAGCACCAGCGAGGCGGCGGTCTCGAAACGCTGGTGGCCGTAGGGATGGTCTTCGTCGGCGTCCTTCTTGCTGTGGTGGCTGGCGAATAGCACGACGAAATCCGCCACCAGGTCCGACAGCGAGTGGATGCCATCGGCGACGAGACCTTGCGATTTGGCCAGGATGCCTGCGGTGATCTGGGCAATGGTCAGGATGAGGTTGACACCCACGCTGACCCAGGTGCTGCGGGATGCAGCCGCCGCACGCTCCGCCGGGCTGTGCTGGGTGTCTTCCGGGTCATCGGCAAGTTCGTTGAAATTCATGGCAGGTTTTCCCAGGTCGCGCAGGCACATATCTGACGCGGAAGGCGTCGAGGTGTCAAGCCTACCATTTGAATCTGATCGCTGGGACAACGCGCATCGGCATAAAGAAAAATTGATGCCGGCTAACTTTTCTTGAACAAGGCCAAGAGTTTAAGGCGGGGCCCTTGCGCAGCTACTGGGCGCTCGCCGGGAAACTGTTGGCAGACGCGGTTCGTCCCTATCGATCATCATGTGATCAATGATCGACCCCTTCCCGCCGCTCAGGCGCATACCTCGCTGGACCATGCCCAGGATGGATAAATCACGCTCTCAATGCCATAATCGCGGCTTGTTCGTTACGGAGAAATCCTTGGAAAGCAGCCCCAGTCGCTAGCTTTCAACACCGCAGACTGACGCCGAATGACGTTAAGTGGGTTGAAAGCGATGCCACCATCCACAACCCCTTCTTGCGACCAGGCCTGACTCATGCCTTGTGCAGGCCCTTGGAAATTGATAGGCAGTCAGTCATGCTCAATATTTTCACGCTCGCCAACGGGCGACTCTTCCAAGAAGAAATCGAGTCCCTGGAAGAACTCTCCAAATTCCAGCCCATCTGGGTGGATCTGGAATCCCCTACCCTGGAAGAAAAACACTGGATCAAGCAATACTACGGTCTGTCGATTCCCGAAGACGCGATGGACGAGGACATTGAAGAGTCCGCGCGCTTTTACGAAGAAGACAACGGCGAGCTGCACATCCGCTCCGACTTTCTGGTCGCCGATGAGAACGAGCCGCGCACGGTGCGCGTGGCCTTCATTCTGAACCTTGTGAACGACGACCTGAAAAGCAAGGGCGTGCTGTTCTCGATTCACGATGAAGATGTGCCGGTATTCAGGCTGCTGCGCATGCGCGCACGCCGCGCGCCCGGGCTGATCGAAGACGCCAAGGAAGTGCTGCTCAAGCTGTTTGATGCCGATGCCGAGTATTCGGCCGACACGCTCGAAGGCATTTACGTCGATCTTGAAAAAGTAAGCACCAAAGTGCTATCGGGTGACGTCACCGACGCGCTGGCCGGTGAGGTGCTGGGATCCATCGCCCACCACGAAGACATGAGTGGCCGCATTCGCAGGAACGCGATGGACACGCGACGCGCGGTCAGCTTCATGATGCGCAGCAAGATGCTCAATGCCGAGCAGTTCGAGGAGGCGCGGCAAATTCTGCGCGACATCGATTCACTCGACTCGCACACCGCCTTCCTGTTTGACAAGATCAACTTCCTGATGGACGCCACGGTCGGTTTCATCAACATCAACCAGAACAAGATCATCAAGATATTTTCGGTGGCCAGCGTCGCGTTGCTGCCGCCCACGCTGATTGCCAGCGTGTATGGCATGAACTTCAAGCTCATGCCCGAGCTTGACTGGGCCATGGGCTACCCTTATGCGGTGGCGCTGATGATTGCGAGCGCGGTGCTGCCCATGTGGTACTTCAGGAAGCGCGGCTGGCTGAAATAACGATATTGCCCCCACGCTTTTCACTTCGTGTAATGCGCTCCCCCCCGAGGGGGCTGAACTTGCTCTGTCTCTTATAC
>DFWY01000126.1 GCA_002381615.1 Polaromonas sp. UBA4122 | reverse complement strand
GGACGTAAACATTATTTACGGATCAGTTCTTAATCATTTTTATCGGCACTGCATCAGTTTTTGACATCGCCCCAACAGATTCAACGCATGATGGCGGTCTAAGACGCCCTTGCTGAGCAGATACAGTGCCAGTCCTGCGATCACAATTGAATCCCACCACAATTTGCGACATCTTCTGTCCCAAGAAAAACAAGCCCCCGACAGATGATGCCGAGGGCCTGCAGACTTTCGCGAGGCCGGGCAGCACGGGCAGCTAAGGCCCGCGCTGCAGCAATACCCATCAGTCGTTGGCGTAAATATCAACGTCCTTGGTTTCCTTGACAAACAGCGTGCCGACCACAAAAGTCATGCCAGCCACGACGATGGGGTACCACAAGCCGTTGTACATATTTCCGGTCTGCGCCACGATGGCAAAGGCTGTGGTGGGCAGCAAGCCACCGAACCAGCCGTTACCGATGTGGTATGGCAAGCTCATCGAGGTGTAGCGAATGCGGGTTGGAAACAGTTCCACCAGCATGGCGGCGATCGGGCCATACACCATGGTCACCAGAATCACAAGGTAAGTCAGGAGGGCGATCACCATGACCGTGTCGACCTTGGCCATATCAGCCTTGATCGGGTAACCAGCCGCCTTGAGGTCGTCAGCCACCGCTTTCTTGAACGTGGCATCCTTGGCTTTGGCCTCGGCAGCGGGCAAGCCTTTTGAGGCGTAGCTGGAGATCACCGTCTCACCGATCTTGATGGTGGCGACAGAGCCAGCCGGACCATCCACGTTGTCATAGCTCACCGAAGAGCCTGCCAGCACCTGTTTGGCGATATCGCAGGAGCTGGTGAACTTGACCGTACCGGTGGGGTTGAACTGGAACGAGCACTCTTTGTTGTCCGCGGTCACGATCACCTTGTTTTTGGCCTGCGCTTCGGCCAGAGCCGGGTTGGCGGCCTTGGTCAGGGCGGTGAACACCGGGAAGTAAGTCAGCGCGGCCAGCAGGCAGCCCGCCATGATGATGGGCTTGCGGCCAATCTTGTCGGACAGGGAGCCAAACAGGATGAAGAACGGTGTACCAATAATCAACGAGGCAGCCACGTAGATGTTGGCAGTAGCGCCATCGACCTTGAGCGATTGCGTCAGGAAGAACAGAGAATAAAACTGGCCTCCGTACCACACCACCGCTTGACCGGCAGTCAGGCCGATCAGGGCCAGAATCACAATCTTGAGGTTCTTCCATTGGCCGAATGACTCGGACAATGGCGCCTTGGAAGTCTTGCCTTCAGCCTTCATCTTGGCGAAGGCGGGCGACTCGTTCATGCCCAGGCGAATCCAGACCGACACCGCGAGCAAGGCCACCGACGCAATGAACGGCACGCGCCAGCCCCAGTCGGCAAAAGCAGCTTCACCGATCAAGGTGCGGGTGCCGAGAATCACCAGTAGAGACAGGAACAGGCCCAACGTGGCCGTTGTTTGAATCCACGACGTGTAGGCGCCGCGTTTGCCTTGCGGGGAGTGCTCGGCCACGTAGGTGGCAGCACCGCCGTACTCACCACCCAGCGCCAGCCCCTGCAACATGCGCAAGGCAATCAGGATCACCGGCGCGGCCACGCCAATGGTGGCGTAGTTGGGCAAGATGCCCACGATGAAAGTGGACGAGCCCATGATCACGATGGTCACCAGGAAGGTGTACTTGCGGCCAATCATGTCGCCGAGTCGGCCAAAGAAAATGGCGCCGAAAGGGCGCACGATGAAGCCGGCAGCAAACGCAAGCAGGGCAAAAATGAAGGCAGAGCCCTCATCCAGACCGCTGAAAAACTGCTTGGCAATGATGGCTGCCAGTGATCCGTAAAGGTAGAAGTCGTACCATTCGAAAATGGTACCCAGTGATGATGCGAAGATCACCTTCTTTTCTCCGGGCGTCATAGGCCGGTAGGGCGCTGCTGTTGCCATAGTTATGTCTCCAAATGGTTGTTACCCCCCAACACAGGGGCTGCTTCCATTATTTGGACCTGTACTGACCCCGAACTGACGCGAAAATAACAGGAGCTTGCACGAAACTTGTGCGCGGCTGACAAGTCAAGGGGAAACCCTTTAAAAACTTTTCAGCATGCGAAGTACATCAGGGAAAACGCTTAGCTTGGTCGCCCAATGCCCGAAGTGACCTGACTGACGCCATTCCAGTCCGGGCTGCTAAACCAGGAGCCGCCCAGCAGGTACTCGCGCAGCATGGGCAGCGAATCCAGCCCCCAGAAGAATTTGTCGTCGACCGCAAAAGCGGGTACGCCAAAGACTCCCTGCGCAATCGCGTCTTCGGTATTTTTTTTCAGTTGCGCCTTGACCGTATCGCTGTGCATGCCACGCTGCGGAGCCAACTGCTGCACCAGCGATTCGAGACGCGGCTCATCAGTGGCCTCACCACCACCACGCCAGACATGGCGAAAGATGGTTTCACAAACATAACGATTGGGCGCGCCAGGCTCGTACTCAGGACTGCATGCCACCGCGAGCCGCAACAAGGGCAAGGGGTTGAACGGATGGCTGGCCGGGAGCTGCAGGGGAATACCCCGGCTGTGCGCCAGCCACAACACCTGGCGGTAGGTCCAATCGCGCTTGGGTGCGATCTCCGCAGGGCCCAGTTGGCCATGGTGCTTGAGCATGCCAGCGAACAGCACGGGCGTGTAGCTAACGCTGTAGCTCACACCCCTCAAGGCATCAGGCAGGAGCTCAAACGCCAGGTAGGCATAAGGCGATATGAAGTCGAGATAACAGGTGATGTGTCGCATGCCGCTTGCTGCTGGCTGCGAGCGATTTCCCATAGCTGTCATGGCTGCATGGTGGCCATGCGCTGCTCAATGGCGCTCCAGATGCCGCGCTTGCTGTTATCGTCCGCGCGACTCCAGGCCGCAATCTCGTCTCGCGTGCGGAAACAGCCTTCGCACCATCCAGTGGCCGCGCTCATGCGGCAAACGGAGATGCAGGGAGACGGAACATCGGCTGCGGCGTCCACCGTATGGGCACGCAGGGTGACCAAACAGATGGCACGCTGTAAAGCCAATTTTTCGTCCTCAACCTCCGCCGCCACATCCACCGCCAGGTCTGCTATCGGCGCGCCAGTCAGCCACTGAAGCTCTTTCGGCGAGAGCTGAAACACCGCATGCGGATGCCCGGCCGCAGCCCATATTTCATCTAAGCGGAACAGCGACTGATCAATCAGGGTGACCGAGAGCGTGGCGTGTGCGAGTGGTGAAACGCCGCCAATCGAGAAACCGGTCCGGGCTTTCACAAACGCCGCATCCGCACGCCCCAGCCGCTTGCCGTCTGTGCAGACAAGGGCTTCCACCTTCTTCTCGTCGACACGCTGGTCGCCGGAGGTCACCACCAGCACGGCCGAATCATCCGACTTGCGGCGAAAAATAATACTCTTCGCAATCTGGCCTACGGCAATGCCCAAGGCGTCAGCCGCCTGCTGCGCAGTGCGCGCGGCATCATCGAGCATGACGGGCGCATGCGCGTGCCCCCTGGCCTGCAGCACTGCAGCTACCCGCTGCACACCTTCCGGGAGCACTTTCACTTCAGCACCGCACATCAGTCCAACCTTTTATTCAACATGGCATTTGCCGCCCTCGAATTCGGTTTGCGTTCAAGAAAATCGCTGATGAATTTTCCCGCATCAAGCAGTTTGTCCAGATCAATGCCGGTTTCAATGTCCATGCCATGCAGCATGTAAACCACGTCCTCGCTCGCCACATTGCCGGTAGCGCCCTTGGCGTAGGGGCAACCACCCAGCCCTGCCACTGAGGTGTCAAACTGCCACACACCCATCTCCAGCGTGGCCAGCGTATTGGCCAGCGCCTGGCCATAGGTGTCGTGGAAATGCCCAGACACCTCGTCGATGTCATAGTGCCTGAGGGCCGCTTCCATGGCGCGCTGCACCTTGACCGGCGTGCCCACGCCAATCGTGTCAGCCACACCGATGTGCTGGACGCCTATACCCTTCATGAGCCCGGCCAGATAGCCCACGCGCTCGGGCGCAATCTCGCCCTCGTAGGGGCAGCCAACGGCGCACGACATGGCGCCGCGCACATGGATTCCGGCTGCGCGAGCGGCCTGCACCACGGGCGCAAATCGTTCGATGCTTTCGGCGATGGAGCAATTGATGTTGCGCTGGCTGAAGGCTTCGCTGGCCGCCCCGAACACCACAATTTCATCGGGCCAAAGCGCACGCGCGGGAGCCACCGCCGCCTCAAAGCCCTTCATGTTCGGCGTGAGTACGGAATAACGCACGCCCGGTTTGCGCCGCAGGCCGGCCATCACCTGCGCGTTGTCGGCCATTTGCGGCACCCATTTCGGTGAGACAAAACTGGTAACTTCAATTTCAGTGAGGCCGGCGTCCTGCAGGCGGTGCACCAGTTCGATCTTCACGGCTGCGGGCACTGGTGCTTTCTCGTTCTGCAAACCGTCTCTAGGGCCGACATCGATGAGTTTGACTCTGGAAGGTAGTTTCATGCGCTCAGTATCCTTTTTTGGGGTCAACCACACCGGCAAGGCTGGAAATAGGTGCACCATTTTGCAGCGCCTTAATTTTCCCCGCAATCTGTGCAATGCTTTCTTCGCGCAGCGTTCGGGCCGAGGTGTGCGGCGTCACGGTAATCCGGGGGTGCTTCCAGAATGGATGCGCCGCAGGCAGGGGCTCCGTGCGGAACACATCCAGTGTGGCGCCGACCAGATGGCCGCTGTCAACCAGCGCGATCAAGTCCTCATCGACCAAGTGTGCACCACGGGCCACGTTGATGACGTAGCTGCCGGGGCGCAGTCGCGACAGCGTGTCGTAACGCATGATGTCGCGCGTCTCGGTGGTCAATGGCAACAGGCAGACCAGGATGCGTGTGGCAGCCAGGAAGTCGTCGAACTGGGCCGGTCCGGCATGGCATTGCACCCCGTGCAGCGTCCTGGGGCTGCGGCTCCAGCCGCAAACCGGAAACTCGAATCCCTGCAGGGCTTGCGCCACGCGCTGCCCGAGCACGCCCAGGCCCATCACACCGACCGGAAAATTCTGGCGCAGACGCGGTTTGCGGTAGGACCACTTGCCTTGAGCCACATCGGCCTCGTAAGCATCGAATTCACGAAAATGGCGAATCACCGCATGACACACATACTCTGCCATCTGCACCGACATGCCCGCGTCGTCGAGCCGTACCACCGCCGTCTGTGGCGGCACGCGCAGGCGCAACAGCGCATCGACGCCCGCGCCGATGTTGAACATGGCCTTGAGGCCGGGTTGTTCGTCCAAAAACCGCTGCGGCGGGGCCCACACCACCGCATAGTCGGCTGCTGCCGCACCGGGCTGCCAGATCTCCACGGTGACGGTGGGCAAGGCAGCGCGCAGGCCCTGCAGCCAGGGTTCGGGTGGCGTGTCGGTGCAACAAAAGGCGATGCGCATGGGTCGTCGTCGGGCGGTTACAGTTGAACGACTGTATCAGCGAAACCACCCGTCGCCGTCGGGCATCGGATCGGTTAAGGTTCTATCTTCGCCCGAGCCTAACGCCAGTGGCTTTTAAACAGGAGCCTCCCCTCATGAAGCTGGCCTTGCTGTCAGACATTCACGCCAACAGCCGCGCGCTGGAGGCCTGCCTGACGCACGCCGATTCGCTCGGGGTGCAGCGACTGGCCGTGCTGGGCGATACGGTCGGCTATGGCAGCGAGCCGGCGCAGGTGGTACAGCGGGTCATGACGCTGGCGCAGCAAGGTGCCGTGGTGCTGCAGGGCAACCACGACGTTGTGGCTGTGACCCCCCCCCTGATAGTGGCCACGAGCGGTGACGAGGGGGCCCAATGGACGCACGCTCAACTCAGCCCGGCGCAGCGCCAGTTTCTGGCCGGCCTGCCGCTGACCCACTGCGAGGGCACGATGCTGCTGGTGCACGCCAGCGCCGACGCGCCCGAGCGCTGGCACTACGTCGATAATGAGCGTGCTGCCGCCGCCAGCCTGGATGCGGCGGCAGCGCCGCCGCATGGCAACGCCCAGGTGCGACATGTCTTTGGTGGCCATGTGCACCAGCAGACGCTGTATTACCGTGGCACCGGGCGCAACCTGATGGCCTTTTTGCCCACACCCGGGGTGGCCATACCCACGCCACGGCTTCGCAGCTGGATCGCCACCGTCGGCTCGGTCGGTCAGCCGCGCGATGGTCGTACCGAGGCCATGTATGCGGTGTTCGACACCGTCGCCCTGCAATTAACCTTCTACCGTGTGCCCTACGATTTTCACGCGGCAGCGGCCAGCATCCGTGCGGCCGGCCTGCCAGGCTACTTCGCGCAACGACTGGAGATCGGCCATTGAAACTGATTGAACCTGGCACCGTGATCGACGGCTTTTTGGTCGAGGACTGCATCCACACCGGGAGCATGGCGCTGATCTATCGGGCGCATTACGCCGGTGGGCGCGAGCCCAACTTCGAGATGGTGATGAAGGTGCCGCGCATGACTGCGGGCGATGGTGCCGAAAACATCGTCAGTTTCGAGGTCGAACACCAGATCATGCAGGTGCTCACTGGCACGCACGTACCGCGCCTGGTGGCTGCGGGCGACCTTGACGTGGTGCCCTACCTGGTGATGGAGTACGTCAGGGGCCGCACACTGGACCACTGGCTGGAGCTGGGTGAGCAGGGCCAGCGGCCTGATGCGGCCACCTTGGCCAGCTTGGGGGCTGCCGTGGCCACGGCAGCGCACAGCCTGCACAAACAGAACGCCGTGCACCTCGACCTGAAGCCGGCCAATGTACTGATTCGTGACGACGGCAGCGCGGTACTGGTGGATTTCGGCCTGAGTTTTCATGCGCACTATCCGGATCTGCTGGCCGAAGAGCTGCGCAAGGCGGTCGGCTCGCCGGCCTACATGGCACCGGAGCAGGTGGTGGGCGTGCGCGGCGACCCGCGCAGCGACATTTTTGCCATCGGCGTCATACTGTACGAGTTGGCCACCGGTGAGCTGCCATTTGGCAACCCGCAAACCACCGGCGGTCTGCGTCAACGTCTGTGGATGGACCCTCCGCCGCCGCGCAAGTTGCGCCCCGACCTGCCCGAGTGGCTGCAGGAAGTGATTTTGTGCTGCCTGGAGCCTGTGGCCGACCAGCGCTACCCCTCGGCCGCGCACCTGGCTTTCGACCTGATGCACCCGGAGCAGATCACCATCACCGCGCGTGGGCGCGATCTGCAGGGCACAGGCTTTCGCACCCACTTCAAGCGCTGGTTCAAGGCTGCGGGCATGCACTACGAGCCCAGCCCGTTGCCCACACGGCAGATCGAGGAGGTGCCCATCATCATGGTGGCCGTGCCCAACCATGACGTCACCGACGCCACGCTGTATTCACTGCGTCAGGCCGTCGGGCGTTCGCTGGGCATTCGCCCGGGTGCCCGGCTGGCCTGTGTAACCGTGATTTCTCCGCGCGCCACCAGCACCACCAGCGATGACAACAGCGAAACCAGCGTGCACCGCAATATGCTGGCGATGCTGCGGCAGTGGACCCAGGGTCTGGGTCTGACGAATCATCAGGCCTCGTATCACGTACTCGAATCGAGCGACGTGGCCCAGGCCATCGTGCGCTATGCCGAGGGCAACAACGTCGACATGATCGTCATGGGGGCCGCCACCCATGGCCTGCAGATGAAGCGCTTCGTCGCCACCGTGCCGATCAAGGTGGCCATGGAGGCGCCCTGCACGGTGATTCTGGTCAAGCAGACGTTGCCCTTCGAACGTTTGGGCCATGAGGGGTAGCCCGGCATCCACCGTGGCGTGGCGGATGCTTCACTCCGCCAGTCGCAGCAACTCTGCCCCTTCGGCCACCTGATCGCCCGGTGCATACAGCAACTCCTTCACCACCCCGTCGGCGGGTGCGGCAATGGTGTGCTCCATTTTCATGGCCTCCATCACCGCCAGCGTCTGACCCTTGCTGACCTTGTCACCGCCCTTGACGGCAAAGGACACAACCTTGCCAGGCATGGGCGCGGTCAGGCGCCCGGTCTCTGCATGGCTCTCGCCAGCATGGGCGAGCAAATCAATGGCCGTGATCTGTGTCGCACCATGCGCCATAAAGACGTGGTCCACCTCACCTTGCCGGTAAACCGCCGCAGTGAGGCGCTGGCCCGCAAACTGGATGTCGATGCCCTGCGCCGCTTTGGAGAACACCAGTGGACCGGACACTTCAGCCACCACCAGGCGCAGCGCGCCGTCATGCAGATAGGTCAACTCGGCTTGGGCGGGCTCGTCGTGGAATTCAAACCCGAAACGCCGCTGCGTCACGCCATGCGAACACCAGCCATCGCGGCGGCTGAAAGGGTCGGCGCCTTCGGAGGCCTTCTCGTCCACCAGCGCCTGGGCAATCGCGGCCGCCGCAGCCATTGCCAATCCGACAGGCTCCTGCTTGAAGAGCACCGCCTCTTCGCGCGGGATCAGCGCGGTGTCCAGATTGGCTTGGGCAAACGAGGGGCTGCGCACCACATAGCGCAGAAACTGCACATTGGTGTTGAGCCCGACGATGCGGGTTTGCGCCAGCGCGTCGTCCAGCCGGGCAAGCGCTTCTTCACGGGTCTGGCCATGCACGATCAGTTTGGCGACCATCGAGTCATAAAAAGGAGAAATTGTGTCGCCTTCGCGCACGCCATCGTCGACGCGGACCGCAACACCGGTGTTGCTCAAATTCGCGCGCTCAAAGCTGGTGCAGGCCGGCTTCTGGTAGACATGCAGGGTGCCGGTCGCTGGCAGAAAATTGTTGTCGGGGTTTTCGGCGCAGATGCGGGCTTCGATGGCGTGGCCGGTGATGCGCAGTTGCTCTTGCTTGAGGGGCAAGGTCTGGCCACAAGCAACCCGCAACTGCCACTCCACCAAATCCAGCCCGGTAATGGCTTCAGTCACCGGATGCTCGACCTGCAAACGGGTGTTCATCTCCATGAAGTAAAAGGCCCCCACGCTTGCCACTTCGTGTGCTGCGCTGCCCCCCGAGGGGGCTGAGCTTGCTTGGGGCGGCCCGGCGCGGCGCTCGCCGGTCACCCCACTTGTCGCATCCTCCGGCAGATGCTGCTCGACGATGAACTCCACCGTGCCAGCGCCCACGTAGTTCACTGCTCGCGCCGCCGCCACCGCAGCTTCACCCATCTGCCTGCGCATCGCTTCCGTCATGCCGGGAGCCGGCGCTTCTTCGAGTACTTTCTGGTGGCGCCGCTGCACCGAACAGTCGCGCTCGAACAAGTACACATAGTTGCCGTGGCTGTCGCCAAACACCTGAATCTCGATGTGCCGCGGACGCTGCGCATATTTCTCCACCAGCACGGCATCGTCACCAAAGCTGGTTATGGCTTCGCGTTTGCAGGACGCCAGCGCTGCGTCAAAGTCTTCCGACTTGTCCACCGCCCGCATGCCTTTGCCGCCGCCGCCCGCGCTGGCCTTGATGAGCACCGGGTAGCCGATGCGATCCGCCTCACGCTTGAGCAGTTCGGGCGACTGGTCACTGCCGTGGTAACCGGGCACCAGCGGTACGCCGGCCGTTTCCATCAGGCGCTTGGACTCGGCTTTGAGTCCCATGGCCTTGATGGCGGACGCGGGTGGGCCAATGAAGACCAGCCCCACGTTGGCACAGGCCTGCGCAAACTCCTCGTTTTCACTCAGAAAGCCATAGCCCGGGTGAATCGCCTCGGCGCCTGTGGCTTTCGCCGCTTCAATGATGCGATCCCAGCGCAAGTAGCTGTCTTTGGGCGCGCTGCCGCCGATGTGAATGGCTTCATCGCAAAAGCTCACATGCTTGGCGTTGGCATCGGCATCCGAGTACACCGCGACCGTTTTAATGGCCATGCGCTTGGCAGTGGCCGCAACGCGGCAGGCGATTTCCCCGCGATTGGCTATCAGTATCTTTTTAAACATGGTGAACTTTCGCGGTGAAATCGCCTGCACACGCTTCGCGTGCCAGGCAATGTAGCTTCGCTGCTGCGCGGCTTTGCCGCTGGTCGCCTCGGTTCGCGATCAGGATTTTTTTATACATGTCTGTTGTTCTTTGAAAAAGGTGACTTCAGGGTAACGACGGGCGATCCGTGATCAGACCAGCCAGGACGGTTTGCGCTTTTGCAGGAAAGACTGCACGCCTTCCTTGCCCTGCTCGCTGGAGCGGATGTCGGCGATGCCTTTCACGGTCCGGGCCATCAGGTCGGCCGAGATGTCACGCCCGGCCACGTCCTGCACCAGTTGCTTGCAGGCTTTGACCGCTGCGGGGCTGGCGCTGACCAGCGCCTGGGTGATCTCAGCCACCTTGGCATCAAGCGCGTCGGCCGTCACCACGCTGTGGATAAAACCGATGCGATGCGCTTCCTGGGCATCAAAGCGTTCTGCCGTCAAAAAATAGCGGTGCGCCGCACGCGCACCCATGGCGCGGATCACGTAGGGGCTGATGGTGGCCGGAATCAGCCCCAGCTTGACCTCGCTGAGGCAAAAGTTGGCCGTATCGACACTGACCGCCATGTCGCACACGGCCACCAGGCCCATACCGCCCGCGTATACATCACCCTGGATGCGGGCCACGGTGGGTTTGGGGCACTCATAAATCACGCGCAGCATCTCGGCCAGTTGGGCGGCATCGGCCAGGTTCTCCGCATGGGTGTAGTCCGCCATGCGGCGCATCCAGTTGAGGTCGGCACCGGCGCAAAAAGCCACGCCCTCCGCAGCCAACACCACACAGCGCACGTCCTCACCCGTACCCAGTTCGCCGAAGGCTTGGATGAACTCGGCAATCACTTCGTCGTTGAAGGCATTGCGCACCCCGGGACGACTGAGCACCAGCGTCGCCACACCATCCTGAACGGTCAGTTGGAGGTATTTCATGGTTTACATCCTGAACAGGCCGAATTTTGTCTCTGGAATCGGCGCATTGAGCGAGGCGCTCAACCCCAGTGCCAGCACGCGACGCGTATCGGCCGGGTCAATCACGCCGTCGTCCCAGAGCCGTGCGGTGGCGTAGTAGGGGTGGCCCTGGCTCTCGTACTGGCTGCGTATCGGCGCCTTGAACGCTTCTTCTTCTTCGGCACTCCAGGCGCCACCTTTGGCTTCAATGCCGTCGCGCTTGACGGTGGCCAGCAC
>DFWY01000062.1 GCA_002381615.1 Polaromonas sp. UBA4122 | reverse complement strand
TGTTGGCGCCGACCGAAAATTGACCATTTAGAGCGAGAAGTGCCGACCGAAAATTGACCAGGGTGTTCCACTGTCCTGCTGATTAATTCAGCAGGTACCAAAAGGTGATCACCATGGACGTAATAGGCAAGGTAAGACGCTTAAAACTGCGCGACAAACTCTCCACCAGTGCGATTGCGAGGGCCACAGGCCTGTCACGCAATACCGTAAAGAAGTGGCTCAAGGCCCCTGGCGACATAGCCCCGAAGTACGTGAGGGAAGCCCCTGACGGCAAGCTCACGCCCTACAAGGATGTGTTGGGCCAAGCATTGAATACGGATATGCACCGTCCCAAGAAGGGGCGGCGCAGCGGCAAGGCCTTGTTTGCCCAGATCCAGGCACAAGGCTACCGGGGCGGCTACAGCGCGGTGACCGATTTCATTCGTGCGTGGCGTGAGCAGAGCAACCAGTCCCCCAGCAAGGCGTTTGTTCCATTGAGCTTCGAGTTGGGTGAGGCGTTTCAGTTCGACTGGAGTGATGAGGCGCTGGTGGTGGGCGGCGTGTTCTACAACCTGCAGGTATCCCATCTGAAGCTGTGTGCCAGTCGGGCGTTCTGGTTGGTTGCCTACCCCAGCCAGGGCCATGAGATGCTGTTCGATGCCCACACCCGCTCCTTCATTGCTTTGGGTGGTGTTGCCCGGCGCGGCATCTACGACAACATGAAGACGGCCGTGGACAAGGTCAAGAAGGGCAAGGGGCGCATCGTCAACGCGCGCTTCTCGACGATGTGCAGCCATTACCTCTTCGATCCGGACTTTTGCAATGTCGCTTCCGGTTGGGAGAAAGGCGTCGTGGAGAAGAACGTCCAAGACAGTCGCCGGCGAATCTGGATCGAGGCCGGTACACGTCGGTTCGGATCATTCACTGAACTCAACGCCTGGCTGGGGGAGCGTTGCCGGTCGGTATGGGAGGACACGGACCATCCGATTCACAAGCAGTTCACTGTGGCGGAGATGCTGGAGCTGGAGCGCGCTCACCTCATGAGCATGCCCGAGCCGTTCGATGGCTACGTGGAGAAACCTGCGCGCGTGAGCAGCACCTGCCTAGTATCGGTGGCACGCAACCGTTACTCGGTCCCCTGTGAATGGGCAGGTTCCCTGGTCAGCACCCGCCTGTATCCAAACCGAGTTGATGTCGCCTATGCGGACATGGTGATCGCCAGTCATGCGCGGCTGGTGGGCAAGTCGCAGACGACGTACGACTGGCAGCATTACATCGATCTGGTGCAACGCAAGCCGGGTGCCTTGAGAAACGGCGCCCCGTTTCTTGACCTTCCGTTGCCCCTGCTGCGATTGCGGCAATCGCTCCTTCGACACCCCGGAGGGGACCGTGTCATGGCACAAGTTCTGGCGGCGGTTCCGCAGTCCGGACTGGAGTCTGTGCTGGTGGCTGTGGAGTTGGTGCTCGAAGGTGCGGCACCGAATGGCAGCATCAGTGCAGAGCATGTGCGAAACGTACTGGCGCGACTGAACTCACCGCAAACGCCGGAGCAGGCACAAACGCATCTGAAACTCACGCTGATACCCAGGGCGGATACAGCGCGTTATGACCGACTACGTCCCACACACCAGGATGGTCAGGAGGTGAGGCATGCGTGATTCCAAACGCGATGTGCAAAGCGCACTCAAAGGGTTGCGCCTGAATGGCATGGCCACCGCCTGGGCCGACTTGATGGAGCAGGATGGCGGATCGACCATTGAGTCATCGCGGTGGCTGCTGGAACACTTGCTGGATGCGGAAGACGTGGACCGTCAAATGCGCTCTATCTCGCACCAGATGAAGTCGGCCCGCTTCCCCATGCACAGGGATCTGGCCGGGTTTGACTTCGCAGTGTCTCAGGTGGACAAGGCGCTGATTCAGAAGCTGTCGGACCTGTCGTTCACCGATGACGCTCAGAACGCCGTCCTTATTGGCGGGCCTGGTACCGGCAAGACCCATCTGGCCACCGCGCTGGGAATCTCCGGCCTGACCCGCCATGGCAAGCGTGTGCGGTTCTACTCAACGGTGGATCTGGTCAATGCACTGGAGCAGGAGAAGGCGCAAGGAAAGGCCGGGCGGATAGCAATGAGTCTGATGCGAACCGACCTGGTCATTCTGGACGAGCTGGGGTACCTGCCATTCAGCCAGGCGGGAGGCGCCTTGCTGTTTCATTTGCTGTCCAAGTTGTACGAGCACACCAGCGTGATGATCACGACCAACCTGACGTTTGCGGAGTGGTCCAGCGTGTTTGGCGATGCAAAGATGACGACGGCGCTCCTAGACCGGCTCACCCACCACTGTCACATCCTGGAGACTGGAAACGAGTCCTACCGATTCCGCCACAGCTCCACCGAGGCCAAGGGAAAGATCAAATCCAGGGAGTTGCAACGCAAGGTTGATGCGGGCAAGAGCGAGGTTCAGAAAGTCGAGGCAGAACCGTTCTGACCACCTGACAGAGATTCAAAAGGAGCCAGCAAAACCAGCAAGAGACTATAGTTATCCACAGTTGGCAATCAAACAGCCAGCAAAAGCCCCTGGTCAAAATTCAATCGGCACAGGTGGTCAAGATTCAATCGGCGCCAACAGCCTGCCGGCATGCGCACTTGCTCTGCGAGGTTTCGGGGGTGTCAATGATTGACGAGCGAGATCCGCCTCTGCGAGTCAAATTCAGTACGGGAACCCCTTTGACGGGTGACATAGTTAATGAAAAGAAGGCCTTTAATTCATAACGATATTTTCACATTTTAGGTCACACCCCCCGTGTCGTCGTGACAAGGAAAGTGAAAGGATCCGGCGTTTGTGTCACCAAAAGTGAAAAATCCCGCGCTTCATCGAAACAGTGGCATCGACGACGGTTGGAGCCAACTCTTACCTCGGTCCGAATGGCCAATCAGCTTCAGTTAAAACTTAGCTTGACACCATCGCCAGAAATGACGATGCTTGTGTCATGCGATACGACGGCGGCAAGGGCACCTGTTATGCCCATCTAATCAATCTGATCCCTCCACACAAGCGGTATATTGAGACCCACCTTGGTGGGGGTGCTGTTATGCGGCACAAACAGGCCGCGCTTGAGCAATTCGGCATTGAGCGCGATCAAGCAGTCGTAGACATGTGGCGGCGTGAATTCAGCGGCCTATGCAAGCTTGTGCATGGCGATGCGATTGAGTGTTTGAAGAACATCCCTCTTGATGCGGACACCGTGGTCTACGCCGATCCGCCATACCATCCAGATACACGCCGCCGGGCCCGCGTCTACCGGCACGATTACACCGTTGACGACCATGTGCACTTGCTGGATTGTTTGACCGCGCTCCCATGCAAAATCCTGATTTCGGGCTACTCGTCACCACTTTATGAGCAGCGACTTGCGGGCTGGCATCAGCACAAGTTCCACATGCGCACGCGCGTTGGGATGCGTGAGGAGTGCGTTTGGTACAACTATTCAAAGCCTGACATCCCGCACGACGATCGCTATCTCGGTGAGGGGTTTCGTCAGCGCGAGGTAATTCGCAGACGGCAAGACCGTCTGCGCCAAAGGGTCCAAAAGCTGTCCCTTGCTGAGCAGGCGTCTCTACACACATGGCTTGGCACGCTGATTTCGACTGGGAGCGGGGCATGAGCCAAACTGTTAGCTACTGGGTCAATGACACCGAGAGACGTCGAGAGCTACCTGATGCGAATGAGCCTGTTGTTCCAGGCATCTGCTGGGGCGATCATTGGAAC
The DNA here is from genome assembly GCA_002381615.1 of Polaromonas sp. UBA4122. Lineage (GTDB taxonomy): Bacteria > Pseudomonadota > Gammaproteobacteria > Burkholderiales > Burkholderiaceae_C > Polaromonas. Next base: position 15,202 of record DFWY01000062.1, on the reverse strand, counting down.
TTATTTACGCCCGCGTACTGGGTGTCTCAGCTCTGGATGAGTGACCTGGATGGAAAGGCACACTCACCGTATCGGGCGCAAGGAAGCTTGGCCGAGGAGTTGGTGTTCTGTCTGCTCGGCGGATATGGGATCACAGCGGAACTGGCCATGGCGGCGTTCAAGGCATGCCGCGATGCCGATTTAATTGCCAATCTGAACGCCTCCACGGAGAATTGGGTTGAGGTCCTGAGGCGCCCACTTGAAGTCGGTGGCCGCAATATCCATTACCGGTATCCGAATCAAAAGGCAATCTACCTTGCAGACGCGATGAAGTGCGTTCGGAACAAGCAGATCGATCCACAGGGAGGTCGAGCGCTGCGCGACAGTCTTTTGCGGGTACGCGGTGTTGGTCCAAAAACCGCAGGCTGGGTCGCGCGAAACTATTTAGACGCAGACGATGTGGCCATTTTGGATATTCACATCGTTAGAGCAGGGGTTCTCTGCGATCTTTTTACGCCCGAGCAAAAAGTTGAACGACAGTATTTCGAAATGGAGGCGCAATACATCAACCTTTGCCACGCAATGAATGTTCGACCAGCGGTTCTTGATTGCCTGATTTGGGACCAAATGCGCACCGTTGGCAGACTCGCGCTCGATGCAATCAAGCACAAATTTGGGCAGGACGATCCAGTAAGTAGCAATGCACCTAGACCGCAGCAGATGCCGCTCCCGCTTGCACACTAAGTCTTACCGCGACCACCCGAGTGCAGCCATAACTTCGGAGTGCTTTTGACAGCCTGGACACGTTCCGCACGCCAATGGGCCTGAATGGCACGAATGGGCCCACGCCAAAACCGAAGGGGAAACGTTCGATTGGCGAACCAGTTGTTCGCTGGTTAGATTTGCTGCCGGTGCCTGCAAACCAAGCGCACCTTCCTGTTGGAGCAAGACCAGTCGGAGATAGTGTAAGAAGGCTTCTGACCCGTCTTTATGGCGGCGGTCAGTCACCACAGTGCCAATCGTGACGGTATCGCAACCGGTTTTCATTGCCATCATGCTGGCGATTGTGATCAGGTACTGGTTGCGAAATGGCCAGAACTCCGCGTGTTTAGAGTGTGGCGATTCGGCTTCGCCAGCCAAGCGGCCACTACCTAGGCCAGGGATCTTAGCCTCCAGTACCTCATGTCTTAGACCAAGATCCTGGCAAACCTGAGCTGACGCTTGGAGTTCGGCTTGAGCCGGTCGTTGTCCATAGTCAATGGTCAGGCAGACGGACGGCCGCCTCCAAGCGGCGAGTGCGATCGAATCAATTCCCCCAGACAACAACAGCAGTTCAGACATCTCCCATGACTTTCCAGCAGGCCGCATATATTCCAGTGGTCAAGTCGTTGGTCACATAGCAATCCGACCCCAGGACCATCGTGAGCGAGTCTGCGGATACAGACTCAGCAACCGCAATGACTGGGATGTTCTTTGCTCTCGCATACCCGACCTCAAATAGCGTCCCGGGGTCAAGGCCATCGAGAAGAGCCAACACCACACCTGACGAATTGAGGCCACTCAGATCCTGTGGGGCAACCTCGGAGGGCAGGCCAACGCCTATATCGTGAATCGGCGAAAACACGCGAAAGCCCATATCTTTCAAGGCTCCCCGCATTTCATCGATGGCCCACTGCTGCGAGGTACTGAAGAATGGGCCTGCAAGATAAATCTGCGTTTCAGGTATTGGCCGCTGCGCGCATGCCCCAAGCTTATGGTGCGCAGTACGAGCTTGCGCGCGGAAGTCTTCGAGCTGGTCGGGCGTAAATCGATCCAGGCCTGACTCGACGTAGGCTGCCGCCAGACGTGAAGCAAACCAGGCCGCCTGAATCGGATCGATCTCCTCGACCAACCAGGCGAAGGCAAATCCGGCTGAGAAAACATCGCCTGAACCGATCTTGTAGACCCGTGTGGTTGGAAATGGGTAAATCCAAGCACTAGACGTTGCCGTATGAACAAGCGCACCTTGCGGACCACACTTGATAATGGCAACCGACGTCCCAGGCGCTTGCAACAGAGCCTTGGCGATTGAGTTTGGATCTTGCTCGCCTGTAAGGGCCCGTCCCTCAGAGTGCGAAACAACAACGGCCAATTCCTGCGCCGTAGATCCGTTTGATGAATAGGCTTGGGCTCGTGAGCCATCTTGGGGATCGTATACAACGCGCTTTGCGTGAGTCGTTGGACGTCCTTCAACCATCCCAAAGACCAGGAGTCGGTCCGCCTCGACCGGCGGTTGCTGAGGAAGCGCTGGTATCGACAACGGATGAATATCCGGACGGCCAAGTGGATATCGGTATCGAAACCAGACATCAGAAGTGCGTTGCCGAGCATGAAGCGTGTACCCAAGGTGTTTCGCAATGCTCACAAACTCTGGCCCAAGAGTTGGCCCTGTAGCAGTGAATAGCGCTACATCAATGCCACTGTCGCGGCCGAGGTTAACAAGCACGGCTGCGGCGCGAGCACCGCTTCCACGAAATACTATGCGCCGTGGAAAACTGCACTCCTCGCCATACGCCCCTCCAACTACCGTTAGGGTCCTTCTCATACCGGCCTCACATCAACGACGCAATGCCCTCCCGAAATCGAGACAACCTCAGCCTCAAAACAGTATCCATTCAGGAGGCAATTAATAAGGCTACTTATTTTGGGACCTGTGAGCGTTCCAGCGACTGACATGCCATGACTCACTTGGACAGCATGCTGTGGCGCGGGAGCCATACCAATTGATAGTACATGCCCGACGGTAAGCAGAGCGACAACCGCCGGCTGCGGTGAGTTAAGCGAAGCACGAAATGACAACGTTCCGCATGGGTCACGTGGCGGCGTGGGCTCCCACCCGCTTGATCCTGAACCTCCCATAGTTGCTCCTAATGTTCATTAATAAATCAATGCGTTTGGCCAACGTTGCTATCGCTCTTGACAACGATTTGCTACATCGATGTCATCTGAGCATAACGTGTATTCATGCTGCCACCCGAAATTCAATGTCATCGTTAATCAGGCTTCGCCATACCCTGGCCGACCTGCATGGCGAGAACGAGTGCGCGTCATGGCTGTTACTGCCGACGCGGTGTTGGTGCCGGTGCCGATGCGATATTGATCCAGGTGCCGACGGTCAATCCTAATGCTGGCAACGATTCGCATAGCCGATGCATGGGTCAGTGCAATCCCGGCACGTGGGTCAATTCTCGACCGGCCGCAACACACAGATTTCACTTACTGTGTCGCCCGACACCCCTAGACCTATATCAAGACTTTTTGCACGATGTGAGAATTTTTGCAGGAATTTTGAGAACCTACACAATCAGATATCAATATTGGCCGCCCTCAACGCATTCTGCTCAATGAACTCCCGGCGCGGCTCGACTTCATCACCCATCAGCATGGTGAACACACGATCGGCTTCAATCGCGTCATCAACCTGCACCTTGAGCAGGCGGCGCACTTTGGGGTCCATGGTGGTTTCCCAGAGTTGGGCGGGGTTCATCTCGCCCAGGCCTTTGTAGCGCTGGCGTGCAGTGGCGTTTTCGGCCTGGCCAATCAGCCAGCTCATGGCCTGGCGGAAGTCGCTGATTTTTTCTTCTTTTCTCCGCTCGCCTTCGCCACGCATGACTTTGGCGCCGTCGCTGATCAAGTCCTTGAACATGGTGGCCGCTTCGGCCAGCGTGGCGTAGTCGGCGCCGTGTACAAAGTCCTGCGTCAGCACGCTGCTCTTCACGTTGCCGTGGTGATGGCGGCTAATGCGCAGAAGGGGTTTGTCGGTGCGGGTGTCAAACTCACCGGCCACTTCGGCGGGCGAGCCTGTCACGTTCAGCTCGCGCAGCCTGGCTTGCAGTAGCGCGGCCGAGGTTTCGGCTTCGGCCATGGTATCGAGATTCAGCGACACGCCATCGGCAATAGCACGCAGGGCCTCTGCATCCATAAAGCCGCGCAGGCGGCCAATCACCGACTCGGCCAGCTGGTGTTTGCGTGCCAGTTCGGCCAGTGCGTCACCCGTCAGCACGGTGTTTTCGTCGGCGCCGGTTTGCACAACCGCGTCTTTCAGCGCAATGCGCAGCAAAAAGGCGTCGAGTGCCTGGGTGTCTTTCAGGTACTGTTCTTCCTTGCCGGCTTTGACCTTGTACAGCGGCGGCTGCGCAATGTAGATGTAGCCGCGCTCCACCAGCTCGGGCATCTGGCGGTAAAAGAAGGTGAGCAGCAGCGTTCGGATGTGCGCGCCGTCCACGTCGGCGTCGGTCATGATGATGATGCGGTGGTAGCGCAGCTTGGCCACGTTGAAGTCATCAGGGCCTGGCGTGCCATCGGTCCCCCGCGTGCCGCCTGCATTGCCAATACCGGTGCCCAGCGCCGTGATCAGTATCAAAATTTCATTGCTGGTCAGCAGCTTTTCATAGCGGGCTTTTTCTACATTCAAAATCTTGCCACGCAAAGGCAGGATGGCCTGGAATTTACGGTCGCGGCCCTGCTTGGCGGAGCCGCCGGCGGAGTCGCCCTCGACCAGATAGATTTCGCAGCCGGCGGGATCTTTTTCCTGGCAGTCGGCCAGCTTGCCGGGCAGACCCATGCCGTCGAGCACACCCTTGCGGCGCGTCATGTCGCGGGCCTTGCGGGCGGCTTCGCGGGCACGGGCGGCTTCAATGATTTTGCCGACGATGATCTTGGCGTCGTTGGGGCGTTCCTGCAGGTAGTCGTACAGCAGTCGGCTCACGATCTCTTCGACAGGGCCACGCACTTCACTGGACACCAGCTTGTCTTTGGTCTGACTCGAAAATTTTGGTTCGGGCACCTTCACGCTCAACACGCAACACAGGCCTTCGCGCATGTCGTCACCGGTGACCTCCACCTTGGCTTTTTTGGCCAGTTCGCTGTCGTCGATGTACTTGTTGATCACGCGCGTCATGGCGGCGCGCAGGCCGGTCAGGTGGGTGCCGCCATCACGCTGGGGAATGTTGTTGGTAAAGCACAGCACCTGCTCGTTGTAGCCGCTGTTCCACTGCATGGCCACTTCCACGCCAATGTTGGTGCCCTGGTCGCTCTGGCGGTCGCCCATGGCAGCAAACACGTTGGGGTGCAATACGGTTTTGCCTTTGTTGATGAACGCCACAAAGCCCTTGACGCCGTCGGCACCGGCAAAGTCGTCTTCCTTGCCGGTGCGCTCGTCTTTCAGACGAATCTTCACGCCGTTGTTCAGGAAGCTCAGCTCACGCAGGCGCTTGCTCAAAATCTCGTAGTGAAAATCGTTGTTTTCCTTGAAGATGTCGGTGTCAGGCAAAAAGTGGACTTCGGTGCCGCGCTTGTCGGTAGAGCCCAGCACCTTCATAGGGGAGACTTCGAAGCCGTTGACCGTATCGACGATGCGGTTCTGCACAAAGCCTCTGGAGAACTCCATGACATGCACCTTGCCGTCGCGGCGAATGGTCAGGCGCAACATTTTTGACAGCGCGTTCACGCAGCTCACACCCACGCCGTGCAGACCGCCAGACACCTTGTAGCTGTTCTGGTTGAACTTGCCGCCGGCATGCAACTCGGTCAGGGCAATCTCGGCAGCCGAACGCTTGGGCTCATGCTTGTCATCCATCTTCACGCCGGTCGGGATGCCGCGGCCGTTGTCGACCACGCTGACCGAGTTGTCGGTGTGGATGGTGACAACGATGTCATCACAGTGGCCCGCCAGTGATTCGTCGATAGAGTTGTCGACAACCTCAAACACCAGGTGATGCAAGCCAGTGCCGTCTGACGTGTCGCCAATGTACATGCCAGGACGCTTGCGCACGGCCTCCAGGCCTTCCAGGATCTGGATGGAGCCTTCGCCATAAGCTTCTGATGCGCCCGCCTGGTTGGTGTCGATTTTTGGCTGGAAATTGGAGCTTTCCTCGCCTGCAGCACCATCGCTGACGTGAACTTGATCGGCTTCGTTCGGTTTGTTTTCTTCAGTCATAACCCGCTTTTCTCAATCTCTTGAATGACCAAACCCGCGAAGGTTCGCGGGTCTGTTGTTTCTTATGGCGTGTGCTTCTTGTTAACTATGCGTCAAATGCGCATCGGCATCACCACGTATTTGAAGGCTGCATCGTCTGGAATAGTCAGCAGCGCCGAGCTGTTGGAGTCCGCCAGCTCAATCTTCACCATGTCCTGGTCCATGTTGGCCAGTGCATCAATCAGGTAAGTCACGTTAAAGCCAATTTCTATGGGTTCGCCGCCGTAGTCGATGTCGAGCTCGTCGACGGCTTCTTCCTGCTCAGCGTTGTTGGAGGCCACGCGCAGCGTGCCGGGTTCGATATTCAGCCGTACCCCCTTGAACTTTTCACTGGTAAGAATCGCCGTGCGCTGCAGGCTGGCCAGCAGCGGCAGGCGGCCCAGCGTGATGATGTTTTTGTGGTTCTTGGGAATCACGCGGTTGTAGTCGGGAAATTTACCTTCGACCAGCTTGGTCACAAACTCCATGCCTTCAAAGCTGAATTTGGCCTGGTTGCCGGCAAACTGCATCTGGATCGCGCCTTCCTTGTCGCTGAGCAGGCGCAGCATTTCCAGCACCGTCTTGCGTGGCAAAATCACTTCCTGCTTGGGCACTTCAACGTCGAGCGTGGCCGACGAAAACGCCAGCCGATGGCCGTCGGTGGCCACCAGGCTCAGTTGTTTGCCTTCAACCACAAACAAAATGCCGTTGAGGTAGTAGCGAATGTCATGCACCGCCATGGCAAACGACACCTGGTTGAGCAGTTCCTTGAGCACCTTTTGCGGCACCGAAAAGCTGGGGCCAAAGTTGGCGGCTTCCTGTACCAGCGGGAAGTCTTCAGCCGGCAGGGTCTGCAGCGTGAAGCGGCTTTTCCCACCTTTCAAAATCAGCTTGTTCTGCGCTGACTCCAGCGTCACAGTCTGGTCGCTGGGCATGGAACGCAGGATGTCGATGAGCTTGCGGGCGCCTACCGTGGTGGTGAAGTCTCCGGCGTCGCCATCGAGTTCAGCGGTGGTGCGGATCTGGATTTCAAGATCGCTCGTGGTGAGTTGCAGCTGCGCGCCGGTTTTGCGGATCAGCACGTTGGCCAGAATCGGCAAAGTATGCCTGCGTTCCACAATGCCTGCAACCGATTGCAGAACCGACAAAACTTTTTCTTGAGTGGCTTTCAGAACGATCATGTCTTCCTCTGTATTTATCTTTAATTCTTTAATTCAAATTAGTAGTAGTGATAAGGGCGGCGCCTATCTGTGAACAGCGCCATTTTCCCCTTTTTAATCAAGCACTTGGCGTTTGTTTAACCTTGTGTTCAGACGACCTTGAAGTATCTTGTCAGATATGAACAACTTTCGATTGTCAGCTACTGCTGTGGATAAGTCATAGCTTGTTCAAAAGTTGTCCCCATACTTATATCGCAGTACAAAAGCATTTATTTTCAGCCTTTCAGGGTTTGTTCCAGCACGTGCAGCTGCTGATTGAGTTCGGTCATCTGCTGGCGTTCTGCAGACATTTTGCGCACGGCATGCAACACCGTGGTGTGGTCGCGCCCGCCAAACAGCTCACCGATCTCGGGCAGGCTTTTTTGCGTGAGTTCCTTGGCCAGGTACATGGCAATCTGCCGCGGCCGGGCGATGCTGGCAGGCCGCTTTTTGGAATACATGTCGGCGACCTTGATCTTGTAGTAGTCGGCCACCGTCTTCTGGATGTTTTCAACAGAAATCTGCCGGTTTTGAATCGACAGCAGGTCACGCAGGGCTTCTCTAGCCAGCTGGATAGAGATTTCCTTGAGGTTAAACCGCGAATAAGCCAGAATTTTGCGCAGTGCGCCTTCCAGTTCGCGCACATTGGAGCGGACGTTCTTGGCCACAAAAAACGCGACTTCTTCCGGCATGACCGCTCCCTCGGCCTCGGCTTTGCGAATCAGGATGGCTACGCGCATCTCCAGTTCGGGAGGCTCGATGGCCACCGTCAAGCCGGAGTCAAAGCGTGACACCAGGCGCTCATGGATGTCGGTCAGGCCTTTGGGATAGGTGTCGCTGGTCATCACAATATGCGACTTTTTGGTCAGTAGGGCCTCGAAGGCATTGAAAAACTCTTCCTGTGTGCGGTCCTTGTTGGCAAGAAACTGTACATCGTCAATCAGCAGTAAATCCAGCGAGTGATAGCGTTCCTTGAACTCGTCAAAAGTCTTGCGCTGGTAGGCTTTAACCACATCTGAAACAAATTGCTCTGCGTGGATGTAGAGAACTTTGGTAGCCGGGTTGTCAGCCAGTAGCTTGTTGCCGATGGCATGCATTAAATGGGTTTTACCCAAACCGACGCCGCCATAGATGAAAAGCGGGTTGTAAAGCTGACCCAGACTGCTGGCAACGTGGAGCGCGGCGGCGCGGCCCATGCGGTTGGCGGTGCCTTCAATCAGGGTGTCAAAGGTCAGCGCGGTATTGATCCGGTTCTTGAACGGCGTGCCTGCAACTTCTTCAGGCATCCCGAGACCGGCCGGTTCCGAAACCCCCACTCCTTCAAAACTTCTAACTAAAATAGCAGATTTTTCGGGTATTTCCCGAGGAGCGAGCGCTAACTCAAGAGGAATTCTCTGGCCTGATATCTTTTCAAGCAATGCGGAAATACGGGCTGCATATTGGGCTCGAACCCAGTCCAGTTTAAAGCGGTTGCCGACCTGAACGGTGACTTTGGACAGGTCGGGGGCCACGTTGACAACCAGCGGACGGATCCAGGTATTGAACTGCTGCCCGGGTAATTCCTGGGCCAGATGGTCAACACAGGTTTGCCATAAGTTGTAGCTCAGGTCATGGATGGCTCCCTCACTCATGACTGGTTTTGACCGGGTTGTTGACGCAAAGCAGCCAGCAGCTGCTTGTGGATATTGTTAATTTTGAGCACTCGCAATTGTAGTCGGGGCGCTTAGTTATCCACAAAATAATTACTTCTGGTTTAACCCTATTTTCGGTCGGGCCTGTCCCCGGGCCCGGAAAAGCTTGGTACGAGATTACAGGCTATCTAGCCCATAAAAATAGAGGTTTTTGTCATGGCATTGTTGTCATAAATTTACGCGCCCTGAGATAAGAGCCCGCCCAAGTTCAGTGAGTTATTGGTCAGGCGTAAGCACATCATCATGCTGGAATAAACGATGAAATCCTAAAAATGAGTACTTTTTACTTATTTTAAAAACTGGAAGGCCAGCGCAATAACCATGGGGACAACTTTTGAACAAGCCATGACTTATCCACAGCAGTACCTGACAATCGAAAGTTGTTCATATCTGACAAGATACTTCAAGGTCGTCTGAACACAAGGTTAAACAAACGCCAAGTGATTGATTAAAAAGGGGAAAATGGCGCTGTCCACAGATAGGCGCCGCCCTTATCACTACTACTAATTTGAATTAAGAAATTAAAGATAAAGATAGGGGAAATCACGATCGCACTAAAAAGCAGACATAGCGTGCCCAATGTCGGCCACCTTGCCGAGTTGTCAAACCACTGAATTTAATTGATGACGCCAACCGGCGACTTGACCACCACAGCAGGCAACCGCAAACGCATCAACAGTTCATGTCTCATGCCCAGCGAGCAGACCGTGCCGGCTAAAGATTTTTCGGTGGTTTACACCTTACCTCGAAAAAAACCATCATTTTTACGGCTACCCTCACGTACGCGGCACTCCACGGATCAGTCTCATCCTGGTCTTTACTCCCACTACACGAGCTAACGGGTTGCCAGTGTTGAGAAATCTGTGATAATCATGGGTTTCCCTGATTCGTAGCGGATTGATACCGCTTGCACGACCTTGCCGATTGATTCAATTTCAATGATTGATCGGCCAAGTCGTTGCTGGTGTGTTGCAAGTCCTGCAAACTTGCAAAGTTGGTTGTGTTGTACGGCCACCAAGATCATTCAGATCGCCAGGGGAAGCTTTGTAGCTGACAGCCCAGTAATAAGCCGAATTAAGGCTAGTAGGATTTATCATGAAACGCACATACCAACCTTCCAAAGTCAAGCGCGCACGCACGCACGGCTTTCTGACGCGCATGAAAACGCGTGGCGGCCGCGCAGTGATCGCTGCACGTCGCGCCAAAGGCCGCAAGCGCCTGGCCGTTTAAGCCCGCTTTCTACAGGCCCTTCGCAGTTTTCTGTTCTTGAGCTGGCGCTAGTGCAGCGGCTTCAAACCCGACCGCAGTTTCAGGCAGTACTTGCCGGTGCCATTGTTGCAAGAACAACGCACTTCGCATTGCACCGCAATGCATTGGACGCCAGGGGCCTGCAAATACAGCCCGGCAAGCTTGTTGATGCACCGGTGCTGTTTCCGATCCAGGATATATGGATAGGCGCGATGGTTCCCAAACGCTGGGCCAAACGGGCCGTCACGCGCAATGCCATCAAACGACAGATATACACCGTGAGCGCTGATTTTTTGCATCAGTATCTACCGGCCGCTTTTGTGGTCCGCTTGCGGCGTGGGTTTTCCCGCACCGAATTTGTCAGCGCCAGCTCCGAGCCACTCAAGCAGGCGGTGCGCGCAGAAGTGCAGGCGCTGATGCAGGCGGGAGTAAATGCTCCATGAAACCGATTGCCGCCCTGATACGTTTGCCACAAACCATGCTGATCGGCCTGGTGAAAGGCTACCGTTTGCTGCTCAGCCCGTGGCTGGGTTCAGCCTGCCGGTTTGAACCCAGTTGTTCGGCCTACTCGCTGCAGGCGCTGCAGCAGCACGGCGCGGCCATGGGGAGCTATCTGACGCTGCGTCGCTTGGTGCGCTGCCACCCTTGGTGCGACGGCGGGCACGATCCGGTGCCGCCCAAAGGTCCTGCTTCTCTTTTCACCCGTCTGGTCACGCCTGTGACTTCCACCTCTTCTAAAAAGACGCCGTCATGAACGACATCCGCCGCACCATTTTGTGGGTGATTTTTGGTTTCTCCATGGTCTTGTTGTGGGACCAGTGGCAGGTTTTTAACGGCCACAAGGCCACCTTCTTCCCTTCAGCCACGCAGACTGCCAAGGCGCCTGTATCCCCCTCGTCCAGCGCTGTGACGGCGTCTTCCGTGCCGTCTTCGTCGCCAGCCAGCGCAACCCCAGGATCGCCCGGGGCTGTGCCTACGGGTGCGCCATCAATAGCACCGTCCGCGACTAAAGAGAGCGTGGTGGTGAGCACCGATGTCTTCACACTGACCTTTGACAGCGAAGGCGGGACCCTGGTCCACTCGGTGTTCAATAAATACAAGGACATGGCGGACAAGGACGTGGGTTTTAAGTTGCTGGACGATAGCGCCAGCCGAGTTTATGTGGCGCAGACCGGCCTGATTGCGGGCGGCGCAGGAGGCAGCTTCCCCACCCACAAAACACCGATGACGTTGGTGCCCGGCGAGCGCGTGCTCAAGGACGGCCAGAACGAACTGCAGGTCAGGTTTGAGTCGGCCGACATTGGCGGTGTCAAACTGGTAAAAACTTACACGCTCAAACGCGGCGCTTACGACATTGCCGTGCGACATGACGTGATCAACACCGGCAGCGCGCCGCAGGCCCCGCAGCTTTACATGCAGTTGGTGCGCGACGGCAATGAGCCGGTCTCCAGGCTTCCTGCGCCGGTGTTGTTGCAATGGTTTGGTGTCAAGAACATGCCATCCTTCTATTCCACCTTCACCGGCCCGGTCATTTACACCGAAGCCAAGAAATACCAGAAAGTCACCTTCAAGGACATCGAAAACAACAAGGTTGATGTTGAGAAAGAGGCGACCAACGGCTACGTGGCCATGGTGCAGCATTATTTTGCATCGGCCTGGATTCTGGGCGATGGCCTGCAGCGCGACCTGTTTTTCCGTAAAGTGGACACCAACCTGTATGCCGTGGGCTTGATTACGCCGCTTGGCACCATTGCACCGGGAGCGACCAAGAGCATAGCCTCGAAATTATTTATCGGCCCACAGGAAGAAAAAATACTTGAGGCGCTGACCCCCGGCCTGGAGTTGGTGAAAGACTACGGCTGGCTGACCATTCTGGCCAAGCCGCTGTATTGGCTGCTCGACAAGCTGCACAGCTTTATTCAAAACTGGGGATGGTCCATCGTGGCGCTGGTGCTGCTGCTCAAGATCGCCTTTTACTGGCTCAATGCCAAGGCCTACTCCAGCATGGCCAAGATGAAGGCCATCAATCCGAAGATCACGGAAATGCGCGCGCGCCTGAAAGACAAGCCGCAGGAAATGCAACAGGCGATGATGAAAATCTACCGCGAGGAAAAGGTCAACCCCATGGGTGGCTGCTTCCCCATCATGATCCAGATCCCTGTGTTCATTGCGCTGTACTGGGTGTTGCTGTCCAGCATCGAGATGCGCAACGCGCCGTGGATGCTGTGGATCACCGACCTGTCGTCGCCCGATCCCTACTTTATCCTGCCCGTCGTCATGACCATGACGACCCTGCTGCAGACGGCGCTCAACCCTGCACCGCCTGATCCGATGCAGGCCAAGCTGATGTGGTTCATGCCGCTGATTTTCAGCGTGATGTTCTTCTTCTTCCCGGCAGGCCTGGTGCTGTACTGGATCACCAACAACATCCTGTCGATTACACAGCAATGGGTGATCAACACCCGGATGGGTGTGCCGCCGCAGTTCAACCTGCCGAAGTTCAGATAATAAAAAGGGCCGCAAAGCAAAACTTTGGGGCCCTTTAACATTGCGGCTTCATGCTGGCCCGACATCACCATCCCATAGTTGCCATCGCCACTGCACCCGGGCGCGGGGCGGTGGGCATCGTTCGCGTTTCGGGTAAAAACATTGCGCCGGTGATCGCCGCCGTTTGCGGCCGCCTGCTTTCACCCCGCCAGGCCACCTACCTGCCATTTCGCGACGCGCAAGGGCAGGCGATCGACCAGGGCTTGGCCATTTATTTCCCCGCGCCCCACTCCTATACCGGCGAGGACGTGCTGGAACTGCAGGCCCATGGCGGGCCGGTGGTGCTCCAACTGCTGCTGGCACGCTGCCTGGAAGCTGGCGCTGCGCCCAACCCGGCCACCGGCCAGGCGGGGCTGCTCCAGTTGCCCGGGCTTCGTATTGCTCAACCGGGCGAATTCACCGAGCGCGCCTTCCTCAATGACAAGATTGACCTGGCACAGGCCGAAGCCATTGCCGACCTGATTGATGCCAGCACCGAAACCGCTGCCCGGTCGGCTGCCCGGTCGATGTCGGGCGAATTTTCGCTGGCGGTGAACACGCTGCTGGAGCAACTGATTCATTTGCGCATGCTGGTCGAGGCTACCCTTGATTTCCCGGAAGAAGACATCGACTTTCTGCAAGCAGCCGATGCCCAAGGCCAGCTGCTGCGCCTGCAAACCACCCTGACCAGCGTGATGCAGCGCGCCATGCAGGGCGCCATCCTGCGCGAAGGCATCAAGGTGGTGATTGCCGGCCAGCCCAATGCCGGCAAGAGCTCGCTACTCAATGCGCTGGCCGGTGCGGAACTGGCCATCGTCACGCCGATTGCGGGTACCACGCGCGACAAGGTCTCGCAGCTGATCCAGATTGAAGGCGTACCGCTGCACGTGGTCGATACCGCTGGCCTGCGCGAGGCGCTGGACGAAGTCGAAAAAATCGGCGTGGAGCGCGCCTGGGCCGAAATTGAAACTGCGGACGCGGTCCTGTTTTTGCACGACCTGACCCGGCAGGATGCCACGGACGAGGGCCAGGACGCTATTAATTACATAGCTGCTGACGCCCGTATAGCGAGCGTATTAGGCAAAAAACTCCCTAAAAATACGGCCGTCATCGATGTCTGGAACAAGTCGGACCTGGCCAGCCCCGACGTGCTACACAAGGTGAGTGGCGGCGTGCTGGTTTCAGCCAAAACCGGTGCCGGCCTGCATGCCCTGCGCCAGCTGCTGCTGCAGGTGGTGGGCTGGCAAGCCGCACCCGAAGGCGTGTTCATGGCGCGCGAACGCCACTTGCGCGCATTGCACAACGTGGAAGGCCAACTGGCCACGGCGGCGGCTCAGCTGCACGCCGCCAGGCCCGCGCTGGACCTGCTCGCGGAAGATTTGCGCCAGGCGCAACTTCACCTGAGCGAGATCACCGGAGCGTTCACTCCCGACGATTTGCTGGGCGAGATTTTTTCCAGATTCTGTATAGGTAAGTAGTCCAGGCGCCTGACTGGCGCTGGCCGCAGGCGGGCGATACACGGCGCAGGCAAGGTCCTGCCGGGAGGGGTTTTTCTGGCGCAATGACAAGCCGCTTTTCATGTATCAGGTGTAAGGGGGCGTTAACCTCTCTTGCGGCGCTTGTGATGCAAAGCTATCGTCTTCTCCACTATGAACGCAGCATTACCCGCAGCCATCCGTTTTGACATTCAGGGCTTGACCCAGGCCATCATGCATTGCCACGCCAGTGACGCCTTGCGTTGTCAATTCAGCCAGCCGCACTGGGACATTCTGGCCAGCCACCTGCAGCCATTTGCTCTGAACAATGGCCAGGTGCTGATGGAACAAGGGGCACTGGACCGTACGCTGTATTTCATTGAAAGCGGGACTCTGAGCGTTCACTATGAGGACGAAAAAGCGCGCGTCCGGATGGCCTTGGTGGGTGCTGGAACCGTGCTGGGCGAAGGTGCTTTTTTCTCGCACCTGCCACGCAGTGCCACGGTGCAAGCATCAACGCCCTGCAAGCTGTGGTGTCTGACCCCCCTGCGCTTTGTGGAACTGGCCAACCGCCACGGGTCGATTGCGCTGGAGTTGACCATGGCCTTGGGTGCTGTAATGGCCAGACGCCTGTACAACCGCCCCAGGCGTGTGGCAGTTACCTGATATCGGAAGGGTGGCCGTTTTGGCGTCACTTGATGCGCCGTCAGGCCATAGAACGCTGAATTGAGTTGCCCTTGTTGCTTTTCGAGAAAAGCAGTCCAACGTGGTTGGTGTGTCTTTTACCGCCATCTGTGTTTACAATTAGATACAATGTTTGGTGAATGAAAGCTCACTGAGTAAACTACCGCAGCAACGAACTTGCAGCATCGCAGAAATAGCGCCATTTCCTTCACTGAAGGAAGAGGCCCGATGCGCAGCCTCACGAGAACTCTTTACATGTCTTTTTTCAACTGGTTTTCCAGCAAATCCCGCCAGGCCACATCCACTGCAAACGATGAGCACAAGCGCGCCGTCACGGGCCGCGACAAGCCCGCAGTCCTCCTGCCCCCGCGGGGGGGGCCCGCCGCCGCCAAACCTGGGGGAGAC
>DFWY01000149.1 GCA_002381615.1 Polaromonas sp. UBA4122 | reverse complement strand
CCACTGGGCGCGTGAACTCACTGGACACGGCAGACAAAGCGCTCAGCGCAGGATTGCTATCGTTCGAATTAAACCCCTTTAGGTGCAGAGTCTTACCGGATTCAAATGGATCACATCTATATCTTTGAATGCAAAGTAGTATTAGACCGCCCGCTCTTTATGCAAATGGATTCTTGACCGTCTCGGTCACCTTCAGCTCAACCGTCGCCAGCAGCTGCTTCTCCGCCTCAAGCGCATTGACGATGCGCCCTATGAGCGATTGCAGCTCTTTGGCCAGCGCCAAGCCGGCCTTGTCCTTGGTGAGCACCACGTCGCCAGTGAGCGACACGCGGTCAATCCGGTTCTCAATCTCCAGGTCACCGATACGCAGCACATCGGCTTCGATGGTGTAAGGCTCGAATTCTAGTGTCATGGCTGATTTCCTTAATTTTGGCTGGCGCGATTGATTGCATCGAGGATGCTTCGCCCGAGGTCACGCAGCGTAAATTAGTCCTCTGCCTGGCTCTTGCCCTTCTTGCCGCCACGCTGGGAGGCCGGCTTTGGCAGATCCATGCCACTGTCACGAATTTTCTGGGGCAGCCCGGGCACCGTGGATCAGCAGTGTCCGCAGATAGGTGTCACCGTGCTTGCTGATTCCCATTCGTGTGGGGTTGCCGCCGCTTGAGTGCTGCCGAGGTACCCGCCCCAGCCAGGCCGCTAGTTGCCGGCCATCTTTGAAACACATGGTGCAAATGTGGAGCGGCGCCTACACTTGCGCTCTCACCTTCAAAGTCCGGCAGATTTCATGAGCGATTTGACGCCTCCCTCGACACCGGTGGAGCCAGCTCGCGCGGTGCGCGCAGGCCGCGCCGGGCAAGCGACCGGCTGGATGCGCTGGATGCCGGGTTTGCTATCGTTGCGCCACTACGAGATCGCGTGGCTGCGCCATGATCTCGTGGCCGGTCTGGTGTTGACCGCAGTGCTTGTGCCGGTCGGCATTGCGTACGCGGTCGCGTCTGGCTTGCCGGCCATTTCTGGTTTGTACGCAACTATCTTCGGGCTCCTGGCCTACGCGCTGTTCGGACCAAGCCGGGTACTCGTGCTCGGCCCGGATTCTTCGCTCGTCGCCCTCATCCTGGGCGTCGTGCTGCCGCTGGCGGCGGGTGATCCGCAGCGCGCGCTGGCGCTGGCGGGGATGATGGCGGTGGTCTCCGGCACCTTGTGCGTCGTGGCTGGATCGGCACGTCTGGGTTTTGTCACCGAACTGCTCTCCAAGCCCATCCGCTACGGATACATGAACGGCATCGCGCTGACCGTGGTGGTCAGCCAATTGCCTGCGCTCTTCGGTTTCGCTGTCAACGGCGACGGCCTGCTAAACAAAATCCTGGCGTCTATCGAGGCGGTACTCGCCGGCAAGACCAACTGGACAGCGCTGGTGCTCGGCTCAGGCACGCTCGCCGTGATTTGGTGGCTCAAGCGCAGCAAACGCCTGCCGGGCGTCCTGATTGCCGTGGTGGGTGCGACCGTCACGGTCGCCGTCCTGGACCTTGCCGCGCGTGCGGGTGTATCGGTCCTCGGCTCACTTCCCCAGGGCCTGCCGGCCTTGGCTTTCCCATCGATCACTTCGGGCGACATCGTTCCGGTGCTGCTCGGCGGGCTGGCCGTGGCCCTTGTGTCCTTCGCTGACACCAGTGTGCTGTCGCGCGCGTATGCCGCACGCGCAGGCTCCTTCGTCGATCCCAATCAAGAGATGGTGGGGCTGGGGATGGCGAACCTGGCCGCTGGCATTTTCCAGGGCTTTCCGATCAGCGCGAGCGCTTCACGCACACCGGTCGCCGAGACGGCAGGGGCCAAGACCCAGCTGGCGGGGATCGTAGGGGCACTGGCTGTGGCCGGGCTGTTGATGGTGGCGCCGGACCTGCTCAAAAACTTGCCCACTGCCACGTTGGCCGCAGTAGTGATTGCCTCTGCTATGGCACTGATTGAGATCAAAGATCTTCGCCGGATCTACCGCATCCAGCGCTGGGAGTTCTGGCTGTCCATCGGCTGCATGGTAGGCGTTGCGGTTCTCGGCGCTATTGAGGGCATCGGCTTGGCAATTGTGATTGCCATTATAGAGTTCCTGTGGGACGGCTGGCGCCCGCACTTCGCCGTCCTGGGTCGGGTCGATGGCGTCAAGGGTTACCACGACATCACCCGGTATCCAGATGCCCGCATCATTCCCGGACTCGTGTTGTTCCGCTGGGATGCGCCTCTGTTCTTCGCCAACGCTGAGCTGTTTCGGGATCACGTTCTCGACGCCGTGGCGGCATCGCCAACGCCCGTGCGCTGGCTCGTCGTTAGCGCGGAGCCGGTCACCAGTGTTGACGTCACCGCCGCCGACACCCTGGAAGAACTCGACGACGCCTTGCATGCCGCTGGCATCAACCTGTGCTTCGCTGAAATGAAGGATCCCGTCAAGGACAAGCTAAAGCGTTTCGGCCTTTTCTCCAGTCTCGGCGAGCAGCGGTTCTTCGCGACGTTAGGTCAGGCCGTGGGTTGCTATCTCAGGGCCAATCAGGTGCCGTGGGCGGACTGGGAGGACCGAAGTCGATGAACCGGTGAGCGGACGTATGAGCCATTGGCGCCATGATCCAATAATCCCGGGGCGTTCTTTGGGAACGTATTCCTAAAGTTGCACATCGAGCTTGAACGCGCGAGCCAGCTCAACCGGGGCATTCCTTTCGCGCGCGTGACGCGTCGCGGCGAAGGGGTTTGGCTTGATGGCGCACGCAGGGTTCTGGGGGCAGGGCGCTCAGGCCTGCCATCGTCCTGTTGGTCTTTACCCCCGTTACCTGATCCCCCCTGGAGATTGGCAGTGTCCGATTCCGGACTTTCTTTCCCTCACTTGTTGTTGCCGATAAGTTTTTGATCAGTTCAAGAGCAGTCGGCCGATCTGGCACTGAGCACCATCGAATGCTGGAGATTCATACTCTGCCGCGTTTTTGAGAAACGTTGGCTGGTCAAATGATGGTCGGCAGCCTTGGTCAAATTCAGATCGGCATCAACACCAACATTCAACCAGTCAAGAAAACTGCATAATTCCCATGCCCACCGGCTTCAACCTGCAACTGGAATCGGGACATCGCCCACGAGCGCGTGGTACCGAATGCCGCCAGTGGCCGCTTCAAGGACGGCAAATTAGACTGGTGGATGTCTGGTTGGGGTCGAAAACGGTAAGTCACGAAAATCTGCTATCGGCCATTACGGAAAGCCAACGAATATGGTGGCAAAGAGCAGCTCCGGGTCGCTAGCGCCACCTCATGAACCTCTTTCTTAAGCATCGTCGGCATACCCACTGCTGACGCCACATTCGCGAGTTGTTCAGACCTTTATTCACAGCGTAAGTAACACTCAGTGGGGGGTAACTTTTGTCGGTTTGCCCTGCTGCTTGGCCTACGCGCGCACAAGAGCCATACTCGCTCGCAACGAATCCGTCTTTGGCGGGACCCTAACCCTGTGCCGCCATCGGAGTGACAACAGCGTAGACAGCAAGAGACCCTCGATGGCGGCGACGGGATCTGAAACGGGAGAGCATCTTCTCGCCTTCCATTTCAGAAGCGACCGGCTCGAGAAACTTGCCGACTGGGAATTACGCGCGCTTTGTTTTACGTGCTTTAGCAATTTGTGAGAGGTTGACGTCGTCTCAAGCTCGACCATAATGAGCTTAAATAACCGGGGTGAGGTTTATAAACCCCTCTAGTCTGCAAGCAACCACCCCATCGCGCGCTTAAATCCAAAAAGGTCTATCTACCGAATATGAGTCCATCGCATTTTGCAAGCACCTTCGCGTCGCAGACAACGCTATTCGTACGGCCCATGCGTCAGGGCTGCCAACAACACCCCAAGGGACTTTCATGAGCCAGAACCCCAGCGCCCAAATTCGCACCGTTGCCCTGGTCGGCCACGGTGCCGCAGGTAAAACCACCCTTGCCGAGACCCTTCTGGCCGCTACCGGGGCCATCAACAGCCGGGGATCGGTCGAAAAAGGCAACACCGTTTGCGACTTCGACCCCATCGAGAAGGAACTCGGCCACTCGTTGCAAGCGTCGTTAGTCAGCTTCAACTGGGACGGCACCCAGGTTCATCTGCTCGACACCCCCGGCTACCCGGACTTTGCCGGCCAGGCCATTGGTGCGATGGCAGCGGTCGATACCGCGTTGGTAGTGATCAACGCACAGACTGGCATCGAACTCTCGACCGAGCGCATGTTCACGCTGGCCGGCGAGCGCAGGCTGTGCCGGATGATAGTGGTCAACAAGATCGACGCCGACAACGTTGACCTGCCTGCGCTGGTAGCCGACATCCGCGAGCGCTTCGGCAAGCAATGCCTGCTGCTGGATCTGCCGGCACACCATGGGAAGGACGTGGTGGAACTGCTCGGCCACGACAGCGGCGAGAGTGACTTTGCGTCGGTGTCCGCGGCGCATCGCAGCCTGATTGACCAGATCATCGAAGAAGACGACAGCCTGATGGCGCGCTACCTCGAGGATGGTGCCGACCCCAGCCCGCAAGATCTGCACGGGCCGTTCGAGCGCGCGATGCGGGCCGGGCATCTGATCCCGATCCTGTTCGTCTCGGCCAAGACCGGCGCCGGCGTGCCGCAACTGCTTGACGCCCTCGCCAAGCTGGCCCCCAGCCCGGCCGAGGGCAACCCGCCGCCGTTCTACCGTGGCGAGTCAGGGCAGGGGCCCCAGGCGTTTCAGGCGCAGCCCGACGATGAAATGCACGTGCTGGCACATGTGTTCAAGGTGGTGGTAGACCCATTCATCGGCAAACTAGGCGTGTTCCGGGTGCATCAGGGCACCGTCAGGAAGGACGCGCAACTGTTCGTCGGCTCGGCTAAACGCGCCTTCAAGGTGGCCCACCTGTACCGTCTGCAGGGCAAGGACTACGTTGAAGTGCCCTCGCTGGTGCCGGGTGGCATCGGGGCCGTGGCAAAGGTCGATGAAATCGAATTCGACTGCGTGCTGCACGATTCGCACGACGAAGACAATATCCACCTCAAACCGATGGAGTTTCCCCAGCCGATGCAGGGCCTGGCGGTGCAGACACGGCGCAAGGGTGACGAGCAGCGCCTGTTCGAGGTTCTGCACAAGCTCGAACTGGAAGACCCCTGCTTCAAAATCGAGCGTCATCCGGGCACCAACGAAACCGTGATCCGCGGCCTGGGTGAAACGCACCTGCGCGCCAAGTTGTCACGCATGCAGCAGCAGTACAAGCTGGAGCTCGACACCAGCGCACCCCAAATCGCCTACCGAGAGACCATCACCACCGGAGCCGAGGGCCACTGCCGCCACAAGAAGCAAAGCGGCGGCGCCGGCCAGTTCGGCGAGGTGATGCTGCGCGTCGAGCCGCTCGAACGCGGAGCGGGGTTCGAGTTCCTGGACATCGTCAAGGGCGGTGCCATCCCTGGCGTGTTCATGGCTGCCGTGGAAAAAGGCGTTCGCCAGGCCCTGGCTGACGGCGTGGTGGCGGGTTTTCCGGTGCATGACATGCGCGTCACGGTATATGACGGCAAGACCCACGCGGTCGACGGCAAGGAGGTTGCCTTCGTTGCCGCTGGGCGCAAGGCCACCATCGACGCCGTGCGCAATGCCAATCCGATCGTGTTGGAGCCGTTGGTTCACATCGAGGTATTGGCCCCCGAGGCCGCCATCGGCGACCTCACCGGTGACCTAGCCAGCAAGCGCGGCCAAGTCACCGGCACGCAACCGCGCCCGGCCGGCACCGCAGCCATAACCGGTCAGATTCCGCTGGCCGAACTTGACGACTATCAGGGCCGCCTAAAGTCACTCACTGGCGGCCAGGGTTCGTACACCATCGCGTTCTCGCACTACGCCCAAGTCCCCGGCAACACCCAACAGCAGCTCGTCAGCAAATACAAGGCGGTCAACCTGGGCGACGATTAAACCGGTTTTGCCGCGTTAATTGTGAAAATATGGAGCTGAGACGCGTCGCTCGCTTGTTCGCCTTACATCGTTTGCGCGGCGTCGGCGTACCTGGATCTTTCCGGTGTCATGAATATTTCGCAACCAGCTAGGCGTCTGAGAGTTGCGAATATCCGAACGTAGCCGATCAATTTCCAGCACTTCAAACCCCAAATCAGGCACTTTTTTTGAAGCTATTGTGCGCCTCCAACGACCGGTTTGGACCAAGCAGAGTAGACACTTCGCTGACCGCTGTCGGCATGTTGTGGCCATTTTCGCACGGTTACTGAACGCCTGTTTTCAGTGTGCGCCGTGAAAGGC
>DFWY01000043.1 GCA_002381615.1 Polaromonas sp. UBA4122 | reverse complement strand
AGGGAGGCATCCATAGCATCTCGCTATAACCAAGCGCCTCAGGCCGGCAAGCGGAGGTATTGGCTGCAAAGTACCAAAAAGGCTTCCAGCTGGGGATCCACCCCGTTTTCCTGCTGCAGCAGGGCGGCCACTTCTGGTGCCACGAACCGGGCCAGGGCCGCATCCAGGAACAGCAGCCGGGACCGGCGAGCCAGCACATCTTCCACGGTACGCGCGTACTCGTAACGCGCTGCAAACCGCACCATGGCTTCTGTCAGCCCACCCCCAAGTTCATGCCCGGCACCCGGTAGGCCTTGAACGGCACCGGATTCACTTCCGTACAAATGGATGCCCGGCGAATCGCTGATTTTGGTAGCTGAATCCTGTGCACCCACCAACTTAAGATGCACAGTCGCTATTCCCGTACGCGCCGGGAGCAATCCTGCGGCGAAGCAGTTGTGCAAGACGTCCTCGGCCATGGCTCGGTAAGTGGTCCATTTGCCACCGGTCACCGTGATCAAGCCACTTTTGCTGACCAGTACCGTGTGCTCACGCGACAGGGCCTGGGTGCTTCCGGCGTCGTCATCGGTTGGTTTGACCAGCGGCCGCAACCCCACCCAAATGCTTTTGATGTCGGCCGGGCCTGGGGCGCGGTTCAGGTAACGGGCCGATTCGCGCAGGATGAAATCAACCTCTTCCTTGAATGGCAGCGGCTCGCGTGCCAGGTCATGACGCGGCGTGTCGGTGGTGCCCAGGATGGTTTTACCCAGCCACGGCACGACAAACAGCACCCGGTCGTCAGCCGTTTTGGGAATCAGCATCGCGTGGTCCGTGGACAAAAACGAGCGATCCACCACAATATGCACGCCCTGGCTGGGCGCGACCATGGGTTGGGTATCGCGCCCGATCGCCTGCCCGTCCTGGAGGCGCAGCTGGTCGACCCACACGCCTGCAGCGTTCACCACGCAGTGGGCTTTCAGTTCGAAAGAGCGGCCCTCTTCGGGGCCCTTCTCCCTGTCCTGCGCGTGAAGGCCCACCAATTTATTATTTTCGTGGATCAAACCGGTGGCTGCACAGTAATTGACCAGCAGCGCGCCCTGGCGCGCTGCAGTGCGGGCCAGGGCCAAGGCCAGCCTAGCGTCGTCAAACTGACCGTCCCAGTATTTGACCCCGCCCTTGAGGCCCTGCGGCTGGAGCGTCGGCAGGCACGCAAGGGTTTCGTTCCTATTTAAAAACGCCGTGGCTCCCAGTCCGGCCTTGCCGGCCAGGGCGTCATACATCTTGAGCCCCACGCCATAAAATGGCGCTTCCCAGAATTTATACGAAGGCATCACAAAGGGCAGCGGCTGCGCCAGATGCGGCGCATTGGCCAGCAGGGTCGTGCGTTCCCGCAAAGCCTCGCGCACCAGTGAGATATTGCCCTGCGCCAGATAACGGACCCCGCCATGCACCAGTTTGGTTGTGCGGGACGAGGTGCCCTTGGCAAAGTCGTGCGATTCGACCAATATTACAGAAAAACCGCGTGCGGCGGCATCGAGCGCTACCCCCAGGCCGGTGGCCCCGCCCCCGATGATGGCCACGTCATAGTGACGCTGCTCGGCAAGCCGGTCCATCAGGTCCTTGCGCCGCGCACGCGCCGGCAGGGATTCAGTCGCCATGGGCTTCTTTTTCTGTTTCCATAAAATTCATCTGCAGCACGTTTTCAGCTTACCTCAGCCACCGCCTGCACGGTTTCAGCCGAAGCCCTATTTTTCGGGTTTTTTTCTTTTCTGCATCTCTCGCTGTGGGTCTTTTTTGATAGTTTTTTTCCTGGTCGCTTTTTTATGTTTCGGTATAGAGTGTCTGGAACTTTTCGATACCGATTCGTGTGAACTGCCACTGAAATACCATGACTTATCTGCTCGCCCTTGACCAAGGTACTTCCAGTTCCCGAAGCATTGTGTTTGATGAGCTGGGCCATGTCATCGCCATGGCCCAGCAGGAGTTGCCACAGATCTACCCCCAACCGGGTTGGGTCGAACACGACCCACAGGAAATCTGGCGCACCCAGCTGGCCACCGCCCGGCAGGCGCTGCATCAGGCCGGCCTAACAGGCATTAAGGCCAGCGCCATCCGTGCGCTGGGCATCACCAACCAGCGCGAAACCACGGTGGTCTGGAACCGTGCGACCGGCAAACCCATCCACCATGCCATCGTCTGGCAAGACCGGCGCGCCGAAGCCACCTGCGTGCAACTGCGCGAGCGTGGCAAGGAGGCGCTGATCCATTCCAAAACCGGGTTGCTGATTGATGCCTATTTTTCAGGCACCAAGCTCAAATGGCTGCTCGACCACGTGCCCGGCGCACGCGCGCAAGCCGAACGCGGCGAACTGGCTTTTGGCACCATCGACTGCTGGCTGATATGGCAACTCACGGCTGGCGCAGTCCACGCCACCGACGTAAGCAATGCTTCGCGCACCCTGCTTTTTAACATCCACACCAACCAGTGGGATGCCGAGCTACTGGAATTGCTGGGCATTCCGCCGCCGCTCATGCCCCGGGTGATGCCTTCCAGCGCGCATTACGGCGAGGTCCGGCCCGAACTACTGGGCCACGCGATTGCCATCGGCGGTGTCGCTGGCGACCAGCAGAGTGCGCTGTTTGGGCAGGCCTGCTTCAAGGCGGGCATGGCCAAGAACACCTACGGCACGGGCTGCTTCATGCTGATGCACACCGGCACGCAGTTCCAGACCTCGCGCAACGGCCTGCTTACCACCAGTGCTGCGCAGACCACAGCACAGACCGAATTTGCCATCGAAGGCAGCGTGTTTGTCGGCGGTGCGGTGGTGTTGTGGCTGCGCGACGGCCTGCACGCCATCAAGGGCAGCGGCGAGGTGGAGGCGCTGGCACAAAGCGTTCCGGATTCCGGCGGCGTGATGGTGGTGCCAGCCTTCACCGGTCTGGGCGCGCCCTACTGGAAGCCGGACGCCCGCGGCACCATCACCGGGCTAACCCGCGGCACGACGATGGCCCACATTGCGCGGGCCGCCCTAGAAAGCATCGCCTACCAGAGTGCAGTTCTGCTGCAAGCCATGAGCCGCGATGCAGTCAGCGCCGGTGTAGCGCCCGTGGCCGAACTGCGGGTCGATGGCGGGGCCTGCATCAACGACTTGCTGATGCAGTTTCAGGCCGACTTGCTGGGCATTCCGGTCGTGCGCCCCGCCGTGATCGAAACCACCGCACTCGGTGTCGCCTACCTGGCCGGCCTGTCCAGTGGTGTGTACCGCAGCACGGCCGAACTCTCCAGCCTGTGGCGCGCAGGCCGCATATTTTTACCCACACTCAGCGCCGGGCGGGCCGCCGCCCTGATGGAGCAATGGGAGCATGCCGTGCGGCAGACGGCGCTTGAGTAACGGGGGAGCGCTGTCAACCGGACCATGGGCGACAATCCGCTGTAGGGCGGATGCTTTCAAAGCCGCCCCGATTTAAAGAGCAACACGGGCATGAGCACTCAAAACTCCTCCAGCAACAACGAACACATCGCCTTCATAGGCGGCGGCAACATGGCCAGCGCCATCATTGGCGGCCTGCTCAGACAAGGCCTTCCAGCCAGCCAGATTCAGGTGGTGGAGCCATTTGCCGAACAGCGGGCCAAGCTGACGCAACAGTTTCAGGTGGCGGTCGGCGAAGCCCCTGGCGCCTCGCTGAACCGCGCAACCCTGGTCGTCTGGGCCGTCAAGCCCCAGACTTTCAAGGAGGCGGCACAGCAGGCTGGCCCGCACACCGCCAAGGCGCTGCAGCTGAGCGTGGCGGCCGGCATTCGCTCGGACAGCATTGCGTCGTGGCTGGGCACCGAGCGCGTGGTGCGCGCCATGCCCAACACGCCGGCACTGATCGGCAAGGGTATGACCGCGCTCTTCGCTCGCCCGGCCGCGTCCGCAGCGGACCGGCTGTCGGTCGAACGTGTGATCCAGACCACAGGGGACTATTTGTGGCTGGACCAGGAAGAACGGCTGGATGCCGTGACCGCTCTCTCCGGATCCGGCCCAGCCTATGTGTTTTACTTCATCGAGGCCATGATCCAGGCCGGCGCCGACATGGGCCTCAGCCATGAGCAGGCCCACAAACTGGCCGTGGCGACCTTTGTGGGTGCTTCGGCACTGGCTGAAGGCTCCCCAGAGTCGCCCGAAGTCCTGCGCGCCCGTGTGACCTCCAGAGGCGGCACAACGTACGCGGCTCTTACAGTCATGGAGCAGGACGGCGTCAAACAACAGTTCATGCGTGCCATCCAGGCCGCCAGGCAGCGCGCCGTCGAGTTGGGCGACGAATTCGGCGCTAGCTGAGAATTTTCCGCATCAAATCAGCGAATCCCCTAGGAATCACGGGAGAATGCAGCTATTCTTTTAATAGCAGTTTATCCTGTTGCAGAGTGCAATTCCGGTCCACGCAAACTGCACTGCGGCCAACCTGACCGACTTCGTCAACCACTTGGCACACGTGAACGTTACTACAATGCGCACGCGCTTCTTGTCATGAACCACCTGTGTGGACGACCTAGGCAAAGTGCGTGTAAATACTTTTCTAACATTCGGAGTTTCCCATGAAAAAATTTCTGTCCATCCTCGCCAGCGCCGCTGTCCTCGCTATGCCTTTGGCCGTGATCTCCACGCCAGCATCTGCCCAGACCGGCGCACCTGTAGCCGCTCCGGCTGCAGCGCCTGCCTCAGCGCCTGCTGAAAAAGCAACGCCCGCAAAAGCAAAAACCAAGGCTAAAGCCAAGCACAAGGCTAAACGCACGGCAAAAGCCAAAAAAGCTGCCAAGTAAGCATAGCGACGCTTGACATGCCGGGGTCACCCGGTAAGCCAAAAGTCCTAAAAAGCCCGCCGCGCGCGGGCTTTTTTATGCGCGTGGAGCCGGCCAGACGACCCAACGCCCCCCGTAAAAACAGGGACGCTTGGACTCAATGCCCCAAATAAGACAAAGCAATCCCGGCAAACACCGTGAATCCCAGCCAGTGGTTGAGGCGAAACGCCTTGAAGCAGTCGTCGCGCTCACGTTTGCGTATCAGCCAGCCATGCCACAGCGCCTGCAGCAAGGCCAGGAGAATCGCTATCAAATAGATAGCTTGTTGTGCCCTTTCAATAAGGGCCAGAGCCCAAATTGACAGAAAAAACAGGTAACTGAGTATGACGCCGGCCACATCGAACCGCCCGAGCGTGATGGCTGAGGTTTTCATGCCAATCCGCAGGTCATCGTCCCGATCCACCATGGCGTATTCGGTGTCGTAGGCAATCACCCAGAAGAGGTTACCCAGCAACAAAACCCAGGCCAGCAAAGGTACGCGCGACTGAACGGCGGCAAAAGCCATCGGAATGCCAAAACTGAAGGCCACACCCAGCACCGCCTGTGGCATGGACACATAACGTTTGGCCAAGGGATAAA
Organism: Polaromonas sp. UBA4122; assembly: GCA_002381615.1. GTDB lineage: Bacteria > Pseudomonadota > Gammaproteobacteria > Burkholderiales > Burkholderiaceae_C > Polaromonas. The sequence continues at coordinate 5,085 of DFWY01000043.1, read as the reverse complement.
TCAGCGTCACGGCCAGCGCGACAAACGACCAGGCGATGGTGGCTGCGTTGGTGGTGAGCACCAGGCCAAACGCCAGCAGGGTCAGCACCGCACCCAGCGCCAGCGCTTCCTTGACCGATAGCGCGCCACTGGTCACCGGCCGCTGGGCCGTGCGTTTGACATGCCGGTCAAAATCACGGTCGGCCACATCATTGAGACAACAGCCCGCACTGCGCATCAAAAACGTTCCCAGCGTGAACACCGTCAGCAAATACCAGCCCGGAAAACCGTGCGAGGCCACCCATAGCGCCGAAAGCGTGGGCCAGAGCAGCAGCAACCAGCCGGCAGGGCGGTCCCAGCGGATCAGTTGGAGGTAGAGCGCGAACCTCTCGCGCATCACAGGGCCAGCGCACGCAAATCGAGACGCCTGGCCCGCAGCGGTGGACACCAGAAGCACGCACCCGACACGGGTTTGAAAATACGAAACAACGCGTCAGTGATGCCATCGTCCAGCCCCACCATGCGGCGCAACTGCACCTCGAAAGCGTCGAACGAGCAGCCGTACGCCACGAACATCAGCCCTGCCTTGTGGCCGACAGCCCAAGGCAGGGAGCGACGCAGCACAAAGGCCTCGGGCTCAAAGCTTTCCTGCGTGGTTCGCTTGGCATGCGCCGATGCAGGCGCGTTATCCAGTTCCTCGTTGTCGCTGCGGCGTCGGCCCACCATGTTATCTTGCTCGGCGGGGGTTTCGGTGCCGTCTTCGTAGCCCGTCAGGTCACGGCCATGCCCGCTCGGGCCTCGGCCATGTCGAAAGGCGTCGAGCACCCGGTCCAGGTGCAAGGTCGGTGCCAGCGCCTTTTCCAGCTGGCGCGTCAGCAGCACCAGATCACCGGCATCGGCATCCCCCTCATAGCGCAGCCAGCAGTACAGCGCCGTGGGCGTAACGGGTACCGCAATCCCATGGCCCGCCAGCGCCGGGAACTCACGCAGCTTCGGCACCTGTGCGCCCAGCGCGGTAGCCAAGGCCGGGCCCACCCTCACCACTACGGACCGGCCATCCACCGACGGGACAGGGCACCGTAGCGCGTCGCCTGCAGTCGCCGGTTGCGTCAACGAGAACCGTAGATAGCGGCCCGTGCGGGGCACGTCGGCCAGGATGCCGGTTTGCGAAAGTTCCATCGGAACGCTCCTTGGATTCGGTTCAGTTAAGTTGTATTCAGGCGGGCGCCGGCAGTGCGCCAGGCTCAGGACAGACGCGTCACACCCGGCAGTTCGCACGCATAAATCGCGTTGCGTAATGCTGCGATCGCTTCATAGCGCGTAAAACTGCGCCGCCAGGCCAGTACCACGCGCCGGGTGGGTATATGCCCCTCGAAGGGCAGGTATTTGATATACGAGGGTTGCTCTGCGGCCACAGCATTTTTGATTCTTGCTGATTTTTTCCCGGCGACCGGGGCAGCCAGCGCGTCTTTGGGCACGCTCAGGCGCGGCACCAGCGTAATGCCCATGCCCGCAGCCACCATGTGCTTGATGGTCTCCAGCGATGAGCCTTCAAAACTCTTGCGGATGCCTGCGGTGCTGCTGGAAAACCGCGCGAACTCGGGGCAGACTTCCAGCACGTGATCGCGAAAGCAGTGGCCCGTTCCCAGCAGCAGCATGGTTTCCTTCTTGAGCTCTTCGGCCAAGACACTGCTGCGCGCGGCCAGTGGGTGGGCATTGGGGACCGCTGCCATAAAAGGCTCGTCGTACAGGGGCGCAATCGCCAGATTGGCATCCGGAAACGGCTCGGCCAAAATTGCACAATCAAGCTCCCCGGTGCGCAACTCTTCGAGCAATTTGACGGTGAAATTTTCTTGAAGCATCAGCGGCATTTGCGGTATATGCGCGATGGTCTGCCGCACCAAGTCCGGCAATAGATAGGGTGCTATGGTATAGATCACGCCCAGCCGCAACGCGCCAGCCAACGGATCTTTGCCGCGCTTGGCAATCTCCCGGATGTTGTTCGCCTGCTCCAGCACGCTTTGCGCCTGGCGCACGATTTCTTCACCCAGCGGAGTCACGGTAATTTCATTGGCGTTGCGCTCAAACAGCTTGACCTGCAGCTCTTCCTCCAGCTTCTTGATGGCCACACTGAGCGTCGGCTGCGAGACATGGCAGGCATCAGCCCCCTTGCCAAAGTGTTTTTCGCGGGCCACGGCAACAATATATTTGAGTTCGGTCAGCGTCATGGGCTTATTGTGCTGCTTTTCGACATTCCGATGCTTTTTATGCCGTGGTGGTTGGGGCTCAGTCTTTAGGGTGGGTAGCGGCTTTCCCAGCCGGCCAGCTTCATGCAAATGACCGTCTCTGGTGGATAGTACTCATTCGTGTTGTCTGAGCAACGCAATCAATGAGCCGGTCCCTGTTTGAAGACGCAGGCTGTCACCGGCGAGACCAGATAAATAAATTTGCTGGCCCGGTGCTTCTCATTGCATTAGGACAAGCCCCATACATATTCTGCGGCGAGGCTTTCACAATCAGCCGCAAGGAGTTTGTTTGTATGAACAAGCATTGGCTCAAGAGTTACCCGGACGGCGTCGCACACGAGACAGACCCCGAGCAGTTCCGCTCGCTCAATCAGCTGCGGGAAGACTCATTCAAGAAAAAAGCATCCCAGCCGTTTCCGGTCTGCTTGGACCGCTGGATGGAAGCAGGGTGAAGCTATCAAAGTCTTTGTAATGAAAAATGACCCTACACTGACCGAAGACGACGTGAGCGCCTATTGCAAGCAGCATCTCATCACAGGTTACAAGCGTCCAAAAAAATTTAAATTCGCGATGATTTACTCAAAACCAACGTCGGAAAAATCCTCAGGCTTGCGTTGCGTGCGCCGGCCTGAAGGCTTTCTCGGGGCGGCTCTATGATGCCCACGACTAACTTGCCAGCTGGACTGCACGTCTTTGAACGCGGCTGGCTATCCGCGAACAACATTTTGTTCACCGATGGTGATAAAACCTTGATGGTCGACAGCGGATACTGCACCCACGCCGCGCAAACGCTGTCGCTGGTTGAGTCCGTTCTAGGTGATCGCCCTCTCGATTTTCTCGTCAACACCCATTTGCACAGCGATCATTGCGGTGGCAACGCTGCTCTGCAAGCTCGTTATCCGGACCTCAAGACTTTGATCCCACCAGGTCATGCGCACCAGGTGGCGCAATGGGACCCGTTTGCGCTGACTTATGTGCCGACAGGGCAACTTTGCCCCCGATTTAAATTCGACAACACTCTTCGCCCAAGGACGAAAATGCGATTTGGTGCAAGCCATTGGGAAATTCACGCGGCGGCCGGGCACGATCCTCATTCACTAGTTTTTTTTGAGCCTGCCAGCAAAGTCCTGATCTCTGCCGATGCCTTGTGGGAAAACGGCTTTGGTGTGGTGTTTCCCGAGCTTGAAGGAGCCGCCGCATTTATTGAAGTAGCGGCAACGCTGGACAAGATTGAACAGCTGAACCCCAAGACCGTTATCCCTGGGCATGGCCGGGTCTTCGCTTACACCCCCGAAGTGCTGGCTCGCGCGCGGCTGCGCCTGGAGTCCTTTGTCAAAAATCCGCTCAAACACGCGCAACATGCTGCGAAGGTATTGCTCAAGTTCAAATTGCTTGAAACACAACGGCAATCTTTTGATGAATTTTCACAGTGGGCCATCGAAACCCCGTATTTCATGCAGATCAGGAAGAAGTTTTTCGAGGATGCCCCGGTTCGCCTGTGGATAGAACAACTGTGCGCAGAGCTCGTGGCCTCTGGCGTAGCCAGAAAAGATGGCGCATACATCCTGAATGCTTGAGCTCCACGAGTGTTGACGCCAACACTCTAAGACCTCATGAGAAAACTGATTCCACAAAAGAAGACGCCCAGTTGATTAAAAATCAACTGGGCGTTTCTCACTGTAAGAGCCTGACGATGTCCTACTTTCACACGGGAATCCGCACTATCATCGGCGCTAAGGCGTTTCACTGTCCTGTTCGGGATGGGAAGGAGTGGTACCACCTTGCTATGGTCATCAGGCATAACTTTTTGATAGATTGTCATAACAACAACCCATCGAATTCATAGAGTAAATCAGTTTTTATTTAGTTTTCGCGCTTTTGCGCTTTTTGAATGCGTCAACTTGGCATAACAACTTTGAATTAATCAAAGTTATAGGGTCAAGCCGCACGAGCAATTAGTATCAGTTAGCTTAACGCATTACTGCGCTTCCACACCTGACCTATCAACGTCCTGGTCTTGAACGACTCTTTAGGGGGCTCAAGGCCCCGGCAGATCTAATCTTGAAACGAGTTTCCCGCTTAGATGCTTTCAGCGGTTATCTCTTCCGAACTTAGCTACCCGGCAATGCCACTGGCGTGACAACCGGTACACCAGAGGTTCGTCCACTCCGGTCCTCTCGTACTAGGAGCAGGCTTCCTCAAATCTGCAGCGCCCACGGAAGATAGGGACCAAACTGTCTCACGACGTTTTAAACCCAGCTCACGTACCTCTTTAAATGGCGAACAGCCATACCCTTGGGACCGGCTACAGCCCCAGGATGAGATGAGCCGACATCGAGGTGCCAAACACCGCCGTCGATATGAACTCTTGGGCGGTATCAGCCTGTTATCCCCAGAGTACCTTTTATCCGTTGAGCGATGGCCCTTCCATACAGAACCACCGGATCACTATGTCCTGCTTTCGCATCTGCTCGACTTGTCAGTCTCGCAGTTAAGCACGCTTATGCCATTGCACTATCGTCACGATGTCCGACCGTAACTAGCGTACCTTCGAACTCCTCCGTTACACTTTGGGAGGAGACCGCCCCAGTCAAACTGCCTACCATGCACTGTCCCCGATCCAGATAATGGACCTAGGTTAGAACCTCAAACACACCAGGGTGGTATTTCAACGTTGGCTCCATGCGATCTAGCGACCACACTTCAAAGCCTCCCACCTATCCTACACAGATCTGTTCAAAGTCCAATACAAAGCTACAGTAAAGGTTCATGGGGTCTTTCCGTCTTTCCGCGGGGAGATTGCATCATCACAAACATTTCAACTTCGCTGAGTCTCAGGAGGAGACAGTGTGGCCATCGT
>DFWY01000063.1:16040-16195 GCA_002381615.1 Polaromonas sp. UBA4122 | reverse complement strand
TTGGGGGGGACGGGCTTTATACCGCTCATCAACGCGCCCGAACTTGGCATCCTGGGTGTGGCACATGCGAGTCGCAAGGTGGTGGACGTGAATGGCGAGTTTGTGTCTCGACTTACCTTGCCGCTGTCTCTTGTCTACGACCATCGTGTCATTGA
>DFWY01000063.1:15500-15818 GCA_002381615.1 Polaromonas sp. UBA4122 | reverse complement strand
GTCTACGACCATCGTGTCATTGACGGCGGGGTCGGCGCGCGGTTCCTCGCCCTTGTTCGCGAGCAACTCACGGCCCCGGATACGATGTGCGCAAGGTGACTTTGCTCAAGCGAATGATGAGATGCGCGCCGAGCGTCAGCCAAATGCCAGACAGAAAAGCCAATAAAGCGAACGTGGCTTCGAGCATCCACTCTGAGCGTTGGGCTGCTGCCGGTTCTGAGGGCAGAAGCCTAGGCTTGCGCAACTTGAACGGCAGCTTTTCATTAAGCCGACTGGTCGCTCAGGGCGTGCGCCATGAAAAGGCGGCGCTTTCCTGTG
>DFWY01000063.1:0-15314 GCA_002381615.1 Polaromonas sp. UBA4122 | reverse complement strand
TGAAAAGGCGGCGCTTTCCTGTGGGTGCAAGTCCCACCCGGCCACAGCTCCAGCCGGAAGCAACCGGAGCGACTATGGGGGGGTAACGAAATGGTTGAAGCCTTCGGGTACGCAACAAGTACAAGGTCAGAAAGAGAAGGGGCGGGACCTATCCACTCTCGCACCTTTAGGGGCACTTCGGGCTCGTGAGACTGGCCGCACGCGGGCGTGACGTGGCGCGGACGAATGCGTGAAGTCTTGTCGGAGAGCCGGATGGGTTATGTGGTCTCGGTAAATATGTGGTGCCCAGCAGTGTCCGCCTTCTAAGAGTGGCCGTCGGGCGCCACATAAGATCGCGCCTACCGCGAGCCGAGCGACCCCATAAGGCCAGGGTTCGCTCCCTGGGGCAACCCCGTCGCAGATTTCATGGTGCCAAGATCCGACTCCACGCAGCGGCCAACTTATGTGGTCTTCAAGTTGTGGAACTTCTCAATGGCAAAGGCGACTTGGTGCCGACGCCACATATTTAACTTGGCCACATAACGCATCAAATGTGGTTGAACACATTTGATGCGGGAGATCTGCATGTCCGGTTCGATGCGCGGGATGTGGAAACCGAGCTACGGCGAGGTTACTCGGGCACCGCCAGACGAAAGGGACGGCAACAAACAAACCAGACCTACTGCCACCGGGCCACATATCGACTCTACACTTTGCTGTCGCACGTCAGAGAGTCAGTGCGCAGCTAAGGCGCATGAATGCTTAGGTTGAGTTTACGACTCTATTTGTCCAGAACACAATGCAGGCGGGCATCGCCGGTATTGATTTTTGTCAATGTTCCTGAGGCATAAGAGCGTAGCCTGACTGACATACGATCATGATCCAGGCATACATGGCAGCGTTTGTTGAGTCTGTGCCGGATCATCCCGTAGAGGTCTAAAACATGGCAAGCCTGCGTTTCATCGTTCCATCGCTCGGGCTTGAAGGTCCCACCACCTGTGCTTGAGGAGTGCAAATGAAACCAGATATCAAGCACGCTGCTTTCCAAGGTACTGTGGTGATGGTGGGTTTTGGCTGCATGGGACAGGCGATGTTGCCGCTGCTGTTCCGGCACCTTGAGATACAGCCGGGGCAAGTCAAGATCATTTCTCGCAGTGAAGATAAAACAGGCATTGCCAGGGAGTTCGGGGTCGAGTTCAAGGTTCAGGCACTGACCGAAGGAAATCATGAGGCCGTTCTGGAGCCGTTCCTTAAGGAAAACGATTTTCTGCTCAACCTTTCGGTCGACGTATCCAGCTTGGCGCTGATGAGGCTTTGTTGGCGGCTTGGGGCACTTTACCTGGACACATGTATCGAGCCGTGGGCTGAACGCTACACCGATGCGTCGATATCACCTTCGCAGCGATCCAACTACGCGCTACGTGAGGAGGTTCTGGCGTTCAGGCGCGACAAACGCGCAGGCCCCACGGCAATCGTCACGCAGGGAGCCAATCCGGGCCTTGCTTCAGCCTTTGTCAAGCAGGCGCTGCTGAATATGGCCGCCGATGGCAATCTGAACATTGAGAAGCCGGCACAGCACGAGGACTGGGCCGCATTGGCTTTGAGCCTGGGCATCAAGACAATCCACATCGCAGAACGAGATACCCAGATCGCGAACCTGCGCAAGAAGCGGGGTGAATTTGTCAACACATGGTCGGTCGACGGCTTTGTTGCGGAGGGTCTTCAACCCTCGGAACTCGGGTGGGGCAGCCACGAGCGACATTGGCCGGCGGACGCAGCGCGTCACGGATTTGGTTGCGATGCAGCGATTTACCTTGGTCGCCCTGGCGCTGCGACTCGCGTGCGCAGCTGGACGCCGCTGGAAGGCAGCTACCATGGATTCCTGATTACGCATGGCGAATCGATTTCCATCGCTGATCATCTGACGCTGCGGGAAAACGCCGAAGTCGTCTATCGCCCCACGGTGCATTACGCCTATCACCCCTGCGATGACGCAGTCCTTTCCCTGCATGAAGTGGCAGGGAAGAACTGGCAGCTCCAGCGCAACAAGCGAATCATGCGCGAAGAGATCACGCAAGGCATGGATGAGTTGGGCGTGCTGCTCATGGGCAATGACAACGGTGTCTACTGGTATGGATCTCGATTGACTATTGGACAAGCACGACAGTTGGCACCCCATAACACGGCGACCAGTTTGCAGGTGGCGGCCGGGGTTCTGGGCGGCATGGTGTGGGCAATACGTAATCCCCGCGCTGGAGCCGTGGAGCCCGATGACATTGGCTTCGAGATCGTGCTGGAGATAGCGAAACCCTATCTGGGTGAGTTGGTGGGGGTCTATGGGGATTGGACACCTCTGCTTGGCAGGAGCCCGCTGTTCAGCGAGTACATGGATAAGGACGATCCTTGGCAGTTCATTAATTTCCGGGTGACATAAGGGGGATGGCCTTTGCTGCTAAAAAAGGAACTCGGAGTTATCGAGAACTCGTACTACGAAGCAAGCGTGGTGCGGCCGCCGCCATTTGCGCCGCTGGCGGATCGCATCAGCGCAGACGTGTGTGTGGTCGGCGGCGGTTTCGCTGGTGTCTCGGCTGCGCTGGAGCTCGCCTTGCGCGGCTACTCGGTGGTATTGCTTGAGGCCCAGCGGATTGGTTGGGGGGCATCCGGTAGAAATGGGGGGCAGGCCATCGTCGGATTCGGTGCCGAGGGTGAACATGCGATTGAATCGCAATTTTCCGCCGAAGATGCGCGCCGCACCTGGGATATTACCGTTGAGGGCCTGCAGTTTCTGCGGGAGCGGATCGATCGCTACGCCATCCATTGCGACTACACGCCCGGCTATCTGAATCTGGCAGTGACGGCCAGCAAATCACGGGTGCTGGATGCGTGGGCGCAGCACGTAATGCGCGTGTACGACTATCCGTTGCAATGGATAGGGCCGGCCGAGATAGGCCACTGGATTGCCAGTGACCGGTTCCATTCGGGTGTGTTCGACACCCATTCCGGCCACCTTCATCCTTTGAAATATTGCTTGGGCCTGGGTGCCGCCGCGCGCGTTGCCGGCGTGCAAATTTACGAGAATTCGGCGGTGTACTTTGTTCAACGCGGGGACCATCCCGTTGTCAAGACGGCGCAAGGCGAGGTCGTTTGTCGTTTTCTGGTATTGGCCGGCAATGTCTATATGGGTGAATACGGGGACGACATCGCGCCGGAGTTGACGGCACGCATCATGCCGGTCGGCACTTACATGATTGCCACCGACCCCATGGGCAAAGAGCGCGCCGACGCGCTGATGCGTCAACGGCCGGCGGTTTCCGATAACAATTTCGTGCTCGACTATTTTCGCCTTAGCGCTGATCACCGGCTGTTGTTTGGCGCAGGCGACAGCTACAGCGCCACCACACCGCGAAACCTGGTCGAGCGTATCCGTAAACGAATGCTGGGGGTTTTCCCGCAGCTGGCCGATTTATCCGTACCGTACGCATGGGGCGGATTCGTCGATATCACGATGAACAGGGCGCCGAATTTTGGCCGTCTGGATCCCAATATTTATTACCTGCAGGGTTTTTCCGGTCATGGCGTGGCACTCACAGGGATGGCGGGCAAATTGGTGGCCGAGACGATCGCCGGACAGGCGGAGCGCTTCGATCTGTTCTCCCGCATCAAACATCACGCCTTTCCCGGCGGGGCATCGATGCGCACGCCAGCCTTGGTGCTGGGGATGTTGTATTACCGGTTGCGCGATCTGTTGTAGGAATGAGCATCATCTGGCAGGCCCGCTTCGGGGTCGTCATTGCCCTCCATAGGATCTGCCGGAACGGTCTGGCGATGCCCGTAAAATTTGGGAATTCCGATTCAACGCTGCTCTGTGAAAGCAGGCGAAAAGGATTCACCCCACTGGGTGACAGAAAACACCTGAAGGAATTTTTCCATCTCTTGCACGGGCAGATGATCAATGCCTGCTGCCCCTGACCTGCCGCCACCTCCAAAACGGCGACAGAGTTCTCCAGCACCCTTTGGAGCGCAAAGAGGTGCGCGCACACTGACCACAAGGCCGCCCGATTCCGTGGCCTTGAGTATGGCGAAAGCACGCTGTGGCTGAGCGTTCGCCAATGCGTTGCCCAGGCAACCGATCACGCGCCGACTCCAGGGCGCGTCGGGCAGCAGATAAGCGCTGGCATGAGTATCCTCCCAGTGCGGCATTAAAGCTGCTGCCTGCCGTAGGTCGTCCTGACGAAGTGCCTCGAGTTCATGCCCAATTGACTCGTGTTCCAGCAACGCCAGCGGGTCGCGATACCGGATCAGGATCGCGTAGAGGTGTGCTGGCGCAATGTGCACGTCCTGCTCGCTGTCGCCATAAGCGTTGTAGTTGATGGCCTCGCCCAGGGTCCGCAGGCGTCGGCGGTCTTCGACACCCAGGCCGAGGCCGGTGGCCAAGCCATCGGCCACCTCCGTCAGGTTGTCACCGAAGGCGCCGACCACCGCCCATGCCCGAAATTGCCCTTCAAGGTGACGGTCCATCAGCAGGCTCGTGCAGACATCACTGGCGACATCAATGTGCGCTTCCAGTTTCGGATGAAGCGGAATATCGTCCACCTCGTGGTGATCAAAGTAGCGCACCCGCGCACCGCCTTTAAGCAAGCGCATCAGGGCCTGGCGGTTGCGCTGCATGGACAGGTCGCACACGAGCACGTCGTCACCCTGACCTGCCTGCACGCGGTCCAGCAGCGCAATCTCGCGTTTCAATCCAGTCACCAGGCTTGCGGCCAGCGGCTCGTGCAGACGCCACTGCACGATGGAACAAAGACCGTCGGCATCGCCATTGCACACGTCTATGTGCCGTCGCGCGGAAAGCAGAGGCAATTTCTGCATCGTCATTCCTCTTCCATCTGTGGCGGTGAATGTCGCTATGCCGGCTCCTCTGCTCCACAGTCAGCCCGGTCTGCACCGCCGGCTAGGCGTCCATCGCAGCCTTGTTTGAGCTGCGCGATGAACTCATCGAGTTGTCATTGTTCTTGAAAGACTGGCAGTTTGAAACTGACCTGGAATAGCGAAAAAAACACTGAGAACATTGTCCGCCAGTTGCTCGAAAAAGTTACGTCAACCCGGGGGCTTTCTTCTTGAGACGGGCTGGACAGGTTTGATCTTAATCTCAAGACCTCGCATGCCGGAGACGCATCTGGCGGTTCGCTCAACCTGATATCTTGTTTGATGCGTGTCGACCTGACCGTTCAAAGTGACCATGCCATTGTCGACATTGACTTCAATTTCGGAGGCATTGACGGCCGGAATGGCATCAAGTTTCTCCATCAAATCTGCTTTCAATTCTGCATCTGTCTTCATGAGCAAGTCTCCTCCAGTAATTGCGTGGCGCTATTGGGCCACCCTACATTTCGGGCACACAAACGACTTTACAAAAAGCATATATCTTCTTGTTGAGAATTCGCAAAGCCAAACCAGACACATGAGGTGAAGGCTGATGTTTGCCCTGCTGGATATGCGTCTGACCAGGACAAGACGATCCAGACAACATGCAAGCCAGAAAACTTTCTCCATGGGAGTTGACATTTCGCAACGTTCTCCGGCGAGGGGGGGCTAGATTTCCAATAATTGCAATATCGATGGCCGATAAGGCGAGGGATGGGACGAAAGGAGTACTGGCATGTGGCGTATTAAATCTTAAACCGTTGCAGGAATGTGCGCCATGCTGATTTCCGGCTGTGCCAATTACCAGAGCCAGTAGGAATAAGCTGACATGGTGATTGGCGGTGTGCTGGGCGGAGTCCTGGGGCCACAGTTGGGCATGGTGATGGCGTGCCACGGCAATCATTCTGGGAACCCTTGCGGGTGCCGCCAATGGCGGCTCGGTCGGCCATTCAATGGCCGATGTCGACAAGATGAAGGCTGCACCGAGGCTTGAAACCGTAAGGACCGGCGTCCCCCCTTCATGGAGAAACCCGGACAGCGAAAATGAATACATGATGGTGCCAACGATGGTGCCAACGCCCACTTATGAAACCGCCAGCGGACCATGCCGTGACTACACCATTGATGCCGTGATTGCCGGCAACAAGGACAAGATATTCGGCACGGCGTGCCATCAGCCAGACGGCAGCTGGCAGGCGCGTAACCAGAAAGGAATTGCCATGAAACATTTTTTAACGACAGCGGGTGTCGTCTTTGCGTTGACCGCCACGTGCGTTTCGTGCGACAAGATCAAGCCCCGCTACCTGAACTGCAGACGCCCCTGACTACATCAGGGCAGGCCAGCCAGCAGGAGGATGAGCGCAAGGCATTCGCACAAGCCGCTCAAAAGGAACTTGATAAACTGCGAAGTGTGATTTCCGAATTAAAGGCAAGAGCCGAGTCTGCCAACCTTCAGACCAAGGCCAGGCCTGGCGAGGAAGTTGAAAAGCTCGAAACCGAGTTGCGTGAATCCCAACAGCACTTGATGGCGCTGAAGTCAGCCACGGTTGAATCATGGAATCAGTTGAAAGAGTCATTTGGCAAGTCACTTGAGAAACTAAAGAACGGAATCGACAACTTTCGCAAAAATGCCGCGTGAGATGGGTGAGTCCCCATGTAGGGCACACCGCTGGTGCAGTTGCGATTTGTCAACCATGCGCTTGTGCATTAACCCTAGTATTTGCATACGCTCTGCGCAAAAGTTCCGACCATGAAACCCAAACAACTCATTTTTCACGACGCCGCCCGGGACAAAATCCGGTGCGGGGTGGATGCGCTGGCGGAGGCCGTCAAAGTCACACTGGGGCCACGCGGGCGAACCGTCATTTTGGAGCGCGACTTTGGCCCGCCACAGATTGTGAACTCAGGCGTGCTGGTGGCCAAGTCGGTGGAACTTGAAGACCGTTTTGAAAATATGGGGGCGCAGTTGCTGCGCGAGGTAGCAGCCCGAACCAGCGAGATGGCGGGCGACGGCACCACCACCGCCATAGTGCTGGCCCACGGCATGATTCAGGAGGGTTTGCGTTATCTGGCGGGTGGCATGAATCCGATGGATCTCAAGCGCGGGATTGAGCTTGCCATCGAGACGGTGGTCGCTGAACTCAAGCAAATGGCCAAACCCTGCGCCACCTCCCAGGAGATTGCCCACGTTGCGGCGATCTCGGCCAACAATGACCGTTCCATCGGCGATTTGCTGGCCAGTGCCATTGACAAGGTGGGGCGTGAAGGTGCCATATCGATCGAGGATGGCTCCGGGCTGGTTAGTGTGCTCGAAGTGGTTGAAGGCATGCAGTTTGACCGGGGCTTTCTGTCGCCCTATTTCATCAACAATGCAGAGCGGCAAAGTGCAGTGCTGGAAGATGTGTCCATTCTGCTATGTGAAGGCCGATTGACTTCGTTGAAGGATCTATTGCCCCTGCTGGAAGAAATCGTAAAGGCGGGTCGCCCCCTGTTGGTGATCGCTGAAGAGGTAGACAACGATTCGCTGGCGGCGCTGGTGATCAATACGATTCGTGGCACATTGAGAACCTGCGCCATCAAGGCCCCGGGATTCGGCGAACGACGCAAGGCGATGGTGCAGGATATTGCGGTTCTTACCGGCGGCACCGTCGTCAGCGATGAGGTCGGGCTGACGCTGGGCAAGGTCAAGCTGTCAGATCTGGGGCGCGCCACACGCGCTGAAATCACCAAGGAAAGCACGACGCTGATCGGTGGTGCGGGGCAGCCCAAGGCGATCAGGGAGAGGATTGCCACCATCCGCAAGGAACGCGAGCTGGCCACCAGCGACTACGACCGCGAGAAGCTCGACGAGCGTGCGGCCAAGTTGTCAGGTGGTGTCGCCCTGATCAAGGTCGGTGCGGCCACTGAAACAGAGTTGAAGGAACGCAAGCTGCGTGTTGAAGATGCCTTGCATGCCACTCGTGCTGCGGTGGAAGAAGGCATCGTTCCAGGCGGTGGTGTTGCTTTGTTGCGGGCGCGACATGCGTTGGCAGGGTTGACGGGCAGTACGCTCGATGAAACTTCAGGCATTCGCCTTGTTTCACGCGCGCTCGAGGAGCCGTTACGTCGCATCGTGAGCAACGCGGGAGATGAGCCTTCGGTGATTCTCAATCGGGTCGACGAATCGCCGGATCGCGCATTTGGCTACAACGCTGCCACACGCACTTACGGCGACCTGCTGCAGATGGGGGTGATCGACCCGGCCAAGGTCACACGGCTGGCGTTGCAGAACGCGGCCTCCATCGCCAGCCTTATTCTCACCATAGACTGCATGATTGCCACGGCTCCCAAGCATTCTACTGATGAGGGTGCGCTGAGTCCGGGGGGTGGCGCCCCCATGTTTTGACTAACACGAAATAAGAGGAACATCATGGAAAAAACCTGGATTCTGATTGCGGATGCCGGCCGTGCACGTTGCTTCGAGCGTCATGCTCCGGATCACTCACTCACCGAGCTGGCCGATTTCGTACATCCACATAAAAGCCTCACCAGCGAGGCCAGTGGGGGCGACCTGACGGGTGCGGCCGGCAAGGGCCACGGTCGCACCGGGCACGCTGGCACGCAATTTGAGCCGCACACCGAGGCCCATGCCAAGGAGCGTGGCGGCTTTGCCCGCCAACTTGCAAATTACCTCAACGAGGGGGTCGCCGAGCAACGGTGCAATGCGCTCGTGCTGATTGCCTCCAGCCCGATGCTGGGTGAACTGAGGCCCTGCTTAAGCACTGCCGCTGACAAGGCGCTAAGACGCTGTGTTGTGAGCGATCTGACCCACTACACGGGCCCCGAGTTGAAAGAACGCGTCGATCACGCATTGCAGCTACCCGATTGAGGGGTAAAGGCAGGGGTGTCAATTGCCAGATGAGAAATATCCAACAGGAGTACGACATGTTGAAAATCTTGATCGCAGTCGATGGATCTGAACACTCTAATCGGGCCATTGAGGCCGTTGAAAAAATGGCCCGCTCCTCACCCGGCTTGGAGGCCATCTTGGTCTGTGTCCGTACCGGGGCAATCCTTGAGCCCCTCTTTTCTGGTGACTACACCGTAGCCACCGTCCAGAAACTTGATGCGGACCAAGAGAATCAGCAAGCTACCGTACTGAATAGCGCCATGGACCATGCCAAGGCACAAGGACTCAAAATCAGTGAGTCCGTGCGGACTTATGGCGTCATTGCCAATGAGATCGTTCGCATCGCAAAGGAGCGACAAGTTGACCAGATTGCGATGGGAACACGTGGCATGGGAGCCGTCGGAAGCCTGCTCCTGGGATCGGTCGCCCAACGGGTGCTCCATCAATCGGATGTACCGGTACTGTTGGTCAAGTAAGCGCATTCTGCGCATCATTGTGTTTGTTGGATGCGGATCTGCAATGTGTTGGTAAGCAACTGTAGAGAATGCCTTGCGGGGAGACTTTCAGGGCACCAGCACGGCAGCACCTCAATAACACCGGATCGCAGTGCCGCGATGGCCTCGTTGGCCTGTGCCAGCGCAAACGGCTGCACATGGGTCGTGACCGAATAACGTTCAACAGTTGCGAAGAAGGCATCGCCATCTTCCCAGGTCAGATTGGCCACGGATCGGACACTGCGCTCTCCCCAGAGCAGGGCATATTCAAATGACGGAATGTCACTCATGTGAATGCCTGCACATACGACAACACCGCCCTTTCGGGTCGCGCGCAGGACAACGGGCACCAGCGACCCCACACGTGCAAAAATCAGCGCGGCATCCAGTTCGGCGCTGGGCAGCGTGTCAGAAGTGCCCGCCCAACAGGCACCCAGTTGAAGGGCAAAACGCTGGCTTCGCTGATCGCCTGGACGCACAAACGCATAGACCTGCTGCCCTTGGGCCACGGCAATCTGGCAGATGATGTGGGCCGCCGCCCCAAAACCATATAGCCCCAAACGCATGGAGCCGAATACACCAGACAGGCGGTAGGCACGGTAGCCGATCAAGCCGGCGCACAGCAATGGAGCCGCATGCATGTCGTCATACCGATCAGGTAGGAAAAAACAGAAGCGTTCATCGGCAACAGAGTATTCTGCAAAACCACCGTTGCGGTCGTACCCAGTAAACACAGGCGTGTCGCACAAATTTTCTCTGCAGCCTGTGCAATAGGTGCAGTGGCCGCAGGTGCCGCCAAGCCACGGAATGCCAACTCTGTCGCCCATCTGAAATCGGGTCGCAAGGCGCCCCGCCGCAACCACACGCCCCACCACCTCATGCCCTGGCACGAGGCCTATGCCCAGATGCATTGCGAAAAAGAGTTATCCATCGTTCCCGGTGCGACACACCTGTTCGAGGAAGCGGGCACGCTGGAGGCAGTGGCGCGCCAAGCGGCCGTATGGTTCAAGCGCTACCTGAAGACAGTGCCCGTCGCCAGACAAGGTCTGTTTTTTCTACCCCTTCAAAATCTCGATCACCTCGTCATCTTCAACCTGCGGGAAATGCCCGTAGAACTGCCCCACCGCCTGGAAGAACTCGGGTGTTTCGAGGCAAACCACCTCATCTGCCATGTCCGCCACTTTGGCCAGCGTATCGGACGGTGAGACGGGCACTGCGCAGATCAGCATGGCCGGTTTCCTGGCGCGCAGACCGTGCAGCGCGGAGATCATGGTCGCGCCCGTGGCCAGACCATCATCGACCACGATGACGATGCGCCCGGCCGGATTGATCGGGGGGCGGATCGGCGTGTATTGGGCGCGGCGCTTGCGGATGGTCTTGAGCTGTTCCTGTTTCTCGGATTCGATGTAGTCCTTGCTGGCGCCCGCCGATGCAGCGTAGTCGGCGACGTAGGTCCAGCCGCTTTCATCGACCGAGCCAATCGCGAATTCCGGCTGGTGGGGCGCGCGCAGCTTGCGCACCAGCACCACATCGAATTCGCCGCCCAGCTTTTTCGCAATGATTTGCGCCATCGGCACAGCACCACGCGGGATGGCAAGAATCAGCGGATTTTTCCCCTGAAAGTCCTTGAGTTTTTCGGCCAGCCGGCTGGCGGCTTCATTGCGATCACGAAACATGGTTCAGGTCCTCAGGTACGTCTTCCAGTGAAGGTGGCTGCAACAAGGTATTTTTGATGCCCGTGTTCCGTATTGCAAGCCGCGCACCGCCAGACTCACCGCAGATTGCCGGCCAGCAGGAGTATGGCGACCAATAACACCAAACCGATTGCAATGCGGACCATCCGTCCCCGAATGCCGAATCTTCATGATCGGTCTCTCTCCGAATGATTGCAGAAACAACAGCACGTAGGGTGCATTGATAGTCCCGGCCGGTCACTGGACAGTCAATCGTTTCGAAGTTGACGTTGCCTTCTTGGGAAGCTCAAGGGTCAAAACGCCATCTTTGTATTTTGCCGTCGCTTTGGCATCATCGACATCCTGCGCCAAGGTGAAGGCGCGCGAGACCGATCCGGAGTAGCGTTCGCTGCGCAGCACTTTGTCGCCATTCTGTTTGATGTCCTTTTGCTGCTTGACCTCGGCATCGATCTGCACCATATTGCCATCAATGCGTACGTTGATGTCCTCTTTCTTGACGCCTGGCAAGTCCGCACGAACGGTGTAGGCGGTATCCTTCTCCGATACATCCACACGCATCTCCAGAGAGCGGGCATCTACTTCAAAACGCGTAGGCGCCATCAAACGCTTGAACATCGATTCAAATGAATCAAGGGCAGGTTCAAACACACGAAGATTTGTCATGATAAGTGCCTCGTTGGGTTAAATGCTTATATGGGTCCGGGCCGGTCGTGGTGTCTCTGCTCATCCACTTGAGCCTGTTCCCTTCCCATAATATGGGACAAGTTCATCTCTGCCATGAGATTTGTCAATGGGGCGGCGTTTCCAGCTACTGCAGCAGCCAGGACGGGATGTTTCGCTGACGGGAGACCCACGCGCATCCGCAGAACCCGATCATATCGGCGCGCGTCAAGCTACTTGTCGCCTCATTCATGCAGCCAACTGCTGAATATCGTTACATGTCAAATGCGTCCTGATGATGGAGTCGCGTTGGGGGTTGAGAGTGACTGTCGGTTTACCTTTAGTCTGTCACTTTTGAACCTTAATTTGGCACCAAATGAATCGCCGGAAGACTAAGTGGTTCCCAAATGGCTTCGCTGGTCATTTTTGTATCGGCACAAACAGCTTTAGATGGTCAATGCATAATCGGCGGCAACACCGCACTTGCAATCCCAGTAACGAATATATCCATTCCCTCCACCACCGCGATCAGTCGCCAAACCTGCGGATAAACCAGGTCTTCACCAGCTGGGTCAGGATCATATAGCACAGCAGCATGATCGCCAGCAGCAGCCAGTACAGCGGTGGCAGCGCGACAAAGCCGAGCGTGTCGGCCAGCGGCGAAACCGTCAGCCAGGCGCCCACTGCAACGATGATCAGCGAAGTGGCAATCAGCGGCCAACTGGCCCGGCTTTCAATGAACGGAATCTTGTTGGTGCGAATAACATGGATGATCAGCGTCTGGGTGAAGATCGACTCTACGAACCAGCCGGTGTGAAACAGTTCCGGATTTTGCCAGCTGTTGAAAAGGTACAGCATGATGAAGAATGTCAGGTAATCGAAAATCGAGCTGATCGGGCCGATAAACAGGATAAAACGCTCGATCTCGCCTATCGCCCACTTGCGCGGCTTAATCAGCCAGTCGGCGTCCACCTCGTCGGTGGGAATCGTGGTCTGCGAGAAGTCGTACAGCAGGTTGTTGATCAACACCTGGATCGGCAACATCGGCAGGAAGGGCAAAAACACGCTGGCCCCGACCACACTGAACATGTTGCCGAAGTTGGAGCTGGCCGCCATCTTGATGTACTTGATGATGTTACCGAACACTCGCCGCCCTTCCAGCACGCCTTGCTCCAGTATCAGCAAGTTGTTTTCCAGCAGGATGATGTCGGAGGACTCCTTGGCGATGTCGACCGCGCTATCCACTGAAATGCCTACATCGGCAGCCTTGAGCGCCGGGGCGTCGTTGATGCCATCGCCCATGAAGCCGACTACGTGATCCTTGCTCTGCAGCGCGCGGATGATGCGCTCCTTATGCGCCGGAGCCAGCCGCGCAAACACGCTGCTTGCGGCTACGGCGACAGCAAGTTCGCCCTCGCTCATTGCCTCGATTTGAGAACCGAGCAACAGATGCTCGACCTGCATGCCTACTTCCTTGCAGATGTAGGCGGTGATGATTTCGTTATCGCCGGTCAGGATTTTGACGTCCACGTTCAGTCTGTGCAGCCGCTTCAAGGCCTCGGCAGCGGTGTCCTTGGGCGGATCGAGAAAGGCCAGAAAACCTAGCAGGATCAGGTCCGACTCATCCTTGACCGCATACACCGGCTCATCCGACGCACCCTGCATTTGCTTGTAAGCCAAGGCAATCACGCGGAAACCCTGCCCATTCAGGTCGTCCGCAAGCTGCCGGCGTTTGGCGTCATGTTCGGGCTGAACAGCAATCACCTCGCCATTCAGTTCCACTCGCGTGCACAGGCTCAGCACTTCTTCGACCGCGCCTTTGCAGATCAGCGTGTTCAGTCCGCTTTCATCTTCCACCACTACCGACATCCGGCGCCGTACGAAATCGAACGGAATCTCGTCTATCTTTCGGTACTTCTCCTGCACTTGCAGGTGTTGTTCCAGCTCCTCATGCATGAGGATGGCCTCGTCCAGCAGGTTCTTCAAGCCGGTATGATGAAAGCTGTTCAGGTAGCCAAAATGCAGCACCTTCTCGCTGTCTTCGCCGTTCACGTCCAAGTGCTTTTCCAGCACGATCTTGCCCTGTGTAATCGTGCCGGTCTTGTCGGTACACAGCACATCCATCGCACCGAAGTTCTGAATGGCATTCAGGCGTTTTACTATCACTTTCTTGCGCGCCATCGCCAGCGCGCCCTTGGACAGGTTGACCGTGACTATCATCGGCAGCATCTCCGGCGTCAGTCCGACTGCCACGGCCATCGCAAACAGAAATGCTTCCATCCAATTATGTTTGCTTAGCCCGTTGAGCAGAAAGACGGTCGGCACCATCACGGCGATGAACAGGATCATCAGCCAGGTGAACTTGTTGATGCCCTTGTCGAAGCTGGTCAACTGACGCTGCCCGACGATACTGGCGGCCAGCGATCCCAAGTAAGTCTGCTCGCCGGTGCAGATGACCACCGCCGTTGCGGCCCCGCTTTCCACGTTGGTGCCCAGGAAGCAGATATTTGCCAGTTCCAGCGGGTTGTGAACGTCGGCGGGCGCCGCGTCGGCCTTTTTTTCCACCGGCAGAGATTCGCCGGTAAGTGCCGCCTGATTGAGAAACAAGTCTTTAGCGGACAGCACCCTGACGTCGGCTGGTGCCATATCACCTGCTGCCAGCCGGATGATATCGCCGGGTACTAACATCTTGAGCGGGACTTCCTTTTCCTTACCATCTCGCATCAACGTAGCCGTGTTGCTGACCATTGCCTTAAGTTTCTCGGCCGCGTTATCTGCGCGCATCTCCTGCACGAAACGCAACACAGTGCCCAGAATCACCATCACGAAAATGACTACAGTCGCGCGCAAGTCACCGGTCAGAAAAGAAAGCACGCCCAGCGCCACGAGCAGCAGGACCAATGGATTCTTGACGTTGCTCAACAGGCGCATCAAAGCAGATAGCCGCTGCTCCCGGGCAATCGCGTTCAGCCCATACTGCTTCAAGCGAGCATCGGCTTCAGCCTGTGTCAGGCCATCTAAGCGCGATGCAAGCTGCTGCAGAACGGTAGCGGCATCGGCGCGTCCCATTCCCAGCAACTGACCGGAAATAGGTGCATCTTTCCCGCCAGCGGGATTAGCTGTGCTTGTGTTAGCTGGCTGCGGTGATGATTTCATAGTTATTCTTCAATCCGCACGAAGCTGGTTTTGCGCACGCGGACTTAATAATTCGTGCGACGAAGGTCCCGAATATCCAGGTGGTTTTGCCCCCGAAAAACGTACCTCATGGCTGCTGATTAAATTCAGAGATTGGAGATTGCGAAATGAGAAATATAAGATATGGACAAGTTTGGGGCAAACACACACTAGCGTTCAAGCTGGAGGCGAAGCCGCTGTTCGACTGACGCGGTTGTTGGCGGTTTTCCAGGGAAAACGGTTACTTCTTTTTCTTGATTATTCCTTCTACTTCTTTTGCCCCCTTGGCATAAAACTTTTCTTCATCGGGGGCAAGCTCACGGAGCAATCTCAGAAACTCTCCAGCGTGCACAAGTTCCTCGTCCGCTATTTCCTTGAAAACTTCCACGGCAAGCTTGTTGTCGGTGGACTCGGCAAGCTGCGTGTACAACTGAGTTGCTTCGTACTCTGCGGCCACCATGAAACGAATTGCTCTGACGAGTTCCTCATCGGTGAGCTTCC
>DFWY01000170.1 GCA_002381615.1 Polaromonas sp. UBA4122 | reverse complement strand
TTCAAAGTCATGTCGCTGATGCGGGAATTTATTTTTGCAGCGGGTTCACACGCATAAACAAGTCCGCCAGTACGCACCATGTCGCCCCCCTGGTGTTGATACGGATCGTCGTTGAAAATTTTGTCGCAAAGTTTTTCCAGGTGTTGTTTGATTTCGGCACCGGTCATTTGCACCAAAGAGGTATTGGGGTAGGTGATTGCAGTCTGCTCCATCAAATTTTCGCGGGTGATCATTTGTCCGGGCAATAGCGTGGTCCCCCAACGGAACCCGGGAGAAAAGGCAATCTCTGCGCCTTTGACTTGCATCAGTGCTTCGACAATCAGCTGGTCCCATGAACCGTTGAAATTGCCGCGTCTATAAAGCAGTTGCTGACTTTCGGCAATCGGTTCCTGAAGAAGACTTTGGTAAGGCGCACGCACTCGATCGATGGTTGCCTGCATGGCGGGGTCGGCTGGCAATAGTTCCGAAAAGACCGGCAACAAATGATATCGATAGTCGGCAACGCGACCATGTTTTACGTCAAAATCGATCGTGGCAAGAAATTTACCGTGGGATCCGGCGTTGGTGACGATGGTTACACCGCCGGAGTTTTGCACCACGCTGGGCACCGGCACGCCGTCGTGGGTGTGTCCCCCAAGTATCATGTCGATCCCGGAAATACGCGAAGCCAATTTAAGGTCGATGTCCATGCCATTGTGCGAAAGCAGTACGACCACTTGCGCGCCTTTTTTGCGCACCTCGTTGACCACCGCCTGAAGGCGCGCTTCATCGATACCAAATTCCCAGCCGGGGGTGAATTGCGCACCGTTCGCCCAAGGCGTGTAGGGAAACGCCTGACCGATAATGGCAACCGGAATGCCATTTTGTTCACGAATGACATACCTATCAAACACCGGGTCGGCAGTGTCCTCATGCACGATGTTCTGGGCGATGAAGGCGACCTTGTCCTTGAAATCATTGCGCACGACATGCAAGACGCGCTCGGCACCGTAGGTAAATTCCCAATGCCCAGTCATTACATCGACGCCTAACGCAAGCGATGCCTCCACCATATCCTGCCCGGCAGTCCACAGTGCCGTGGCCGAGCCTTGCCAACTGTCTCCTCCATCCAGCAGCAAAGCGTTGGGACGGCTTGCTTTCAGGCGCTTGACCAGACTTGCGAGATGCGCGAAACCACCTACCTTGCCGTAGGCTCGGGCCGCAGCACAAAAATCGAGATGGGAAAATGCGTAGGCCTGCCGACTGCCCGGCTTGATGCCAAATCTGTCCAGCAGGGTTGCACCGACCAGATGCGGTACTTTACCCTCAGCGCTGCCTACGCCGAGGTTAATGCTGGGTTCGCGATAATAAATGGGCAGCAGTTGGGCGTGACAATCGGTGAAATGCAAAAGGCTGACGTTGCCAAAAGCCGGGATATCGTACAGCTGTTCTGCGCTATTGGGCGTGTTTGAATCTGTAGGTACATGAATTTCCACTGGTATCCCCTTTTCAGAACTGATTTAACAGGCTGCTGAAATACTAGTTTCAGCTCCAGAAGTCGTCTCGAAAAATAGTCATCTACCCCTTGCCGACATCGAAAAAATTGCTTGTAGCTCGTTCTACGCGGTCAGAATTTTTCGCTGCCAGGGTGTTGATAGGTATTTCAGCACCCTGATAAGCGTAGCACCAGAGCATCGTCAGCAGCCGCAACATAGAGTGTGCCTGTTAAAACCTTCCCTAATGCGAGCCTGGATGCCTCGCTTTTGCCTCCATCAGCAGATGGGCGATTTCTGCCGCCGAATGCACGCCCAGCTTTTCCATCGTGTTGTGGCGGTGCACCTGGACGGTCTTGTCGCTGATCCCCAGTTCGCGGGCGATGACTTTGCTGGGCTTGCCGGCGGCCATCAATTCCGCCACCTCGCGCTCGCGCGCGGTCAACGCCGCCAGCGCGCTTTGCGCGGCGTGGGATTGCGTATTTATCCGGCAGTCCTTGATGCTGCGCTGCACCGCGCGCGTAACCGCATCGAGCAATACCTGATCCTTGCACGGTTTTTCGAGAAAGTCGCAGGCGCCGGTTTTCATCGCCTGCACCGCCATGGCCAAATCACCGTGGCCGGTCAGAAAGATGATGGGCAGGTGTACGCCATGATCCTTGAGCGTTTGTTGCAGTTCCAATCCGCTCATCAGGGGCATGCGCACGTCGAGCACCAGGCAGCCCGGCACAGACCCGTCGTAACGGTCGAGAAAGTCATGCGCCGACTCGAAAGACGCCACGCGCCAGCCCGCCGCATCGAACAGATACGCCAGTGAACGGCGCATCGCATCGTCATCGTCGACTACAAAAAGCATCGCATCGCGTTCGTTCATATTTCTCCCTGTGATTCTTCCCTCGGCAGGCTGAACCATACCGCCAGCCCTGCATTGTCTGCATTTGCCACTGCCGACAGCGTTCCCCCAAGCGATTCGATAATGCCTTTGCTAAGCGACAGGCCCAGGCCGAGGCCCTCGGGTTTGGTCGTGTAGAACGGTTCGAACAGGCGTGCGAACTGTTCAGGCTTAAGGCCGCAACCGGAGTCACGCACGGTGATGAGATAGGCGCAGGCTTCCGCCCTGAGCTGCACCTCGATCGGCTCCTGTGCATGGCCGGCGGTCTGCTGCGCATCCAGTGCATTTTTCAGCAGATTGAGCATGACCTGCTGGATCTGCAAGGGATCGGCCATCACCTTGGCCGACCCCTGAATGGCGGTGGACCGCCAAATAACATGTGCTTCTGGATGAGTGCCGGCAAACAGGGCGATGGCTTCGCCCAGGACGGCTATCAGATCGACCGACTTCTGTTCGGATACCCTTTTTTGGGCGAAAGCGCGGATGTTGCGAATGATGCTTGCCGCCCGCTCGCTTTGCGTGACAATTTCGCTGGTTCCTTCCAGCAGAGGCCCCTGTTCCAATCGGCCTGCCGTAATGCGCCGTGCAATGCCGCGGGCGAAATTGCGGATCGCCGCCAGCGGCTGATTCAACTCGTGCGCGATCGCGCTTGCCATTTCACCGAGGATGGCGAGCCGCGCGGCATGGTCGAGCATGGTTTGGCGCAAGCCCGCCTCTTCTGCCATGCGGCGCTGCTCCTCCTGCGCGTCGCGTAGCGCGCGGGTGCGCTGGCTCACCAGGTATTCGACCCGCACGGTATGCACCGCCCAAACGACCAACAGAGCCAGAATCAGCAGCAGCCAGCCCCAGTAGAGCCGCAGCAAGCCCTCGAAGGTCCATTGACGAAAATAGGCATAGGGGCCGATTTTCAGTTCGCGGGACAGCTCGTCGACAACCTGATAATCGGCGGGTACGGCCCAACTATAGCCTTCTGCGGTACGCGGCATGCGCAACAAGGCGATGGCCACTTGCTTGGACAGTTCCGCCGGGGTATGAGGCAAGGCGGCTATCGGCCAGTCGGGGTATAAGCGTGATGATGTTTGGCACTGGAAGCCCTTGGTGGCGATCGGCGCCAGCACACGCAACTCTCCGGCACCAATCTCGCCGCTGCGGATCATCTGCTCAAGCAGGCAGGTGGGAATAATGCCGGCGTCGGCTCGGCCTGCACGAACTGCATAGACAATTTTTTGAATCGGAAAAGCCGTAAACTGCAGACTGGCCAGATTATGCTCAGGATCGACACCGGCCTCCAGCAATTCGCGTGCAGCGATCTGGTAACCCCCGAACGCATCCGGGCCGACCGCCAGCACATGCTTGCCAGCCAAATCCGTTAATGTATGCAAGTGCGCATCGTCGCGCACCACGATGGCCGATCCTATCGATTGCCTTGGCGACAAGGCCCAAGGCGACTCGATGGTCGCGATGCGGCTGGCGCCATCGCTATGTTCAAGGGCGACATAGTGGCCGCTGCCGGTGATGACGAAATCAATGGTCCGTTCATGCACCGCACGCGTCAGTCCGGCTTGGTCGAAATCAAGCAGAACGAAACGATGACCCGGAATGCTGGCTTCAAGCCAATTCCTGACGTAGGACCAATCGTCCTGTACCGCCTCGGCGCCTTTATATGCCAGCACGCCGATCCGCACTGTAGCCGTATTGCTGGTGCCCGCAATGGATGGATGAAGCAACAAGCTCACGCCCATCAAGAAGGCCGCAAGCCGGAAAATTTGGCGCAACAAAAACATGGTTTTAATTTTCCATCCTTGGATTAAAACCACCTGCTTCGGTCGGTTTGCGGAATGCCGTTTCGGCCTTATGGAGTTATCGGCAGATACCCCGATTTTTCAAAGTCGACCAAAGCGCCAATGCCGGAAACAACCACGCGGCTATACGGCAAAAGATCCTCTACTCCGTAGCCTTTCAGTTTCATGGCGACTTGGCACTCGAATATTTTGACGCCTCCTTGGTGGAGGGCTTCAATCATTGGCCGGTTGGGATTGCCTTTCGGGTGCGAATCTTTTACTTTTGAGTCATAAGCCTCATCGGTGAGCAGGAATTGTGCACCGTCGCCCCGGAATACCATGGCAATCTCGAAATCTTTCCCGGACGTCATCCCCAAGGCAGTGTATTGGTCCAACAGATTTTTCACGCCAAGCACCTGCTTGCCGATGCCTTTGGAAGTGGTGTCGGTACTGTTGACTTGCACGACAACCTTGATGCCGGTCCTATTCTCAATCTGAAGCGGCGCTTTTTTGCTTTCTGCGGCTACCGGAGGGCTCTCGGCATAGACAGGCAATGGGAAACTGTGGATGACAAGCGTAGCGATGACGAGGGCAAGACGTAACGGTGAGGTTTTGGGTTTCATTGGTTTCAAGCTTTCGTGGTGGGGTGGGCTAAGGTCAATATAGAAGACAACAAACAGCACAGCCGCTCGGTATTAACCGAAGCGGAGGCCAGGGAATACCGCCGCAGAAAAACTGCCTGGTCAGCGAAATTTTTGCAGTTCCGGATCGTCGATTTTCTGTTCCGGCAATCCAGTAATACGGGGAATTTCCGATAAGCGCGGCATGCCTCCTTTTACGTGGACCTTTCCGCCACTGTCTTTCCACACGATTCCTGGCGTGCCATCGATAGAAAATTTTTCCATCAATTCACCGTTTTTGCGAATTTTTTCGGCAACCTCGGGTTTCGAAGGCGCGCCCTGCCCCTGCGCTAGCGGTGCACCCAGACGATACTGCTCTTGCATGGCGCGAAATGCGCTGGTCTTATCTTTCGCTGCCATGATGGCCGCCGCCTTTGGCAAGCTGGTTTCGCCCAGTACGGCAACCGGAATCCACCTGACCTGCAAGCCGGCTTTCTCATATGGCTGCAGTGCCTTCCACGTGAAATGACAGAACGGGCAGTTGGCGTCGAAAAAAACATAGAGAACGCTTTTTGGATTTTTGAGCGACCCTTCCACTACGTTATCTGCCCGCTCCAGTTCCTGAAAGCTTGCAGCATAGTCGGGCTGCGGGGCGAACTGGCTCGCATACTGTGCATTGAGCGGCTTGCCGTTCTCATCAATCACTTCACCCACCAGCATCGTTTTACCGTCGGGGGTGGTATACACGATTGACGACTGGCCTCCCTGCGACAGCACCCAACCAGTCAAGGAAGAAACGGCGGGAAAGGTCTTTACCACCTTGATTCCCCGTGCTACCGCAGCCTGAATCTGTTTCGGATAGTCTGCAGCGCTAGCTGCGTTATTGGCACCAAAAAAGGCCAGACCAATCAATGCGGTTGGCGCTATTCGCTTGAGGAATGAAAAAGGGTGAGATGGTGAGTTAAGCATGGCTTCGTTCTTTGAATTGTAAAAATAGGGTAATGACAAAATTTATTTTGAGATGCAAGGAATACGGTCCTGGTCAGCTCTTCGCCTGCGCGGCCAGAGCCATGATTGGCAAGGAGAACAAAACTGCAAATGGAACAAGTGGTTTTTTGATCATTGGTGATTTACTCCTTGCTTGAAAGATCTGTGGGCGTGCGTAGTCGCTTTAATTTGCTGGCCAGCGAGGCGGGTGATAGCCCACCAAGTTGGGTATCGACCAGCCGTCCGTTGGCGTCGTAGAACAGCGTGGTCGGTAGCCCCGCCGATCCGACCTCGCGGCCGAGGTGGGCGCCAGGGTCGAGCAGAACATTGGCAAGATCAAGCCGACTGGCGGACAGGTAGTGTTGAGCTGTCGCGCCATCTTCGCCCTGGTTGACAAAAACAAAGCGCACACCAGTTTCCTGTTGCTGCGCGGCGGCTAGCACCGGCATTTCGCGCCGGCAGGGAGGGCACCAGCTGGCCCACAGATTGACCACCATGGGTTTACCTGCTGCCAGTGCAGCGAGGTCTGCCGGCTCCCCCGCAAGTGTCGTCAACGACACCTTAGGCAGAACCGGCCGTTCCAGCATGCGCAGCGCGCCAAACATCCCGCCCCAGACAAGCGCCCCTGCTGCCAGCCCCAGGATCAGCGGTTTGCGTGATGCTGCACGGCGCCAGCCGTGCCAGATCGCCACCAGCAACGCCGCCACCATCCCGGCCCA
>DFWY01000018.1 GCA_002381615.1 Polaromonas sp. UBA4122 | reverse complement strand
CAAACCTTTTCGGAAATCATGCACGGCGCAGATGGTCGGATATTCTTATCGCGACAGAACCTTGCGGACCACAGGTGACTCAGTCTGCCCCGGCGCTGGTTGCAGCCTTTTAAAAAACTGCGCCATCTGGCAGGTCGAAAGGACAATGAACTGCCCCGCGGCAAGCCGCAGAGTATCCGGGAGCCGGACCTCCAGGACGCACCGCCCCAAGGGGCTGGGAATCGACCCGGCCGGATTGAAAATTTATCGCATCATAGGCCGACGGGGTAGCCGTCTTTGCGGTGATCCGATGCGGCGATGTAGCCGTGCTCGGTTTTCATGGCCATCTGGGCGCAGCCGAACTCGGTGTCGAAACGCTGTGCCACCCGGACCCGATGGCCACGTGCAATCAGGCCGTCAACCGCCTCTTTCGGGAAGTTCCATTCCACCGCCACCGTGCTGTTGTCGTCCATCACGCGCCAGCGTGGGGCGTCGCTGGCGGCCTGCGGGTTTTGCCCGTGATCGGCGATGCGGGCGGTGACCTGCAGATGGCCCTGCGCCTGCATCGATCCGCCCATGACGCCGAAGCTCATCAGCGGTGCGCCGCCTTGTGTGAGAAAGCCCGGGATGATGGTGTGGAACGGCCGCTTGCCCGGCGCCACCTGATTGGGGTGCCCGGGCTTGAGGCTGAAGCCCCAGCCGCGGTTTTGCAGGGCAATGCCGGTATCGGGCACGACCACGCCGGAGCCAAAGCCCTTGAAGTTGGACTGGATGAACGAGATCATCATGCCGTTCTGGTCGGCGGCCGTCAGATAGACCGTGCCGCCGTTGTGCGGCGAGCCGGCGCGCGCCGGTGCGGCACGGTTCGGATCGATCAGTTTGGCGCGTGAGGCCAGATAGCTGCTGTTCAGCAGATCGGAGGCGGTGACCGTGCGCATCGCATCGGGGTCGGCTACGAATTCCTGCATGTCGGCAAACGCCAGTTTCATGGCTTCGATTTGCAAGTGCTGCGACAGTGCCGAGTCCAGACCGGCCGACTTCAGGTCGAAATGCGCCAACATGCCCAGCGCCATGAGTGCCCCAATGCCCTGGCCGCTGGGGCCGATTTCATGCAGCGTGACATCGCGGTAGCGCATCGAGATCGGCTCGACCCAATCGGCCTGGTGGGCCGCCAGATCAGCTTCATCAATCAGCCCACCGGTGTTGCGCGCATGGTCAGCGATGGCCTTGGCCAGATCGCCGTGGTAGAAGTCATCGCCCTTGGTGGCGGCAATGCGTTCCAGGGTATGGGCCTGACCGGGGCAGATGAAATGCTCGCCTGGCAAGGGCGCACGGCCTCTGGGTGCGAAGGCTTCGCGGTAGCCCGGCTGGGGCAACAGTTCTGCCACTTGGGCCTGCCACTGCCGGTGCACCGTGGGGGACACCAGGTAACCGGCACGGGCATAACGCAGCGCCGGTTCAAACAGCTCGGCAAAGGGCACGGTGCCAAAGCGATCCGACAGCGCACGCCATGCGGAGACCGTGCCGGGCACCGTGACCGAGTCCCAGCCGCGCAGTGGCATGGATTCGTACTTCGAAAAATACTCTGGCGTCCATTTGCGGGGCGCCCGTCCGGAGGCATTGAGGCCATGCATGCGCTTGCCGTCCCAGATGATCGCGAAGGCGTCGCCACCAATGCCGTTCATACAAGGCTCCACCACCGTGAGTGTGATGGCGGTGGCCAGCGCGGCATCGACTGCGTTGCCGCCACGCGCAAACATCAACAGACCCGCAGCGGAGGCCAGGGGCTGGGAGGTGCTGACCACGTTGCGCGCCAGCAGGGGCATGCGTTGGGAGGTGTAGGGGAAATTCCAGAAGGCAGATGAATCAGATGACATGAACGCAGGTTTCTTTAAAAGAATAGAGGGCGTGGTGAAAGGAAAAAATCAGTCGAGCTTGACCTTGGCCATCTCGACGGCTTTGCCCCAGGTACGGAACTCCTTGTCGACCATGCGGCCGAATTCGTCAGCCGGTGTGAATTTCAGCTCTACGCCCTGTGCTTCCATGCGCTGTTTCAGCTCAGGCGAGTTCAAGGCGGTCTGAATGGCTTTGGACAGTGTGGCAATGACGGCTGCCGGTGTGCCCTTGGGAGCTTCGATTCCGAACAGGTTGTTGGCCTCAAAGCCCTTGACGCCGCTCTCGTCCACGGTTGGCACATTGGGCAGCATGCCCACGCGCTTGCCCGAGGCCACGGCCAGCACCCGCAGCTTGCCGGATTTGACGTGCGGCATGGAGGCTGGAATGCTGTCAAACATCATGCTGGACCTGCCGGCCAACAAATCGGGCAGGGCCTGCGAGCTGCCTTTGTACGGGACATGCACGAGGTCCACACCCGTGGCGGCCTTGAACACCTCAGACTCGAGATGCGACAGCGTGCCCGCTCCTTGCGACGCGAAGTTGTACTTGCCCGGAGCGGCCTTGAAGTAGCTGATCAATTGGCGTACGTTCTGCACCGGCAGCGAGGAGGGTATGACCAGCATGTGCGGGACGGTGGCCACGCCGGCAACGGGCACAAAGTCCTTGATCAAGTGCGCGGACTGAGCCGAGTAGGCTGCGGCCGCGATGGCTGCGTTGGTCACGGCTGCCATGTAAATCGTGTAGCCATCCGGGGCCGCCTTGGCGGCATAAGCCAGGCCGATGTTGCCACCCGCGCCGGGACGGTTTTCAACCACGATGGTTTGCCCCAGGGATTCGGACATTTTTTGCCCGACGGCACGGGCCAGAATGTCCGTCGCACCAGCGGGCGGAAATGACAGGACAAGCTGAATCGGACGGTCGGGGTAGGCCGCATGGGCAACGCTGCCGAGCAGCGTCGCCGCGCCGATGACCAGCCCGGCCAAAACCCGTTGTGTAACGGGCCGCAATGACGGATGCGCTGATCCAGGAGTTTGACAGATCATGCTTGACTTTCGGATGGGTGAAAAGGTGTTGAATTATAGGGATAGGATGGATAGGAAATTCAATCCGGCCGGGTAGATTCCCCGCCCCTTGGGGCGGTGCGTCCTGGAGGTCCGGCTCCCGGATACTCTGCGGCCTGCCGCAGGGCAGTTCATTCACATCACGCAAAGTATCACGCCGGAGTATTGCCTGACCCCGAATGATGAAAGAGAATCGAATTGCGGCGCGTGGCTGTCTGATGTCGTGCAAATTTTTTGGAGCTTTCCAGGCATTGCCCAGCAAGTTCTCGTACATGGCGATCTCGCTTGCATTGCTCGCCGTGTTTGTGGCCATTGGCGTCGCGGGGGCCCTATGGGTCGCTAACCGCACCATTGTTGAGCCCACCCGCCGGCTCCTGAAGCAGGTTAACGCACTGGCAGGCGGCGGTGGCGCCGTCCAGTCGGATGGCCCCGCCCGTGCGCAAAATGAGCTCGCCGGACTTACCAGTGCCTTCAACCGGATGGCGGCGATCCTGCAGGCGCGCGAAGCCGAGCGCGACAAGGCGGCTGGGCGCAACACCTATTCACTAATTTCACTGCGAAGGGGATTTGGAACGACTTGCGCCTTTTCATGTCGGACCACGTACAGCCCACTGGTCATGATGATGGCGCCGCCCAGCAATGTAAGTTGGTCTGGCGTGGTTTTCCATATCAACCAGTCCAAGCCTAGACCCCAGGCCAAAGCAGTGTATTCAAAGGGGGCGACGGCAGATGCCTGGCCATGACGAAAGGCTTCAGTGATGGCCAGTTGCCCTCCAAACCCGGCCACGGCAAGTACAGCAAGCAGCCAGGCATCCTGCGAGCGGACAGCGACCCACTGGGGCGCGGCCAGCATACTGCCACCAACGGCTACCATGACCATGATCCAGAGCATCAGGCTTTCGCTGGAGTCGGTACGAATGCTGACGCGTCCCACCACAGCAGAGATGGCATAGCAAGCCGCAGAACTCAACACCGCCAGTCCAGCCCAACTCACAAACCCGTCCATCCCGGGACGTAGCGCCACCAGAACACCAAGCATGCCGCCAGCCACAGCCCACCAGTGCGCGCGTGGCACCCGCTCCCCCAAAACGCGTGACGACAGCAGCGTAATCAGCAGTGGTGCGATAAAGAATAGTGTGTAAGCATTGGCCAGCGGCAGTCCTTGCAGCCCGCGCGTGAACAATGACAACATTGCGATGGCCAAAACGCCGCGCAGCAAGTGCAGCGGCCAGCGAATGTGCAAAAGAGTATGCCAAGCATGCCGCCACTGTATCCACAGCAGGACCAGCGGAAGAGCAACCCAACCACGCAGCGCTGCGACCTGCAACGCAGGGTAGCGGGTGGATAGTACTTTCAAGACCGTGTCCATGAACGCAAAGAAGCTCACGGCCACCAACATGAGGCTAATGCTTCTCAGGTTGCTGTGGTGCGCAGAGTGTTGACGAGTCACCCAGACACTTTAGCAGCTGCCATCAATCCTCGGCCACATCAAACATTCGGGAATGCTTGGGTGTGTGCCTTGAAAGCAGTGATTCCTCACATCTGAATACCGATATGGGTGCCGAACAAAAATACTGGAGACAATACGGTGCTGGTGAAATATCTAACCAGTTAAGGCAGTTAAGGCAATGCTGATTAAGGTCCACGCCACCCGAGGGTGAGACATTACATGACGATGAAACAACAAACCTTGGCAATGGCCGCCGGTCAAGGCTCAGGACACGAGCATTACCGCAAGCCTACGCGGCGCGACGAGTTTCTCAAGACCAGGCAAGCCATCGTGCCATGGGCTGAGCTGTGTGAACTCGTCGAGCCCCACTACCCAAAAGCGGGCAACGGACGTCCACCCATTGGTCTGGAACGCATGCTGCGCGTCCACTTCATCCAGGACTGGCATTCGTCACCGTCAGAATCACGTCCATCTGCGGCTAACGCGACAAAACCCGAAAACTAGCTCGAGGTTGCACCTGGCCGGAACCGGCTGTCTCGCAACCCCGAGAACGAGACCCACAGCACCTCCAGCGCACTCGAAGTGTAGCTTCTCTCGACGAGGAAGGCTTTTCAGTCCCTTTGGCTGGGCGTGTACAAATGTCTACCCTGGGCCAGGCTTCACTCAGCGACGTCTATCTGGACTGGTATTAGTCTACTTTTCACAAGATGTCTCTCGAAACGTCTACTTCTGGGTAGCCTTCAAGCGCGGCTGTCGATGTAGGCAGCAAAGTGCTCACTCACGGTTGCTCCGATGCGTTCAATCTCGACATCCGTGAAGCCCTCCACCAACTTGCGCTTGGACTTGGACAAGGTTCCGTTGCCCTGAACGATGACGTCGATGAGGGTGTTCAGTGCCGACTGGCGCATGTCCAGCCACGTCTCAAGATCCTTGACTGTCGCGTCGTGCGCACGCAGGTACGCCACTTCCGTCAGCAGGTCTTCCTCGATGCAAGACTTGCAACACTCCAAGATGAATTCGCAGGCGTCGGTGGCGTCGAAGTACGCATACAACCACAAGGGCTGAGCCGACTTCACCAGGATAGTTGCATTGTCGCTGTCGAGCATGTACTCCAGCAGATCGGTACGAGGGCGCGAATAGCTCTTGAGCAGCTTTGAGTAGCGGTCCAGCTGCTTGAGCATGCGGGCCGACAGGGGCAGCACCACGCCGGCCGGCGTGAATCCTGCCTGTCGCAGGATATGGTGCAGCAAGAAGCGGTGCAGCCGGCCCTTTCCGTCTAGGAAAGGGTGGACGTAGACAATGCCGAACGAGGCGCAGGCCGCTGCGAGCACGGGGTCGAGCTGACCGTTTGATGCCCCCGAGGCCAGAGTCGAGACTGCGGTCATCATGGGCCGCACTTGCTCGGCCGGCGGGGGGATAAAGTCAGCGATGTTGCGCAGCCGGCCTGAGCGGGAGAGCCAGTTCTGACTGGAGCGAAACTCATACTCGGCCGACAGTGGGCTGACAATCTGGGACTGCCATTGGCACAGTTGTTCTTCCGTGAGCGAGCCAGGCTCACCGGCTTGCTCCAGCAGGCGTCGGAATTTCGCGGCCCGGTTATTGTCCGGAATCTCGTCCTCGATGTTGTAGGTCGAGCGTGTCTCCGAGAGATAAAGGTAATCCAAAGGCACTTCTTCCAGCTTGGCTCTCTCGGGTCTGCGGCGACTTTGGGGTGCGGCTAAAGGCCGCTGCCGTTTTTGATGATCCGGGCGACCGTGAAACTTCAATAAAGCGAATGGACCTTGCCAGCCTTCTGCATTTTTTTCACCCATTGGCAAGACGAGTCTGAAAGTTGGGCGACGGAATCATTGAGACACGAGGCACATACGCACCATTCTCCGAGTCTCAATTCGTCACCGCCCTACCCTGTCGATGATTGCTTGCTACGACAAAACCGGATCGCGTCCGTTTTGAGTATCTCGTTCATCAAAACAAACCGGCCTGCTCAACACGCTCTACCTTTGGTAGCGCATCTGCACTACTCCACTCCGTTCCGCGTGTACGTTTCCAATAGAAGCGTGCCAACTCTCCCATGATTAGGGCTGACTCCCATTTGCCTTCGTCCAGGCGTTTCATCACTGCTGGTGACATCTGGCGCTCGACGAAGTTCTCTTTGAGTTCAATCATCAACTGTTCCATTGCACGCGCATCAAGCTTCTCCAGTTCCATTCGAACGGTGGTGAGCTTTTCCACCTCGCGCTCGCGCAGGTTAGCTTGAGCCTGCACGGCAGGATTTTCCTTCTTCGTCACAACCTTTTCGATCACCTCTGGTTGATACTCTTCTGGTGCCGGCTTGTCGATGACTCTCCCTGTCAGTAGTGCCTTCAGGTATGCATGTCTTGAAAGAATAGGTGTACCTTGCATGGCCAGGCGGGCCTCCAAGCGCTCAATTGCTTTGGCGAAGGCCAGCTCCCCATGGCGGATGAAATGGTCTTCTGCAATCTCGGCATCGATTCCAAGTTGGATTGCGCGTGCAACTTTACTGAGGTCAATCGCTCTAGCGTCCTTGACAGAAGCTTCTTGCTTGAGGTGCACTTCAAACTGAACGAACTCAATGGAGCGCCCAACTCTGAACTCGTGAACGGTCACGGTGAGCTCACTCACTTCGTTGACCTCTTCTATTGCCGGTTTGATGGTGTCTCTATTGAAGAAGCGGAACTCGGTCTTGATCTCTTTTGGAATTGGTTTTCCGGTGAGAACAGGCAACCACCAGTGCCAGTGCTGTTTGCTGGTTCGGTGTGATGGGTTGTCCTTGTAGCGCGCGCAAATCTCATAGAGCGCCAATCCCGCATGCGACCGAAACTGTGCAATCGTAGACCTTTTGATCTGTGCGTATCGCAGCGGATAAAGCATTTCCTGTCGAAGGGCTGGTGGATATGCCCAGTAGAGCCAGTTCTGACCATTTTTCTTTTTGAGATTGACCTGTGACAGAAGGCCACAAGCGCCCCACTCTTCCGTTTCGGCCGGCGACGGTGACTGCCACTCAACAACATGACTCACCATGGACAGAAGGTGCTTCTTCAGTTCTTTGACTGAGCCGGTTGAGCCGTCATAGCCGCGGATCACTGAATTCAAGGGAGCGCCAAACATCCCGGTCTCACCGTCCTCAGTGCCCTGCTCCCTGGCCACGAACATCATAAGCGTATAGGCCTGCCGCCCAACTCGGGTAATCGTACCGGTCTTGGGAACCATGGCCAAGGCCGACACTGGCTTGTCGATTCTGTCTGGGCCGAGGATTTCGGTGCTGCTCATGACCACATTATGTGTGAGAACAACAATTTCACGCAAACGAACTAGCAACCATCCAGTCGCCTGTCCACCTTCGTCATACATAGATCCTTGGTTTCTCTCACAGTTGGGCTAGATCCAGCCAACTAAGCCCATGGTTTCTCTCACAGTTTGAGCTTCGCAATGCCATTGAAGACTCTGAGTCACGAAGTTTTCTTCGTTCTTACTGCAATTTTCGACAACATAACCTCGCGAATCGCATTTGAATGCATGATTCAAGATTCGTGGTGACTTTACTCACACTTCCCTTATTTGCTCTCACAGTTCCCATCGTCTTTCTCACACATCCCGTGGTTTAACTCACGCAAAATGACTTAACTAGTTGAATTCATTGAAGAAATTCAGGTTAAAAGTATTAAACCTTCTAAAGGCCTTTAAATAGAGAAAGCGCGAGATTGTGGATAACTAGTAAAAACCGTTTGCCCAGGCTTCCAAAAATTGCTCAAAGGACGCACAATTGGCGTAACACGCTATTTATTGCGTCTAGCAGGAAAACGTACATGTCAATCAAAAAAAAGCCGGTTACACGCGTAACACTAGAGGATCTGATTGCCGCTTCCAACAGAGTTGGAGCCGTCATAGAGAGTGTGCGTGGCACTATGCTCGCTCCAGACGCCAGAAAGAGGCCCCCAACTTTCAGTACCAATCAGGTGGCAACTATCTGTGGTCTGGAAAAAGCTCAGATGGATTATCGGGTCAAGAAGGGGGATTTGCCATTGGGGCAAATGGAAACAGGACATCGCCGTAAGTTCACTCTTGAAGACACTCGCGCCTGGGCCCAATCTACGCGAAGCAGATTCATGCGCCCTGAGAATGCTGAAGCAATCACAATTGCTGTGGCGAATTTCAAAGGTGGAGTAACCAAAACGACTACTGCAGTGACACTTGCACAGGGCTTGAGCCTTCGTGGTCACAAGGTACTTGTGATCGACACGGACCCTCAAGGCTCGATGACAACCCTGTTTGGATTGTTGCCTGACGTTGATGTTGCCGATGAGCAAACGATTCTGAGTCTTTGCTACGGCACGGAGGTTTCAATTGACTACGCCATCACGCCTACCTACTGGTCTGGCATCGATATCGTACCTGCCAACCTTGCTCTCTACTCGGCTGAATTCGCCTTGCCATCTCGGCAAAAATCTGAAGGGTCATTTGAATTCTGGAACGTGCTGAACAACGGTATTGACACTGCACGGACTAAATATGACGTGATCATCCTAGATACCTCCCCTTCCCTCTCTTACCTGACCGTCAATGCCCTCCTCGCTGCTGACGGCCTCATCATGCCCCTGCCGCCGAGTACGTTGGATTTCACGTCTAGTGGGCAGTTCTGGAACCTGTTCAACGATCTCACAGCCAACCTGGTTACTAACCGAGGCAAGACAAAGAGCTTCGACTTCGTGGACGTTCTACTGGCCAGGGTGGACGCAAACGACGCGTCCTCCAGTGTTGTGCGTGAGTGGATTACCGCCGGCTACGGGAATATGGTCCTACCGGTGGAGATTCCAAAAACATCCCTGACTGCCAGCGCGAGCGCTGAGTTCGGAACCGTCTATGACACGGATCCGGCAACCATCAATGCCAGAACCTACCGGCGCGCGTTCGATGCTTACGAACGCGTAGTCGAGTTGGTTGAAGAGCAAATCCTGACCGCATGGAACCGTCAAATTGGAGAGCAACATGGCGCTTAAAGACAAGGCAGCAAAGATTGATCTCAGCCAAATTGGGTTGTCGTCAGGAAGCCGGGGACAGGGTTCCAAGACCGCTATCGGGATGCATGCCGATGCACTGTTCCGTGATGAAAAGGTAACAGCCGAAAACGTCGAGCTCAAGCAAAAGTTGTCCGAGTTTGACGGAGCCAGCGCAACTCGCAAGATTGATCCCGTAAAGATCAAACCCAGCAGGTGGGCAAATAGAAACGAACTATCTTATTCTGGTGAGGTGTTCGATAGTCTCAAGGAGGAAATCGAGATGGCCGGCGGAAACGTTCAGCCAATCAAGGTACGCCCATCTAAATCTGTTCCTGGCGAATATGAGTTGGTGTTCGGTCATCGGCGCCACAGAGCCTGCTTGGAACTTGGACTCGGTGTACTTGCGATGATTGAGGACCTGGGCGATACCGAACTCTTCTGCCAGATGGACAGAGAGAACAGGGCGCGCGCGGCACTGAGCCCATGGGAGGCCGGCATGACTTACGCGAAGGCTCTGGATGAAGGGCTCTTTCCGTCGGCCCGAAGACTGGCTGAGACGGCATCCATTGACCTTAGCCAGTTGGGTAAAGCATTGGCTCTGGCCAGGTTGCCAGCGGATGTAATTGCAGCTTTCCCAAACCCTTTGGATCTCCAGTACAGGTGGGCAACCTTGTTGACCCAGGCCATTCAAAAGGATCCGGACT
Organism: Polaromonas sp. UBA4122; assembly: GCA_002381615.1. Classification (GTDB taxonomy): domain Bacteria; phylum Pseudomonadota; class Gammaproteobacteria; order Burkholderiales; family Burkholderiaceae_C; genus Polaromonas. Next base: position 3,182 of record DFWY01000018.1, on the reverse strand, counting down.
TAATTATTTCGCGAGCCAAGGAACTGCGCTCAGATCAGAACAAGCTCAGCTCATCGCAAGTTCTGACTCAACTTTTAGCAGGGGGTGGAACCGTTCCACCCCCTGCCGCGAAGAAGGTTTTGGTTAAGGGGAAAGACGGTCAAACCGGTGAGATAAAGCTCGATGCTGCAAAGCGTTCAGCCGTCGTCAGCTTGGCCAACATCGATCCAAGACGATTCAGCGAAGTAGAAAAAGCCATCAAGGCGCTGCTTTCCTAATCAGATAACGTCTCATAAAAGTAGGGGGGTGGAACGGTTCCACCCCCCTACTTTTATGTCTATTGAAAGGGTGTGTTCGTTGAAGGGCAGGGGGCGAGGATGGGACGGAAGTGAACTTCGATCAGTCCAGGAGGCTAGCGACATTGTTGTGGTGGCAACCTAACCGGCGCGGCCACCATGGATAAGAATTACTGTTGAGATCCAGCCGCACACGTGCTCATGATCTTGCCCCTGTTTTCCGTACTCCTTAAGCCACCATTATGCGGACTTCCTGTCTTGCTGCTGGGCCGCTGTCCAGCGTTGCTCAAACGTCATCGGGCTGACATAGCCCAACGTCGAGTGCAATCTCTTGTGGTTGTAGAAAGTTAACCAGTCAATCACTTCGTCCATGGCCTGGCGCCGGGTAGCAAATCTTCTGCCGTACAGCCTTCCGACCTTCAATCGACCCCACAGGCTTTCAGTGGGTGCGTTGTCCCAGCAATTGCCCTTGCGGCTCATGGATGATTTCATCTCAAAGCCTTTGAGCTCGCTTTGAAACTCATGGCTGCAATACTGGCTGCCACGGTCTGAGTGAAAGATCAACCCAGGTGGCGGACGGCGCCTGAACCACGCATTCGCAGCGCATCAGTCACGGCGTTGGCCTGCATGTGATCCCTCATGCTCCAGCCCACCACTTGGCGGCTGAATAGGTCAATCACGCCTGTCAGATACAGCCAGCCTTCATCAGTGGCGATGTAGGTGATGTCACTGGTCCACACCTGGTTGGGCGCCTCGGGCGTGAAGTTGCGCTCCAGCAGGTTCGGCGCAATGGGCAGGTTATGTTTGCTGTCGGTGGTGACAACAAATTTCCTCTTGCCTCTGGCCTTGATGCCGTGGCGTTGCATCAGTTTTCTGACACGCTCTTTGCCCACACGAATGCCTCGGGCCACCAGCTCTTTCCACATTTTTGGCCAGCCGTATTCTTGCTTGACTTCGGCGTGTATCGCCTTGATGTGTACCAACAGCGCTTCGTCGCTGATGCGTTTGTGCACCCCTGGCTTGCTGGGCTTGGAGGTATCTTTACGGCGCCAGTGTTCAAAGTAGCCACTGGCGCTGACCTCCAGTACCTCGCAGGTCAGTGTGACCGGCCATTGGGTCTTGTGCTTGGCAATCCAGGCGTATTTCACAGCGATTCCCGCGCGAAGTACGCCGTGGCTTTTTTTAAGATGTCGCGCTCCATCTTTACTCTGGATAATTCGGCACGCAGACGGGCCAACTCCATTTGTTCAGGACTCACCGGCTTGTCGCCGGCTCCCTTGAGTTGGCCTTTACCACTGAGTCGAACCCAGTTGCCCAGTGTCTGCACTGGCACACCCAATATCTTGGCTGTCATAGGCACCGCCTACCCACCCTTGACTAGGCGCACCGCTTCCAGCTTGAATTCCAGCGTGTATTTGCCCCGGCTCTGACCGTCTTTGCGTTTGCTCATTTCGTAATCTCCAATGTCTGAATTTGACCATCAGCTACCTTGCCCGGGTTCCGAAGGTGTGGCGCAGCCAGTGCGTGGAAGCTCCAGCCAGTTTCGGGTGCTCATTGGAAGGCCGGGCGAGCACCGAAAACGTCACCGTGTTCAAATTGAACACGGTCGCCAGGAGGGCAGGGCGCTGAGCAGCAACATCAAAGTGTTCAACTTGAACACTTTTTCTCCCGGGTGCGAATGTGCCATCGAAATAAGGAGGGCAGGGAGGACCCGGAGACTGACCTTGATATCCAGTTTCGCACGTGTTCATAGATCGTCTGATACCCATGGGTGACCGAGGATTCCGCGGCCGCGGCGAGACTGAAGTTTTTTCGGGTAAGGGTTTTGTTTCTCCAGCCTGACAGTCTTCCGCGCCATCGGCGCGTTGCTCTGCGCCCCCGACTTTTTACTCTGGTTCCACCAAAGCGGCCAGCACCAGATCAAACTGCACTTTGCAGGCCGCTTAATTGAGTAACTTGAATTTTGTCAAAACGCACCTGTGATAACAAGGCTTATGACTCCGATCGGTCTGGCGGTCATTGGGGTAGGGCTGGACGATGCCATTGTCCAGGCGCTTCCCCTGTCAGCTCTGCCCTCAAGGTCGCGCTGCGCCATAGAGTCTTTGAGCGACCAGCGCGCGCAAGGGCGCACGCTCAGTAAAGCGGGGGGCTCTGAACCTGGTGCCGGGCGGCAAGCAAGGACCCCTGGCGTCAATGTCTGACAAGCGTCAGCGCCGTTGCAGCCCTAGGCGCGTCCGTCAAGCCCTGCCAAACGGCTGTAAATCCCATTGAATTCTGGTAAATCCCAATTAAACCGTTCTACGGTGCGTCATGATTATCCTTATAATCATGACAGAATATAAAATGTTCTAAAACACTTGTTTTGAATCGTGGCCGTTCATTTGCATAAAAACGTTCCCAGGTCTTTCATATAAGTGCTCCTGCATGGAGCCCCTGCGAGCGACTCGTTTGGCCAGGCCAGGGCGATTGCTCGCACAAGCCTTTGCTCGAATGCACTAGGCAAAACGCCGGCGCCGGATGGGCGCTGATGCTGGGGGTCAAAAGGTCGTTGCCCGCAAGACTTTGGAGGTCTTGGCATGAGGCCAATCGGATTTCATGCCTGGTGCAATTACATTGCTTGTGCTAAGGTAACACCTTTCGATACTAATGGAGACAGCGCATGCCAACCACTGCCACTGCTAAAGCCGTATCCGTCAAGCTCGACCCTGGCATCCGGGCCCGTGTTGAACACCTCGCGCAAGCACGCCAGCGCAGTGCGCATTGGGTGATGCGCGAAGCCATCAGCCAATACGTTGACACGGAAGAAAAGCGCGACGCCTTCCGCCAGGACACCCTCAAGGCGTGGCAGGAATATCAGGAGACGGGCTTGCACGCGACGGACACCGAGGTGCAGACATGGCTTGCCAG
>DFWY01000003.1:431-32337 GCA_002381615.1 Polaromonas sp. UBA4122 | reverse complement strand
AACCAGGAGATTAAGACCGCTGAAATATTGTCGGGCCGCCTCGCCCTCTATGCCGCGCAAGGTATCCAGGTCTGCCACCGCAGGCAAAGCCCGCAAACTTGCAGCCAGATCGTCCGCGCGCCGGGCGAGCAGTCTGGCCTCATCTTCCACCTTGGCTTCGCGGGCGCCTCGCTGCAACACCTGGCGCGTGTTCTTGATCTTGCCCGCCACGCAGGCGCGCGCCATGTCGAGCGCAAACGCCGGATTTGCGACACACTGAAACTGCGCCTGACGCAACAGCACATTGCCTGAAACGGCCCCCTCCAGCCGCGCCTTGAAACGCCCGTTGTCGTCCAGCAATACCAGGGCAATGCCCGCGTCTGCCAGCCGGTGCATTAAAGGGGCAGACAGGTTGATATGTCCGAAGCACACCACCGCCGTTAAATGGTGCAGGGGCACACGCAGCCGGGTTTCGCGCTCCACCTCCACACGCAGGGTGTCGTTGTCCAGGCGCAGATACGTTTCTGGCGTGGTGACGTAGAGGGTGTTGAGAAGTTGCATGCGTATCCAGTCCTATGCGCAGGGATCAAACAGCGCCGCGCGGGCAACCATCAAACTTGTGTGCGTGGCTTGGGGCTGGCAGCGCTCAAGCAGTGAACACGCCTTGCAGCGCTTTGCTGCCTGCTCTGCCACCAGCGGCGGCGGCAGCTTGCCCGATGCCAACATCTGCCGAACGGCTTGCACGGTTTGCACCACGTCGACACGAAGCTGCGCGGTGATGGGCACCACCCGACGACGCTTGGAGGTCGCGTAATAGATGGCACCTTCATCCACCGCTTTGCCCAACATGGCTTCCAGGCACATCGCCTGGGCAGCCAGTTGAATGTCGTCACACGCCGCAATGTCAGCAGCCTTGTTGCGGCTGCCATGTTTGTATTCCACCGGGTACGGAACGCCACCCGGCAAAAACTCGACCACGTCCGCCTTTCCCACCAAGCCCAACTCGTCATGCCAAAGCGGCATGGCTCGCTCCACACGCACGCCCTTGGCGGTTTCCACGCCCGGCTTGTCCACTTTGGCATGAACCGCCTGGCCGCGCAGGGTGTAAACGTTTTCGTCAAACACCTGCTCCAGGTGAATCAAGCCGCACTGGCGCGGGCAGTAACACCAGTGCTGCAAGGCAGACAAAGGGATCTGTTCAAGCTCGGCTGCCACGTGGATTCTTTGACTTTTGCCGCGCCTTACGCTTTGCGCGGAGACTTCAAGGCCTTCTTCGCAGCCGGCGGCAGGTAATTGTCACCGGACACCACCGACTTCCCGGTCTGGCTTTCGAGCTGATTGCGGGCCTGGCGGGCGATGCGGCCACCGGCCTTGGCCGCAGTTTGGTTTTGCTGCATGCCGGTGGCGTTCACGTTTTCAGATATCTGCCGGGTGGACAGCTCGGCCAGCGCCGTAAAAATCAGTTCCGCCTCGCTCATGTGGTCGCGCAGATTCTGACTTTTCAGGCCCTTCATCCCCTTGTGCTCATTGACGCTTACCCCAGACCATTCCTGATGAATGATGTTGGTCAGGATGGCAAACTCACTACCTTCCTTGATGTCGTGGCCGCGCCAGTAGTCGGTGAGCTTGTTGCGCGTTTCCTGCCCGGTCATGCGTTGCTGAATCCACTTGTCGCTTCGCCCATGTTGCTGCCAGGTCTGGCGTGCCCGGTCCAGCGACAGGGCCGGGTCGGCCATCTCTTGCATGCGCTCATAACCCACCTTGGCGAGCCAGAGTTTGATGGGCTCGGCCTTGGGGCTGGGGACGGACTGCACCAGGCGCAGCAGTGTCTCGGCGGTGGCTACGTCCGCCAGGTAGTTTTTGCCGTCGGCTGCAGGTAATTTCAGTCGGTGACAGTTTGTCACCGACTCGCTGCCTTCCTTGCGCAGGCGTTCTTTGAGCTTGTTCCAGTATTTGCGCGCCGTCTGGTAGTCGGCCTGCTGCGTCAGCACCTGCACCACGTCCACCACTGAGAACCACCAGGTTTCAGTGTCTTCGTCGTACACGCGGCGGATGGACTGACCATCGAATTCAGCAGGCAAGATTTTCATTTTTGGTGGCTTTCAAGACGCTCCATTTCAGCATCTTCTTGTCAGTGTTACGCCTGTTTCTGGCTGGACTGATTGCCCAACAGACAAGCTTTGATCGTCAAACAAAACAGAATATGCATCGAAACTGCGTGCGACTGCACCCTCTTCTTTAGGCTTGACTTGCAAGCGGTCGAACAAGGCGTGCGCCGGGGCGTTGCCCAACTCGCTGTCGTGCTTGAACACGTATAACCCGCGCGTGGACATTTCGCCACGGGCGGCAGAGCGGTCGTGCTCGAACATTTGCGCCAAGGCCTGAAATACCAGTTCAAGGTCGTCGTCGCCAAATCCGGTTTGCTTCGCGAGGAAGGAGGAAACAAAGCCGTGGGCGATATAGACGCCATAAGGCACAGTGTGTTTGCGGCCCATAGTGCGGTTGTCGCCCTGCTGCTTTTCAGCTTCAGCTTCTGTAGCAACGGCCATGCGGGTGATGGAATGTTCCAGCGCCACGATGGGCTCGACGGAGCGGGCAAAAGTCAGTTGCACCGGGCCACGCACTTGGCCGCAGTTGATGCCAAGGGACATAACCGCGCCAAAGGTCCGCACGTCAAAGAAATTTTGGCACATCCATTTGCGGGCTTGGCTGACCTCGTCGGCACTACCTTTGCGCTTTTCCTTGGCGGGCTTTTTCTTCTTCGCATCCACCTCCGCAACTTCAACCGCGTCATCCGCTTGTTCCTCTGCAGGCACGTCCAATTTGAGCGCCGAATAGGCTCGTTGATGTTCCAAGTTCAAAATGGCTTTTTCGCGCACATAGATTTCAAAACGTTTCTCCCCCGGCGCAAACTTATCTGCGAAGCGCTGTTCTCCAGCTGCGGGGTCAGTGTTGTCTGGTGCCTTGACCAATCCGACGAAATTTCGAATCTTCCTTTTAAGCGACACGTCCGTCACCAAGCCATGGCCCGATTCAGCATCCATGCGCGGCATGTTGCCCGCGTCTGGGTCGCCGTTGGGGTTGCCGTCTTTCACGTCAAAAATGAGAACGAAATCGTAGCGGTTGGCGAGATTCATGATGGGGTTCCTTCGGTAATGATGGTGGAGTCGTCAGGTTTTTTGGTGAAAAAGTCTTGACGTTGGTGGTAATAGCCCAGCGCAAAACGACCTTGGTCGGGCAGAGGTAAATGTCTGGGAAAGTCAGAGACTGTTCCCAAAATCTCGCCCAGCAGCTTTTCAAACCACATGCCACGCCCAACTGGCAGCTTTTTGAGGTGGGAGTTTTTGAGCCGTAACAAGGTGGTGAATACAGCGACTGGCGTGCTTGATGCTGCACCGTAGTAGCGATCACGAATCGTAGCGTTGAGGCCGGGACTGGCTTCTTCCTGGATTTTTTCCAGTGCGGCGAACAATCGACCCATCCGGTAGGCCGGACTGGGATTAGTGAGATCAAGCATAGATAAAAACTCCTTCTCGGGGGGCTGGTTGGTTGGTGTGACAGATGAACGACGAATCTGGCGATTGAGACAAGCCTTGATGGCAGCTGCCCGCAAATAGTTAACGTTTTGCTCAGCCCGGCAACGGCCCACGGCGGCGTTGAGCCACAAACTGGGATAAGGCACGTCTGGCCCGGCAAAGACAGCATCGACGATGGCACCGCCAAGATTGGGAGGTATGTTGTCTGCCTTGTTTTGCACAGCCACGGCAGCTAGAAGCCTGAAGAGCGAGGGGTACTGAGGGTCATGCGGGCCACGCACTATTTCGAGGTCTTTGAAATGCTGGAGGATGCGCTCGCCCAGTTCATGCAGCGGCAGACAGTGATAAAAGCGAATGCTGATGCGGGCGGCGTTCGGAGCCAGGCCCAACACATGAAAGCGGTTGACACCATCCGGCCCGCCGAGCTTGCCGGTCTGTACGGCAAAGAGCAAAGCCTGAACGGCACGGGCACCCTGATCTGGATCATCTTTAGGCGGCTCACCAAAAATGTCAGGAATGGTGGTTTCAAACTCTGACTCTTTTTCTGCCCAGAACACGGTGGATGCGTCACCCACCTGGATACGCTGACCCGAGTCTTTGCGCAGCAAGTGGTTCAGGGCCGTGGTGTAGGCAAAAGCCGCCGCTTGACTCACCGGCGCGTTTTCACCTTGTCGCTCTGTTTTGCCGTAGGACTCGAAGGCTCGGGCGTTGAAGGAAACGATATTGGCCCCCGATGATTGTGCACCCCAGACACCTTTGATTGAAGTGTGCAACCGTTGGATGGGTGCATCGTCACCAGTGACCAAGCACATGGCCAGCCGCGCATCGTCGTCAGTCGCTACGTTCAGCACGGCTTTGACAACGGCGGGCCGTTGGCACACCAGATCAACGTCGCCATGCAGTCGAAAGCTCATCACCGCATTGGATTCCAGCGCTTGCGCCCAAGCCGGTTGTGCTTCGAGCTGCGGCAGATTGAAGCACGCGAAGAATTTCAAAATAGCCTGAATACCTGCATCGTCGTGGGCGCTTTGCGGCAGGGCGTCAACCCGGGCCACAAAATGCGCGTGCTGTTCTGCCACTCGCTCGGGTTTGCCTTTGGTGTCCACACCCAGCACATATTCGAGCGTGTCCCACAACAAATTGGCGGCTACGCCAGAGGTCTTTTTGACTCCCTGAGGCATGCGAAAAATCTGCGCAACTTTTTTCTTCTTCTCATTCAAGGTACGGGTGTCAAGCAACTGGATCAGTTCGCCCTCGGTCGTAATCTCCAGTAAAAAGGGGATTTCTTTTTGTTCCAGACCAAAAACAGGCAAGCGCTGCGCTGGGTCGGCGTCGTCGCATTTGCGGCGGTAATAGTCGTCGAGTGCTTGGAGAATCATCCGCGTGCCTCCTCAAACGGGGGAACATCAATCACGCCCGCCACCATCCTGGCGTTGAAAAAGCGTGGCTGCGGGTCTGAAGGATGGGTGAAGTCAAGGTCGTGCAGCATCCACCCCAGTTCGCGGGTCTCGCCGATGGGGGTCACGGTGAGCGCATCTGACGCGACCAAGCTGAAAGCGGCAGCAAATTCCCGACACCCCAAATACGGCTGATTCACGCATTGCCCCTTATTGGCGCGGCGGGCAAACATCTCGGTGTATTTCATCAAGGGCTCACCCGGCCGCCCCGGTGCCAGCGACAAATCAGCGTGAATACGGTAGGCCACATCGCGCAAAAAATAACCGGCACGCTGCTGGCGTTCTTCTTCGATGTAGAGCCCCAGCGTGCCGCTTCCCGCCGCCATCGCCTGCTGCACATTGCGGGTAGACACCACGGCACTCACCTCATTTCGCCGCAAGTTGATCCAGCGAATAGGCTTGAGCACTTCAATGCGATGCACCCGCCATCGAATAGCGGGCTTCCAAAGAATGGCCTCAAAAATGGAACGTGCAGCCGACGGCGTCATCACGTCATATGAAACACGCTCGACTTTCATTTCAGGACGGGTGAAACAGGCGAATGGGCCTGAGACTTTAAGACAGAAAGATTTTGAGGGGGTCATTCAAATCACCAAACCAGTGGGGTTAAAGGGAATGTCTTCTACTTGCAGGCCCAACAGGGGGTGATACAGACCATCGACATTCTGTTGCACATAAAGCCCCGGCATGGGCAGCGTCAGACTGCCCTGATCCAGCATCCTGTCAGCCACACGTTTGTGGATGCTGACGGTGTAGCGTTGCAACTTTCGCATGAGCCAACGCGCCGGGCCTTGGGCCGCAAGCATTCCGAGCAGTTTTTCAATCTCATCACGATGCTCCGCATAACGAACCACGACCGTGGCCGAGTCCTGGTCATCAATCAGGCGGAATGCCTCTGCCGCTGAACGGAACTGCACGCCCAGCGTTTTTGGCTCCACCTTGAGCTTGGCAACAATCCCCTTGCTGTCCAGATCGACGGTGCTGTAAAACTGCCGAAAGTAGCTGGCAAACAAAGTGCGTGCCAGCGGGTCCGCGTGTTGGCCGTGCAAGGTGCTGATGCAGGCCTGCGCGCCTTTGCGCAAGTGCCCTATGGGCGGCGGCTCTGGGGGCACAAAGACCACCACGCGGCCTTTTCCATCCAGGCGACCTTCGCGGTTGCAGCGCCCTGCTGCCTGCGCAATGGAGTCCAGTCCCGCGAGGGCGCGATAGACGACGGGGAAATCAATGTCTACCCCGGCCTCAACCAACTGGGTGCTGACCACACGCAGCGGCTGCAGGTCGTGCCCGTCACGCTTGGCGTTGAGACGCGCCTTGATGTGGTCGATGACCGTTTTTCGATGCGCACCACACATGAGGGCGGACAAATGCAAAGTGTCTGACGGCAACAAACGCTGCAACTCGCGGGCAGCTTTGCGGGTGCTCACGATGGCCAGCACACAGTCTTCAGCGGCCAGTTGCGCGGCAGTATCGACCCACGGCGTCGGCGTGTTCCAGTCTTGCGGCAACGCCACATCCACCCGTTTGAGCGCATCAAATAGAACATCGGGGTTGTCGATAATTTCACGCACGTCTTCCAGCCCACGCAGGTTGCTGCTGGCATCGAAATAGTCAGTCGTATTCAACGCGGGCTGGGTGGCGGTACACAGCACCACGGTCACGCCATAGTGCTTCACCAGCAAATTCAGCGCATCCAGAATGGGCTGCAAAAATTCAGGCGGCAGTTGCTGCGCTTCATCCAGCACGATGATGCTGTTCACGATGTTGTGCAGCTTGCGACAGCGCGAGGTTTTGGCCGCGAACAAGGACTCGAACAACTGCACATTGGTGGTGACGACCAGCGGCGCATCCCAGTTTTCGCAGGCCAATCGGCTGCGGGCAGTTTCATCTTTGTCGGCCGCATCGGCCTGGCTGTGGTGTTCAATCAATACTTCATCCCCTAGCGTTTTGAATACGTCGCGAAAGACTTCGGCGGTCTGTTCAATGATGCTGGTGTAGGGAATGGCGTAGATCACCCGGCGTTTACTGTGCGTTTGTGCGTGATTCAGGGCAAACGCCAGACTGGACAAGGTCTTGCCACCGCCGGTGGGCACCGTGAGCGAAAAGAAACCAGCGGACAACGCCGCCTTGTCGCGGCACTGACGCAGAATGTCGGCGCGCAGGGTATTCACCGTGGAAGGCGTGGCGCTCGTGGCTTTGGCGGTCAAGTGCGCATCCAAAACGGCCCGCATTTGATCCAGAGTGGGGAAGCCTTCACGCCGGGCAGGTTTGCCCGCGTCAAAGTGGGCCTCTGTATCCAGAAAATCGGCATCCACTAGACAGGAAAACAGCAAGCGAACCCATAGCGCAAAGCCTGCTGGGCCGCCCGGAATTTGGCGCAAATCGGGGACAAATTCACCCGAATCAAGAATGCGGGCTGGTGGCTGGGCTGCCAACGCTTCTTGTAGTTCAGTCTGGCAATCGGCTTGCGTCAGCCGCTCTTTGAGGCCGCCGTCCCAGTCATCAAGCCCCGCGTGGTGGCCCGCGATCAAATACGCCAATACACGCGCGGCAAGTTCTCCAGTCGTACCGCGCTTTTCTTCCAGAGTGCGTAAAGCCCATAGCGCGCCAGCCGCAGAGTGTGTTTTTTCGCGGCCTCCAACGCGACCTTCGATATGAGCATTCGGGTCATTCGACTGCTGAAGATAGCGCTGAAAACCGGGACGATACTTGCCCAAGTCATGCCACAAACCCGCCAGATAGGCCCAGCGTTGGGTAGCCGTGTCGGAATCAAACGCCTGCGAAAAAACGGCAGCCATATTTGCCACAGCATGCAGATGATCAGCCAACTGATGCCCGCCGGAGTGAGCCAATGGTTCTGACACGATTATTTTCCCCATGAAATTTTTTATCTGTTCGCAGCTTAGCCTTGCACAGGCTCACCAGATGAACCTGCCCCCCTCTTCAAAAATATTTCTTCGCCATCTTCCCCGCCTCCGCCGCCACCGCCTGCCGCAGGCCAGGCGGCCCCAGCACCTCGCAGTGCGCACCATGCTTGAGGATGTCCATGATGAGTTCACGATGGTCGGCGTAGGGGATGCGCAACAGGTAACTTCCATCCCCTTGCCATTCGCCCTTTTGCTCTGGATGCCACTGTTCATAGGCGACCCAGCGAGCGCGCTCGGGCGTAAAGAGCAGCTTGGCCCACAAGATGCGGCCGCCAGAAAACAGGCCGTAAGTGGGCGCAAACAAAGCATTCAATTTGGCGTCCGGCACCTCCTTGGCCGCGGTGTCCAGCAGATGCGCCTCGCGGATGGCATCAAGGGAAAAGTTTCGCAAGTCATTGCGCAGATGACACCATGCATCCAGATACCAGTTGCCACGGTAATGCACCAGGCGCAGCGGTGACACTTCACGCTCGGTGGCGTGGCCGCTGCCACGCGCCAAATAGCTCAGCGCCAGGCGCTTGCGCTGCACCAGAGCCGTGCCGACGCGCTGAAAGTGGGTGGGCTGCACGGCACGCTGGGCCAGGCCGATGATGCGTACCCGGCGGCGAAGTTGCTCCGCGTCATGATCTGCCCCGCCTTCCAGCAAAGTGTTCAAACGCGCCATCAAAGGTGCTACGTGAGGCGTCAGCACACCACCCGCATCCAGGTTGACCAGCAAATGCTGCATGGTTAGAAGCGCGTGGATTTCGGCGGACGAAAACCACATGCCGGGTAGCTGGTGAGGGTTCCCTTCCTGATGACCAGCCTCGGCCATGCGGTAGCAGCCAGTCGCACGATCCCATTCGATGGGCGCGTGCAAACGGTTACGCAGGTAGGCCAGATCGCGTATGAGCGTCGAGCGCGAGACTTCCAACTCGGCTTGCAGCGCGGCAAAGCTGACTGCTTTGCGTTGCCGCAACAGCTCTTCGATCTTGTAGAAACGTTCGGTCCGATCCATCTGTCCCCTTGAATCTGCATGACTGATTTTTATCGGTCCAGTGTAGAGCCTCGCGAGCCTGCAAGGCAGCGGGAAAATTTATGCGGACCCGGTTGACTCAGTGGCGCGGCTGCGGCACACCCCCCACCAGCGCTCCCGCACCGTTGCCCCTCACGGCGCGCTCATTTTCGAATCCATGCCTCAACTTGATCCGGTCTGGCGCTTGACGCAGCTGACCCATGCAGGTATCAAAGGCACTATGTTTTTCATAGCTTCTCGCGCCCATTGAACAAGGGCTACAGGGCAATTTGATTCACAAAAAGGCGAAGGGCGAATCTGGCCATTACTCGCTTCACTTTTGTCTGCGTCCAGAGCACATCCCCGCCAGGTCTGGTACGCTGCACCCACTGGATTTCACCCGCATGCTGACCGTCGTCCCACCTTCTTCCGAACAACGCATTCACCAGATAGCGCAAGCCCGTCAGGCCGTGCTGCAGGAGGGTAAAAGCCTGCCCGGCGCCTTGACCGATGCCTGGATTGAACGCTCCTGGAAGCGCTGCCTGGCAAGCGGCAAAAGGCCGGACCAAGCGGTTGACTTTGAGCTGATTGCACCGCAGGCCCTGCGCCGCACCGAAGAAGCCAATCACGCGCTGGTGCAGGCCGCCCGACCCGTGCTGCAGAAGCTTGGGGCTGCGATAGCCAGCACAGCTTACTTTGCCATTTTGACCAACGCGCAAGGCGTAGTGGTGGACGTTAACGGCCCGATTGACCGGCGCGACCGCCGCGCCGAGGTGATCACGCGCATCGGTGTGGACTTGTCTGAAGCCAGCATAGGCACCACCGCCATAGGCGCGGCACTGACTGAGTTGCAGCCAGTCTGGCTGCATCGCGGCGAGCATTTTTTCAATGCCAATTCAGCCTACAGTTGTGCCGGTGCGCCGCTGTTCGGGCCCGACGGCCAGTGCGCAGGCATGCTGGATGTGACCGGAGTGGACGCGGTGGAGCGCCCTGAGCTCAAGCACCTGGTTTTGCAATCGGCGCGCAGCATTGAAAATGCGCTGACGCAGAGCAGGCCGCACGATCTGCTGGTGCGGCTGAACTGGTCCAGCCACAGCCTGGGGGAAGACGCGGACGGGCTGATCTGCCTGGACCCGGACGGCTGGGTGACTGGCGCCAATCCGGCAGCGCGGCAAATGGTGGCCCAGTTGCTTGCAGGCAACCCAGCGCCTGTGCATTGCAGCGAGCTGTTTGCGATGCCCTACGAAATGCTGTTTGATGCCGCAAAGAGCGACACGCTGGCGTATCCGCAAGCCATCGAAGTGCCCTTGTGGTCTGGCCTTCGCCTGCATGCGCTGCCACTGCTGCAGGGGCGCTCCGCTACGCCGAACCGGCTCACTGGCAGGACATCGGCGACGCCGCCCTTGCCACTCAAAGACGTTGAGACGGCCTTGATACGCAAGGCCGTGAGCGAAGCCAAGGGCAATGTGGTGCAGGCTGCCAAGGCACTGGGCGTTAGCCGCGCCACGGTGTACCGCAGGCTGAGCCCGGGCAAACGCGGCTAGTGCATGAGTGCGCCGTGCTGTGCGGCCATGTCGTCAGCCTTGCCTGCGGCGGCGCCTGGGGCAGCGGCTGGCGCCACCGTGCTGACGGGCACCTTCAGTTCAACCTTGCTTTCAGCGCCCTTGGCATTCTTGAAGCGCAGGGTCAGCGGCACCGTGCTGCCCTTGGGCAGCGTCTGTTTCAAGTCCATCATCATGACGTGGTAGCCACCGGGCTTGAGCTGCACCGTTTGACCGGCAGGCAAATCCAGCGAAGGCATGGCACGCATTTTCATGATGTCGCCGTCCATCTTCATTTCGTGCACTTGCGCAACGCCGGCCACAGGAAATGACGCACCCACCAGCTTGGCGCCATCCTTGGCGGTAATGCTCATGAACGCGCCAGTGCCCTTCTGGCCTGGCACAGTGGCGCGAACCCAGGCGTCCTTGACTTCGACGGTTTGGGCATAAAGGGTGCTGCAGGCCAGTGCAAGTAAAGCGCCCAATAATTTCAATTTCATGGCTTTCTCAAATCGATAAAATTGACTGGCTTATTTTGTAGCGTTGGGGAAAAACAACTGTTCGCCATTGATCTTGTAGCCGGCAATCACATCTTGCCCGGCGGGCGAAATGATCCAGTCCACAAACTTTTGCGCCTCAATCACTTTTGTTTTCGGGTGTTTGGCCGGGTTGACCACCATCACGCCATACTGGTTGAACAGACGCGTGTCGCCTTCCACCAGCACCGCCAGGTCGGCGCGGTTCTTGAAGTTCAGCCAGGTGCCGCGGTCTGCCAGCACGTAGGCGCCTGTGCTGGCTGCGATATTGAGTGCCGGCCCCATGCCGCAACCACAAGCTTTGTAGCCGGAAAATGCCGGTGTCTCAACGCCTGCCGTTTTCCAGTAACGCAACTCGGCCGCATTCGTTCCGCTTTTGTCACCGCGTGAGATGAAACCGGCATTGGCAGTCTTGAGTTTTTGAAGCGCCAGGGCGATATCCTTTCCCTTGACACCGGCTGGATCAGCCGCCGGGCCGATCAGCACGAAGTCGTTATACATCACCGGAAAGCGCTTGATGACAAAGCCTTCAGCCACCACTTTTTCTTCTGCCACTTTGTCGTGCACAAACAGCACGTCGGCATCGCCGCGTCGGCCCATGTCGATGGCCTGGCCAGTGCCTACGGCGACCACTTTCACATCAATGCCCGTGGCTTTTTTGAACTCTGGCATCAGGTAACCAAACAGCCCGGACTGCTCGGTGGACGTAGTGGACGCCATCACGATACTGGGCGTCTGCGCTATCGAAATAGTAGCTGATAGCGCAATGGATATAAGCGCTACAGCCCTAAAAGACTTAAAAATTCGGACCGTCGTGTTTAAACCGTTCATGCAAGTTCTCCTTTTAAAAAATTTTCAGCTGCCGCAGGCAAGGGCCCGTTAAAAAAGGCAGCGGTGGGCAGATCTGCCACCAAGTGCCCATGTTCCAGATAAATCACGCGGCTGGCCAGGCGCTTGACCTGCCCGAGGTTGTGGCTGCTGAAAATCAGCGTCATGCCGGCCTCGGAAAATTCGGCCATCAGGCGTTCCACCTCGCGCTTGGCCGTTGGGTCCAGGCTGGACGTGGGCTCATCGAGCAGCAATACCTGCGGCTTGAGCGCCCAGGCCCGTGCCAAGGCCACGCGCTGCTGCTGCCCGCCCGACAGGGCTTTGGCATTGCGCCAGGCAATATCTGCCAAGCCGACACGCTCAAGCGCCTGCAGCGCCTGCTCTTTGGCCTGCTTCCACGGCACGCCTTTTAGCCACAGGCCAAGGGCCACGTTATTCAGGACGCTGGCGCGCAACATGTAGGGGCGCTGAAACAGCATGGTCTGGCGTGCCTGCGTGTCTTGCTGAAAACTTCCCGCCACCGGCCGGACAAGCCCATGCAGGGTTCGCAGCAAGGTGCTTTTGCCGCTGCCGTTGGCACCCACCAGCGCCAGCCGTTCACCTGCGTTGACGCGCAGTGTGCAAGCCGTAAGCGCCTGGAGCCGCCCAAACTGCACGCTGATGGCATGCAGATTAAAAATTGGCGTCATGGCTGCGCACCTTGGGCTGCCAGACCCGATGCCTGTGGGGACGCTACATCCGGCAGCGGGTCATCGAGTTGCTCACGCCAGCGCCGCACCAGCGCGATCAGGCTATTGAGCAGCAGCACCACGCCGAGCAGCAAGATGGCCAGGGCGAGGGCCAGCGGCAAGTCGCCCTTGCTGGTTTCAAGGGCAATCGACGTGGTCATCACGCGCGTGAAGCCGTCAATATTGCCGCCCACCATCATCACGGCGCCCACCTCTGAAATGGCGCGGCCAAACGCGGCGAGCAGCACCGTCAGCAAGGCATAGCGCTCGTCCCACAACAAAATCAGGCTGCGCATGAAACGGCGTGCGCCCAGCGACTGGAACTGCTCGCCGTGGCTGCAGTCGGCATCTTCAATGGTCTGGCGTACCAGCGCCGTGACGACCGGCAGCACCAGCACGGCTTGCGCCAGCACCATGGCCTTGAAGGAAAACAGCCAGTCCAGAAAACCCAGCGGCCCGCTGCGCGACAGCAGCAGGTACACCACCAGCCCCACCACCACAGAGGGCAAGGCCAACGCGGTATTGAGCAAGGCCAGCACCACAGCGCGGCCCCTGAATCGCACCACCCCCAGCCACGCGCCAAGGAGCAGGCCGGCACTGCAGGCGATCAAAGAGGCGCACACGCTCACAGCCAGCGATCGGACAACGATGCTGGCGAGCATCGGGTCGAGCGAAGTGATGAGCGAAAAGGCCGTTACGGCGCTGCTTGAAAAAGTGTTCATGCCAAAGGTTCTGCGAGACTTTATCCTAGTTCACCAGGCCTTGGGTCCGCATCGGCAATCATCGTTATGAAGTCATTTGCATAGCAAAATCAAAGACTTGCGGCGCTTCAAGTCCGACCGTACAGGTCAGTGGATGCACTCATAATCGGTACCCACCTCGCTCACCATGCACAAAGTCGAACTCTCCTACCTGCTGACGCCACAGCGCGGCAAAGACACCCTGATACGCAACCCCTTGATGGACCTACTCCACGCGGTGCGCGAGCAGGGCTCCATCTCCGGGGCCTCCAAAGCGCTTGACCTGTCTTACCGGCATGTCTGGGGTGCGCTCAAGGACTGGGAGCAGACGCTGGGGCGTGCTCTCATCGTCTGGGACAAGGGACAGCGTGCCCGGCTCACCGAGTTTGGTGAAAAACTGCTGTGGGCAGAGCGCCAGGCCCAGGCCCGGCTGGCGCCGCAGATTGAAGCCTTGCGCGGTGACATTGAACGCGCATTTTCAACTGCGTTTGACGAGAATACCCATGTACTCACGCTGTACGCCAGCCACGATGCGGCACTGTCTGCCCTGCGCGAGCAGGCCAGCCCGCACGGCCTGCACCTGGACATCCGCTTCATGGGCAGTGTCGATGCGATTGCGGCCCTGAATGCCGGGCGCTGCATGATGGCCGGCTTTCACACGCTGGACCAGCCGGGCAGCAGGTCGGTGGCCGCGCAAACCTACCGGAGCCTGCTCAAACCCGGCCTGCATAAATTGATCGGTTTCGCCCATCGCAGGCAGGGCCTGATCGTTGCCAAGAACAACCCGCTCGGCATTGCCAGCCTGATGGATCTGAAGCAATCCGGTCTTCGTTACGTCAACCGCGCGGAAGGAGCCGGTACACGTGTACTGCTGGACGAGCTGCTGGCAAAGGCTGCCATGCACCCTTCGGACATTCAGGGCTACCAGAGCCAGGAGCCTTCCCACACGGCGGTGGCCCAAGCCGTGGCCAGCAACGCGGCGGATGCGGGTCTGGGCATTGAGGCCGCGGCACGCGAGAAAGGACTGGGCTTTGTGCCCCTGGTGCAGGAGCGCTACCACCTGGTGTGCCTGAAGTCCGAACTACCCACGCCGCATGTGCAGGCTTTGCTCGCAGAGCTGCAAGGCCGCGAGTGGCAAAGCACACTTGACCAACTGCCGGGTTACAGCGGTGAGCTGGCCCAAAGCGGCAAGGTGCTGTCTTTGCGCGCCGCGTTGCCGTGGTGGAATTACCGCACCAAAAAATCGTAACTGCTCAGGTCTTCTGATCTCACGTAGGTTGGCGCAATGGCCACGGAAGGGGCTGTTACTTTTTTGGTAGTGATTTGGCTTTGCTGGCTTGGGCTGGCCGGTCTCGCCCGGCGGGCGACTTACTTTTCTTTGCTTCGCCAAAGAAACCTAAGGAAAAGAAAGGCGACCCGCAGTCTGGGTCCCCTGCGCTTCGCTACGGGGCAATCTGCGCTGCACCAGCAAAGCGGGGGTCCGCGCAAACTCGCCTGCGGCTCAAACAGCGCGCGGCCCTGGTCCCGCTTTCCTGGCGCAGCACAGGCCCAGCCAGGACGGGTTTTGGAAGCGGAATCGGGGAGCAGAACGCGCATGGCGCGCTCTGCATATTCGGCTGTTGGTATTGGTCTTCTCCCCGACCCACCCCTTCTGTATGCGCTGAGGAGCGGAAGTCCAGACGGATCAGAGCTCGTGCTTGTTTGAGCCGTAGGCGAGTTTGCACGAGACCCCGGCTGGACTGAGCACCGCAGGGTAGGTTATTGGGGTCAGACACCAATTTCGCTGCGGTGCGTCGCACCGCACCCTCCGGGCGAGCCAAAGGCTCGGCGAATTTGGGCTCTGACCCCAAAAAACCGCAGACAGTAGGGTCGCCTTTTCTTTGCTTACTTTCTTTTGGCGAAGCAAAAGCAAAGTGAGTAGCTGCCGGGCTACCCCCGGCCAGCCCAAGCCAGCCCAAGCCAACAAAGCCAACACGCTATTAATTAAGTAGCTGCCAGCGCAAGTGGCTTTTGGGCTACAGCCATATTCAATTATTTTTACAGTGCGCAGGATCTGAATCCGCAGAAGATGTCGTCACGTTCAGGCCGGTAGAAGTTGCGGTATTTGGGGTGTTTCAGTCGCGCTCGGGTGGCGAACGATGCGCCACGCAACACCTTGTGCGTGCCAAACCAGGGCTGTGAATAGGCCTGGTAAGGGTCGGGCGTAAAACCCGGGTAGGGCCGGAAGCTTGTGCCCATCCACTCCCAGACATCGCCCCAGCGAAAACCCCGGCGCGCCGCCTTGTGCACGGCCACTTCCCATTCCACTTCGGCCGGCAAACGGCGCCCGGCCCAACGGCACCAGGCGTCGGCCTCCCACCAGGTCATATGCATCGCAGGCTGGTTGCCCAGCATGCGCATGGGCTGGCCAAAGCGGGTTTGCATGACGGCGCCGCTGGCCACGCCAATCTGCTCCACGTAGCGCGGGCCTCTTCGGCCCTCCCCGCCAGCGGCGGCTTGCAGCCACTGCCAGCCCTCGGGATGCCAGAGTTCCTGGCGGTCATAGCCACCATCGCCGACAAACTCCACATACTGCGCCCAGGTAACGGGCTGGGCGTCGATTTCAAACTCGGGAACACTGATGGGATGCGCCGCCTTTTCATTGTCAAAGGCGAAGCCGGCCCCGGCGCTGCCCATTTGCCAGACGGTGGCCGGAATCAGCAGGGGCTCGCGCAGCGCCAGCGGTGCAGGCGTGAACGCCGCCTGCAAGGGTTTGTCCAGCGGCAAGCCCAGTGTTTGGGCGGTATAAGCGAGGGCTTCGCCATGCATGTCTTCGTGAAACAGGCTCAGGCGGTAAAAGTAAAGGGCGTCATCGCTATCGCCGTGGTCGCCGACTTTTTCAAGCAGCTCCAGCGTGCACTCCAGCGTGTCAAGCAAATACGCACGGCAATTGCCGACGTCAGGCAAGTCCAGCGCCCAGCGTGTGTCATGGGGCACCTGGCTGGAGTCCCACCAGCGGTCTGCGTTCGGCTCCATCGAGGCCAGCCGGGCATGCACCGGCTCACAGCGCGGTCCCAGGGCCCGCTGCAGGTTGCGACCAATCCACCACTCCTGAAACCAGGCCACATGGCCCAGCTCCCACAACGGTGGATTCAGCGTGGCAAGTGGGGGCACGGCGAAATTCACGCCTTCCAGCGCATTCTGGAACTGACCAAACAGCTGCAGCGTATGATTGCGCGCGTCCATCAGCGCGAGCGACAGCAGCTCCCGGCCTGCCTGACGCATGAGGGGCGAATCAATCAGGCCCGGGTTTGCTGGCGCCGGAGCACCAGGCAAACCGGGCGATATATTAGGTATGGAATCCGAAGCCAAAACAGTAGTCCTGATAAGCCCGGCGATGGCCGAATCCAACAACGGCAACTGGCATACCGCGCACCGCTGGGCACAATTTCTGTCGGGTTATTGTGACATTGCGCTGCTGAATCAATGGCCAGCGCCGGCCGATGAGCCCACGCGCCATGGCACGCCGCAGGCCTTGGTGGCGCTGCACGCCCGCCGCTCAGCCGCCTCCATCCGGGCCTGGGCCGAAGCCTATCCCGACAAGCCGCTCATCGTGGTGCTGACCGGCACCGATCTGTACCGCGACATCCACACCGATGCCGATGCGCAGCAGTCACTGGCCTTGGCCTCTCATCTGGTGGTGTTGCAGGAAGCCGGACTGGCGGCGCTGCCCGACGCGTGGCGTGCCAAGGCACGGGTGATTTACCAGTCAGCGCCTGCCCTGAAGCCGGCCCACAAATCCAGCCGCAGGTTTGGCGCGCTGATGGTCGGCCACCTGCGTGAAGAAAAAGACCCGTTGACCTATATGAGGGCGGCGGCCCATGACTTTGAAGCTGGCGTTCATTTTGACCAGATAGGCCTGGCGCTGGAGCCACGTTTTGCAGAGGCCGCCCGCGCCACTGAACAGCAGACGCCCCGCTACCGCTGGCTCGGTGGGCTACCCCGCGCAGCGACGCGCCAGCGCATCAAGCGCGCCCATGTGCTGGTGAACTGCTCGCACATGGAAGGTGGCGCCCAAGTCATTCTGGAAGCAGTGCAGTCGGGCACGCCGGTATTGGCCTCACACATCAGCGGCAACTTCGGCATGCTGGGGGCAGACTACGCGGGCTACTTTGCGCCGGGCGATGACGCCCAGCTTGCCGCGCTGGTGCGGCGCTGCGCAGCTGAGGCGGATTTTCTGGCCCTGTTGCAAAGGCAATGCAGCGATCGCGCTTATCTGTTTGAGCCGCGGGAAGAAAAGCGCCTTGTCATAAACTTGCTGGCATCTGCCTTGAATGAACCCGGCGCAGCCCAGCGGCCTGTGCCACTTTGAAACGCCTTTGAAAGCTTCCTGATGAATGCCCCTGACACCCCAATGCCCGCCTCAACCCTCACACCCCGATTAACCAGCCTGTCGCACGGTGGCGGTTGTGGCTGCAAGATCGCCCCGGGCGTACTGAGCGAGATTCTGAAAAACTCCAGCAATCTGCCTGGTTTTAATTTGCCACCGCAATTGCTGGTCGGCATTGAAACCGCTGACGACGCTGCGGTCTATCAGCTCAATGACGAGCAGGCGCTGATTGCCACCACCGACTTCTTCATGCCCATCGTCGATGACCCGTATGACTTTGGCCGCATTGCCGCCACCAACGCCATCAGCGACGTGTACGCCATGGGCGGCACACCCATCATGGCGCTGGGGCTGGTCGGAATGCCCATCAACGTGCTGCCGCTGGAGACGATAGGCGCGATTCTGCGCGGCGGCCAGGACGTGTGCCGCGATGCCGGCATTCCGATTGCAGGCGGCCACACCATTGATTCCGTGGAGCCGATTTACGGGCTGGTCGTGCTGGGTCTGGTACACCCTTCGCGCGTCAAGAAAAACTCGGATGCCCAGGCCGGTGACGTGCTGGTGCTGGGCAAACCCCTGGGCGTCGGCATACTGTCGGCGGCGCTCAAAAAAGAGCTGCTGAGCGCCGAGGGCTATGCCCGCATGATCGCCCTTACCACGCAGCTCAACAAGCCTGGCATTGCGCTGGCCCAACTCGAAGGCGTGCACGCACTGACCGACATCACCGGCTTTGGCCTGGCGGGCCACGGCCTGGAGCTGGCGCGCGGTGCCGGTGTGCAGGTCCGGCTCGACTGGACGCGTACGCCGCTGGTTGCCGGCGTGCGTGAGCTCGCGGAACAAGGCTGCATCACCGGTGCCTCCGGCCGTAACTGGGCCAGTTACGGCCATGAGATCAGCTTGCCCGTAGCATTTTCGGAGGTGGACCGGGCCCTGCTCAGCGATCCGCAAACCTCAGGGGGGCTGCTGGTATCGTGCAGCGCAGGCAGTGCCGCCGAAGTTTTGGCGATTTTCCACGCACAGGGCTTTGACGAGGCCGCCGTGATCGGCGAAGTCACCGCGGGACGCGGCGTCAGCGTGTATTGAGTTTATTGAGGAAGCTCCGCATAACTCGGCAGCAGGACGCGCGCCGCAGACTGCCAGAGCCTGCGGAAGGCAAGGGCTGCGATGGGTTATGCGGAGATTCCCCAAAAACACTGCCCATCCGCCTGCGAACCGGGTCATCCTTGTAAGCCCCAGGTTTTTGCGTCCCTACGGCGCAGAACCCTACAATATGCTCGCTTTGCGGGATAACACCGGCACAAAGCTGTCAGCCTGGCCTTTATGGTTCTTTATACAATCCCGTCGCACGCAAGCTTTCATTCGGAACGACTCACCCATGTCTTCCAGATGAATTTTTATGCGTAAGTTCTTTATCCCGGAGACACAAATTGCGCACCTTATTGAAATTTTCAAAGGCCGTGGACTGGTTAAACGCCCAGATTGGCAAATATGTCATCTGGCTCATCCTGGCCTCCACCGTCATCAGCGCCATCAATGCGGCCGTCCGCAAAGTGTTCGACATGAGCTCGAACGCGTTCCTTGAAATCCAGTGGTACCTGTTTGCCGCATCGTTCCTGATTGCCGCTGGTTACACCCTGCTCAATGGTGAACACGTCAAGATCGACGTGGTCTCCAGCCACCTGTCCAAGCGCGGGCAGATCTGGATTGATGTGATTGGTTTCACCTTCTTCCTCACCCCCGTGTGCCTGGTCATCCTCTGGTTCGGCGTGCCGTTCTTCCTGCAGGGCTATCGCTCCGGCGAGGTTTCAGGCAACGCGGGCGGCCTGATCCGCTGGCCGGTGTACGCCATGATTCCGCTGGGCTTTTCACTGCTGCTGCTTCAGGGCTGGTCCGAGCTGATCAAACGCCTGGCCTTCCTGCAGGGCCTGATTGACGATCCGACCACCCTTAAGGTCGAGAAAACCGCCGAAGAAGAGCTGGCAGAGGCGATTCGCCGCCTCGCTGAATCCAAAAACAAAGCCGCCTGATCGGGGAAGCATTCATGGAATTTTTTACGCAAAATTTTGCCCCGATCATGTTCGCGGGGCTGATCATCTTTCTGCTGATGGGCTTCCCCGTGGCCTTCAGCCTCGGTGCCTGCGGCCTGTTTTTTGGCTTTATTGGCGTCGAGCTTGGCTTACTCCCCGAGGCATTGCTGCAGGCCCTGCCGCTGCGCCTGTTCGGCATCATGCAGAACGACACGCTGCTGGCCATCCCCTTCTTCACCTTGATGGGCTTGATACTTGAACGAAGCGGCATGGCCGAAGACCTGCTGGAGACCATCGGCCAGCTGTTTGGCCCGGTGCGTGGCGGTCTGGCTTTTGCAGTGATCTTCGTCGGCGCGCTGTTGGCCGCCACCACCGGCGTGGTGGCGGCTTCCGTCATCTCCATGGGCCTGATCTCGCTGCCCATCATGCTGCGCTATGGCTATGACCGGCGCATCGCCTCGGGCGTGATTGCCGCCTCAGGCACGCTGGCGCAAATCATCCCACCCTCGCTGGTGCTGATCATTCTGGCCGACCAGCTTGGCCGCAGCGTGGGCGAGATGTACAAGGGAGCCTTCATCCCCGGCTTCATGCTCACCGCCATGTATGCGTGCTATGTGATCCTGCTGGCCATCATCCGCCCGAAATGGGTGCCGGCGCTGCCGCTTGAGGCGCGCACCATCCGCGAAGACAACGGCAAAAGCGGCCTGCTGTCGCTGCTGCTGCTGACCATCCTCTGCAGTGGCATCGCCATCTACTTTGGTGAACATTACGCCGATGTGTACAGCTGGTTTCGGGGCGAAAGGGTGGACAAGGTGGCCACCGACGAAACCATCGTCGTGTCCATGTGTGGTGGTGTCATGCTGGCCTTCGTGATTGCGCTGATCAACAAGGTGACCCGCCTGGGCCTGCTATCGCGCATGGCCGAGCGCGTGACCTTCGTGCTGATCCCGCCGCTGCTGCTGATCTTCCTGGTGCTGGGCACCATCTTTTTGGGCATCGCCACCCCGACCGAGGGCGGCGCCATGGGCGCCATGGGCGCCATCATCATGGCCACGGCGCGCGGACGGCTGAGCTTCAAGCTGCTCAAGCAGGCACTGAACACCACCACCAAGCTGGCAAGCTTTGTGGTGTTCATCCTGATCGGCTCGACCATCTTCAGTCTGGTGTTCCAGGGCGTCGATGGCCAGAAATGGGTGGAGTACCTGCTGACCGGCCTGCCCGGCGGGCAGACCGGCTTCCTGATCGTTGTCAACCTGCTGATCTTCTTCCTGGCGTTCTTCCTGGACTTCTTTGAACTGTCCTTTATCGTGGTGCCGCTGCTGGCCCCGGTGGCGCAAAAGCTGGGCATCGACCTGATCTGGTTCGGTGTGCTGCTGGCCGTGAACATGCAGACCTCATTCATGCACCCACCCTTCGGCTTTGCACTGTTCTACCTGCGCAGCGTGGCGCCGACCAAGGAATACACCGATCGCATCACGAAGAAGGTGGTGCAGCCTGTCACGACCATGCAGATCTACTGGGGCGCCGTGCCCTTCGTGCTGATCCAGATCATCATGGTCGGGCTGATCATTGCCTTCCCGGGCATCGTGTCGAGCGGGCTCGACAAGGCAGAGGTCTATGACCCCGACAAGATCCGCCTGCAGATGGAAGCCGACATGCCCAAGGAGGACTCATTTGAAGCTCCGCAGCCCGACGCTGGCGCTAGCACTGGCGCTGAGCCAATACCAATGCCACAACCAGAGGCGATTGAGCCAGCCGCTGTCGACGACAAGGACCCGCTCAAACCCAGGCAGGACGCGGGCTCCAGCGAGAAAAAATAAGCAGCCACGCGCGCGGCATCAGCACCAGGGGGTTGACACGCCGCCACAAACACCAGCCCCGCTAAGCGGGGCTTTTTTGTAACCCATCAGATTGTTATGGCACAGGTTTGCCCGATACACAGCGGTCCTGAATGCCTGCAAACCAGGGCAATATAGCCCGAATGATGGTCAAAAAATAACCGGTCGCCCGATCCTTCGCACAAAGTGCAGGATCGCAACGCCGGTTCTGGTGTGCGCTGACAGTGCCGCGAAGAACGCGGCTACTGCAGGTGTCGACTTACAGCTTGAGTGTTGTCATATAGCTGTCGAAACGGAACTCCGAGAAACGTGCCCACAACAGTTGGTCGCGTTGGAAGGCACGCATATCCTGGTGAATCTTCTTGAATTCGGCAGACTTGGCTTCGTGTTCTGCAAACACTTCCATCGAAGCTTTGAAGCCTGCATCCATGAGTTCTTTGGAGAACGCCTTGAGTTCGGTCTTCGCTGCGACCAGCCTCTTCAAGGCAATCGGGTTGACCGCGTCGTACTTGGCCGTCATGTCACGAGCAGCGACTGCGGTGGCCGCATCGACAATCGCTTGGAATTCCGGCGTCAGTGCCGCATAGGCTTTGGTGTTGATGAAGAACTCCAGCTCCGCGCCACCTTCCCACCAGCCCGGGTAGTAGTAGTATGGTGCCACCTTGTTAAAGCCCAGTTTTTCATCGTCGTAGGGGCCCACAAACTCAACTGCATCCAGAGTGCCCTTTTCAAGCGCCTGGTACACATCGCCAGCAGGCATGTTCTGCGGCACCACGCCCAACTTTTGCATGGCTTCACCGAAAATGCCGCCACCCATGCGCATTTTGAGGCCCTTCAGGTCAGCTACCGTTTTGATTTCTTTGCGATACCAGCCACCCATCTGTGTGCCGGTGTTGCCCGCGCTGCGGCTCTTGATGTTGTACTTGGCGTAAAACGCATCCATCAGTTTGCGGCCGTTGCCATGCTCCATCCAGGAGTCCATTTGGCGGGCGGTGAGACCAAAAGGCACGGCACAACCGAAGCCGAAAATCGCGTCCTTGCCGGTGAAATAGTAAGAAGCCGTCTGCGCCATCTCGACGGTGCCGTTCTGGATGGCATCGACCACACCAAACGCCGGCATCAGTTCGCCAGCTGCATGCACGGACACTTCAAACTTGCCGCCGGACAAGGCCTTCACCGTCTTGGCAAACATTTCCGCACTGCCAAAAATGGTGTCCAGTGACTTGGGGAAACTGGAAGCGAGCCGCCAGCGGACTGCGGCCTGCGCATGCACAGCGGGCGCTACGCCAGCGGCCAGTACACCGGCGATGCCGGCATTTTTGATGAGTGAACGACGATCCATGTAAATTAGCTCCTTTAAAGGGTCAAAAAAACAACCTGAAAAAACTGATTCTAGACAACTTGTAACGTTTCAGATCAACATACATTTTAGTAACGCGCAGATTTAACTATAAAGGGGTATTCCCTTGACCTCTAAGCCATTCGCGTTCAGCCCGTTGTCAGTAAAGCCTGCACCTTCACGCCACATGCGTACGCCCCCGCTCAACCCACAATCTTGAGCGCGGGCCTGGCGTGTTCGCCAAAGCGGGCGCGGATGGAAGCCTCAATACCAGGCGCATCCAGCCCCTGCAGCGCGAGCAACTTGGCAGGGTCACCATGCTCAATGAACTCGTCCTTCAGGCCAAGCTGCAACAGGGGTTTGACCACACCGGCAGCTTGCAGCGCCTCGCTTACCGCACTGCCCGCGCCACCCATGATGGCCCCCTCTTCCACAGTGACCAGCGCTTCATGACCAGCCGCGACCCTGAGCAGCAGTTCGGTATCCAGCGGCTTGGCCCAACGCATGTTGACCACCGTCGCACCAAGTTTTTCTGCCGCCTGCAGCGCGGGATACAGCAGCGTGCCAAACGCCAGAATGGCGATTCCGGTGCCCTCCCGGCGAATCTCGCCTTTACCGAACGGCAGCGACTGCAGACCGGCCTCGGGTTCCACACCGGCACCGGCCCCGCGCGGGTAGCGCACGGCCACCGGATGATTCTGCTCAAAGGCTGATGTCAGCAGCTTGCGGCACTCGTTTTCGTCGGCCGGGCAGGCCACGCTCATATTCGGGATGCAGCGCAAATAGGGAATGTCGTAGGCACCCGCATGCGTGGCGCCATCAGCGCCCACCAGACCTGCGCGGTCCAGCGCAAACACCACCGGCAGGTTTTGCAGCGCCACGTCGTGGATCAGCTGGTCGTAGCCGCGCTGCAAAAAGGTCGAGTAAATGGCGACCACAGGCTTGAGCCCCTCGCAGGCCATGCCGGCGGCAAAGGTCACCGCATGCTGCTCGGCGATGCCGACGTCGTGGTAGCGCTCAGGAAAGCGCTGGTGAAACTCCACCATGCCCGAGCCCTCGCGCATGGCGGGCGTGATGCCGACCAGGCGGCGATCCTGCTCGGCCATGTCGCACAGCCAGCGGCCAAAAACCTGGGTGAAGGTCTGCTTGGCATGCGCGCTGGATTTTTGCAGGCCCATGGCCGGGTCAAACTTGCCGGGGCCATGATAGGCAATCGGGTCGGCTTCGGCCAGCTTGTAGCCCTGGCCCTTTTTGGTAACGACGTGCAGAAACTGCGGACCCCCGTTGGTGGACATCAGGTGTTTGATGTTTTCCAGCGTGGGAACCAGGGATTCCAGATCGTGTCCGTCGATGGGGCCGATGTAGTTGAATCCGAAGTTTTCAAACAATGTAGCCGGCAGCACCATGCCTTTGGCATGTAACTCCAGGCGTTTTGCCAGCTCCAGCAGCGGCGGCGCAACGCTGAGCACCTGCTTGCCCACATTTCTGGCCGATGCGTAAAAACGTCCGCTCATCAGTTGGGCCAGGTAGCGATTCAGCGCGCCCACCGGCGGGCTGATGCTCATGTCGTTGTCGTTGAGCACCACCAGCAGCTTGCAGTGGTCATGAACCCCTGCGTTATTCAGGGCCTCAAACGCCATACCGGCGCTCATGGCACCGTCACCAATAATGGCCACCGCGTGACGGTTTTCGCCCTTCTGCTGAGCGGCCAGCGCCATGCCCAGCGCGGCCGAAATCGACGTCGACGAATGGGCCGTACCAAAGGTGTCGTACTCGCTCTCGTCGCGACGCGGAAAACCCGAGAGCCCGCCGAATTGCCGCAGGGTGCTCATGCGCTCGCGCCGGCCCGTGAGGATTTTGTGCGGGTAGGTCTGGTGGCCCACGTCCCACACCAGCCGGTCGTCGGGCGTATTGAAGACATAGTGCAAAGCCACCGTCAGCTCAACCGTGCCGAGGTTGGAACTTAAATGTCCGCCAGTTTTGGAAACACTGTCGATCACGTAGGCACGCAACTGGTCGGCCACCGCCTTGAGCTGGCTGCGGGGTAGCCGCCGCAGATCGGCGGGACTATTGATGGTTTCAAGCAATGGGGTCATCGTGGTGTGTTTAATAGGCGGGACTCGGTCCCTAGTGAGCGCGATTGACCAGCATGTCAGCCAGCGCCTGCAACGCATCGGTGTTCCGCAGGCCGCTGCTTTCGAGGCTGGCCAGGGCTTGCGCCAGCAGTTGCTGCGCGTAATCTTTCGAGGCTTGCAGCCCCAACAGCGACACAAAGGTGGGCTTGTCTTGTGCTGCGTCCTTGCCGGCGGTTTTACCCAGCGTGGCTGAGTCGGCAGTCACATCCAGAACATCGTCAACAACCTGAAACGCCAGGCCCACCGCAGCGCCGTAATCGCGCAGCGCGCTTTGGACCTTTGGCGCGGCCAGTGAAGCGGTGCCGCAGGCCGCCCCCATCATCACGCTGGCTTGCAGCAGCGCGCCGGTTTTGAGCCGGTGCATCTCGTGCAGTTGCGCGGACGTCAGAGGCCTGCCGACGCTGGCCAGGTCTATGGCCTGACCACCGGCCATGCCCTGAAAGCCGGCCGCCTGCGCCAGCATGCGGCACAGGCGCGCCTGCGTTGCGGCATCTACCGAATCATCATCGGGCGTAAGAAGCTCAAAGGCCAGTGCCTGCAAGGCATCACCGGCCAACAGTGCCTGCGCCTGGCCAAACTTGACATGCACCGTGGGCTTGCCGCGGCGCAGCACGTCGTTATCCATGCAAGGCAGGTCGTCATGCACCAACGAATACGCATGAATCAGCTCCACCGCACAGGCCGATCGCAGCGCCGCGTGGGCGTTGCCGTTCACGGCTTCGCAGGCCGCCATGACCAGCAGCGGACGCAGGCGCTTGCCCCCGTCGAGCACGGCGTAACGCATGGCATCGCCCAAGCCAGCAGGCGCCGGTGCATTGCTCGGACAGGCGACCCAGCGGGACAGGGCCTGCTCGACGGCGGCAAGCTGCTGCGCGCTCCAGGCGCTCAGCGTAAAGCGGAAGGTAGAGGGGGGCAGTTTTTCTGGGGCGTTCAATCGTGGGTCTCTTACGCTAAGGCGGTTACTGTGCTGATAACTCTGCAAATTACTCTTGCCCCCAAGGCTTGAGTTCTGTGCCTTCCAATACCTTGATTTGGGTTTCCACGGCTTCCAGCTTGTCGCGGCAAAACTTCAGCAATTGTGCACCGCGCTGGTAGCCTGTGAGCAACTGGTCCAGCGGCAACTGCCCTGACTCCAAGCTGGCCACCAGCGCTTCCAGCTCTTGCAGTGCAGCCTCATAGCTGGCAGGCAATGGATTTTTGGGGTCAGAGCCCAAATTCGCCGAGCCTTCGGCTCGCCCGGAGGGCGCGGTGCGAAGCACCGCAGCGAAATTGGTGTCTGACCCCAATAACCCAGAAGCGGCGGAAGCAGATGAAGATGAGTTTTTAGCCATGGTATTTGGGTGAAGGCGTGATTTTAGGCCGTTACGGGGATTTTGGGCTCTGGTGCCCGGGCCGGCAGACCCACAGCCCTATTATCGGGTGGCACAGCGCAAAGCCCCACGCCAAACGCCCCCGCGCAGGTAGAATTGATAAAAGTTCTCGATAACAGTCCCCAAGCACAGTTTTAGTCCTGCCCCCGTTGTGGAGCCTTACAGCCTTGTTTTCACCCTTGGGCTGTCGTTCAGCCTGCCTATTCACTTGGCTTTTCACCTGCCTCCAAAGCCTGTCTGCGGCGCCATGTTTACCGAAATTGCATGTCTGATCTAAGCCTTCGTCTGTTGCAGGCCACCAGCCAGCTCCCCATCTCCAGCTACTTTGATGCGGGCCTGTACCAGCGGGAGCAGCAAAGGCTGTTTGCTCGCGGGCCGCGTTACCTCGGCCACGAACTGGCCGTGCCCAACCTGGGCGACTTTTATGCCCTGCCCCAAGAGGGCGAAGGCCGCACTCTGGTGCGCAATGCGTCGGGCATTGAGTTGATTTCCAATGTTTGCCGCCATCGCCAGTCAACCATGCTGCAGGGCCGCGGCAACACCGGCAGCAACATCGTCTGCCCGCTGCACCGCTGGACCTACAACACCGCCGGCGAGCTGATCGGTGCGCCGCACTTCGAGATCGACCCCTGCCTGAACCTGAACCGTTACAAAACCACCAGCTGGAACGGCTTGGTGTTTGAAGACAACGGCCGCGACATTGCAGCCGAGATGGCGCCGCTGAGCCCCCTGGCCGACCTGGATTTTTCGGGTTACCAGCTCGACAAGGTGCATCTGCATGAGTGCAACTACAACTGGAAAACCTTTATTGAGGTGTACCTGGAGGACTACCACGTCGGCCCTTTCCACCCCGGACTGGGTGCGTTTGTTACCACCGACGACTTGCGCTGGGATCTGAGCCCCCACTATTCGGTGCAAACCGTGGGCGTGTCCGACAAGCTGGGCAAGCCCGGCACCGACACCTACAAAAAATGGCACGACGTGGTGCTGCAGTACCGCGGGGGCGTGCCGCCCAAATACGGCGCGATCTGGCTTACCTACTACCCACACGTCATGCTGGAGTGGTACCCGCATACGCTGGTGGTGAGCACGCTGCACCCGCAAGGCCCTGACAAAACGCTCAACGTGGTGGAGTTTTTCTACCCCGAAGAAATCTGCGCCTTCGAGCCCGAGTTCATGGAAGCACAGCAGGCCGCCTATATGGAGACCTGTGTGGAAGACGACGAACTCGCGCTGCGCATGGACGCCGGCCGCAAGGCATTGCTACAGCGCGGAGACAACGAGTTCGGCCCCTACCAGAGCCCCATGGAAGACGGCATGCAGCACTTTCACGAGTGGTACCGCCGCGAAATGGGCGCCAGCAAAACCACGCAGATGATTTGAAGGCACCCTCCTCGCCACGCCAATTACTATGTATTTAATAGCTGCCTTCTCCCGTCCTTATTGGGCTATAGGCCAATTTCATCAATAAAAAGACCTCACCGCCCAAACCACGCGATGCAAGCTGTCTGGATGATTCTTTCCTCGTTCCTGTTTGCGACCATGGGCGTGTGCGTCAAGTATGCGTCCGCGTATTTCAATAGTTCCGAGTTGGTGTTCTACCGCGGCGTGCTGGGCGTTCTTTTCATGGCGGCCTATGCGCGTGCGCGCGGCACCAGCTTGCGCACCCGCGTGCCCGCCATGCATGCCTGGCGCAGCGTCATCGGCGTGATGTCGCTGTCAGGCTGGTTTTATGCGATTGCCCACCTGCCGCTGGCCACGGCCATGACGCTCAACTACATGAGCAGCGTGTGGATTGCCGCCTTTCTGGTGGGCGGCACGCTCATGCTCGGAAGGTTCGGCAAAAAAGGGCCCAGCCAAGGCCCGCTGGTGATGGCGATTCTGGCCAGCTTTGCGGGCGTGGTGATGCTGCTGCGCCCTGCGATGGACCAGAATCAGGCTTTTGCCGGCCTGATCGGGTTGATGTCGGGCTTGGGTGCCGCGTTTGCCTACATGCAGGTCATGGCGATTTCACGCCTGGGTGAGCCAGAAACGCGCACGGTGTTTTACTTTGCCGTCGGCACGGCGGTGGCCGGCGCGTTGGGCTTGGGGGTCATGGGCGTCTCGCCCTGGAACTGGCGGCATGCGCTGTGGCTGCCGCCGCTGGGCATTTTGGCCTCGCTCGGCCAATTAACCATGACCCGCGCCTATTCCATGTCCGAAAACCATCGCGGAACGCTGATGGTGGCCAACCTCCAGTACTCGGGCATTGTGTTTGCCGCCCTCTACGGCCTGATCCTTTTTGGCGACAATATTCCCCTGGCAGGCTGGGCCGGCATGGCGCTCATCATCGTCAGCGCCATTGCCGCCACCGTGCTGCGGGCTCACGCCGCACCCGACGCGCCCGCCGAAGAACATTGACCCCCTATCAAGGAGCATGAGATGAACTACACCACCCTGATTTCTGCCGAACAGCTGCAGGCCCTGATGACCAGCGGCCAAGCCTTGCGCGTGTTTGATTGCAGCTTTGACCTGCTGCAACCGCACGCCGGTGAACAGCAGTACCTGGCGTCGCATATTCCTGGTGCCGTCTACGCCCATCTGGACACGGCGCTTAGCGCCAAACACGGGGTGCCGGGCACCCACGGCGTGGTCACGGCCACCGGTGCCGACGCCCCTGCCTCGGGCGGACGCCACCCGCTGCCCAACCGCGAAAAATTTGCCACCTGGCTCTCCAGCGTCGGTTTTTCCAACGATATGCAGGCCGTTGTGTATGACCGCAACGGCGCCAACTACTGTGGCCGCCTGTGGTGGATGCTCAAATGGGCAGGCCACGACAACGTGGCGGTACTTGATGGCGGGCTGCAAGCCTGGCAGGCCGCAGGCGGGGCGGTGAATAGCGGCGAAGAGCCCGCACACTTTCAAGCCAGTTTCGAGTTGGCCCCTGCGCGGGCCGTTTTGGTCGATGCCCAAACCATCTCAAGCCAGCTTGGGCGACCTGCCCAGACCCTCATCGATGCGCGCGCCACACCACGCTTCAAGGGCGAGGTCGAACCGCTAGACCCGATGGCCGGCCACATCCCCGGCGCGCTGAACCGCCCTTTCAGCCAGAACCTCGGCCCCGATGGCAAGTTCAAACCGGCGGCGCAACTCAAGGCCGAATTTGAAGCCTTGCTGGGCGGGCGCGACCCAGGCACCGTGGTGCACCACTGCGGTAGCGGCGTGAGTGCAGCGCCCAACCTCATCGCCATGGAAGTCGCCGGCCTGGGTCGCACAGGCCTCTATGCCGGTAGCTGGAGCGACTGGTGTAGCGACCCGGACCGGCCGGTTGCGCAGGGCTGATCACCCAACGCTCACACCCCACGCAAAAACTCCATCGCCTGTCATGCGGCATGGAGTTTTTTTGCCGGCCCGCCAGGCCCAGGAACAACTCAGGTCAGGACAACTTGCGTGGGGCGCTGGCGCCGGCCCATCAGGCGACTCCACTTTGACGGAAAAAATTCCAGATAAATTAACTCCAAACCCAAACAGGACCTGCACACATAGCTATCAAAATAGTAGCGCCTGGCCTGCTGTGACCCTAATGTGGCCCGTACTGTCTCGTCGAACAACTGGTGCTACCATGCGCTGAAACTGGTTTCAACAAGGCGTCACAGCCTTGTTCCATTCTTTGTCCGTTTCAGATGCCCGCCAAAAACCTCAAGCAAAGCCCCACCTCCGCCCTGCCCACCGCACGCGCCACCATTGCGGATGTCGCGCGCGCGGCGGGCGTCTCCAAGGCCACGGTGTCCAGGTTCCTGAACCACCGCGACAAGCTTCTCACGCGGGATATTGCAACGCGGGTGGAAGTCGCCATCGCGGCGCTGGCCTATAGCCCCAGCCCGATGGCGCAGGCACTCAAGCGGGGCCGCTCGCGGCTGATTGGCCTGGTGGTGGCCGACGTGACCAACCCTTTTTCGGTGGCCGTGCTTCGCGGTGCTGAAAAGGCCTGCCAGGAAGCGGGCTACCTGCTCATGCTGTTTAACCTGGGCAATGACAGCCGGCGCGAAAGTGAAGCCATCGAGGCGCTCACCGCATACCAGGTGGAAGGTTTTATCCTGAACACGCTGGGCCGTGATGCCGGTGCAGCCGCGGACGCCGCGCGCCACGGCAAGCCGGTGGTGCTGGTGGACCGGCGCCACAACGACATGCAGGCCGATTTCGTGTCGCTCGACAATGCCGGCGCCGTGCGCCTGGGCGCCCGCCACTTGGTGGAGGCCGGCTACCGCGAGCTGCTGTTTGTCTCTGAGCCGATCAAGGATGTGAGCTCACGCATGGAGCGCGAAGCCGCGTTTCGCAGCTTTATCAGCGAGTCTGCGGCCAACGTAGCAGGCCTGCAAGGCCGTACGTTCGAAACCACAGAGGAAGACACCGAAGGGCTGGACAACGCGCTGCGCAGCTTGCGCCAGCGTGCCAGCGGACGGGGCCTGCCCGGCATGATCTCCAGCAACGCCGTGGTGAGCGTGCGGGTGGTGGCGGCCATGGCGCGTCTGGGCTGGCGTTTTGGCGCCGACCTGGGGCTGGTGGGCTTTGACGAAACCGAGTGGTCGCCTTATGTGGGCCCAGGGCTGAGCACCATCGCCCAGCCCACCGACGAGCTGGGCCAGGTCGCCGCCGGCTGCCTGATCGAGCGTATCAAAGGGCTGGAACTTCCGCCGCGCCAGATTTTGCTGTCCGGCCGCCTGGTGCCGCGCGGCTCCTCCGTTCCCGCACCTTAAATTCTCAGGGTTTTCCATGATTACAGCGCAGTTACGGATTCCTCTATACTTTCCTGAAACCGGTTTCAGTATTCGCTAAAAAAACCTCTGAACCCAAACCCTCAGTAATTTTTGTACCCGCTACAGTGGTGATCCAGGCGCTTGCGTCCACTCCGGCGCCGCCACCGCCACCCCGCCAATGAACTACACATTTCAATTCGGTGATGTCTTTGCAGCCTGGCCGCTGCTTGTCAAAGGCACCTGGAGCACCCTCCAGCTGTCGCTGCTGGCCATGCTGATGGGCCTGGTGGTGGCCATCCTGTGTGCCTGGGGAAAAACCGCCGGGGCCAAACCCCTGCGCTTCCTGATCAATGCCTATATCGAGCTGATCCGCAACACGCCGTTTCTGGTGCAGCTGTTCTTTTTCTTTTTTGCGTTGCCCGCGCTGGGTTTGCGCTGGTCGGCTTACACCGCGGCCCTGACCGCGATGGTGGTGAATCTGGGAGCCTACGCCACGGAAATCATCCGCGCCGGTATCGAATCCATTCCCAAAGGTCAGATTGAGGCGGGCCTGGCGCTCAACCTCAAGCGTTACGAAATATTCCGCTTCGTCATTTTGAAGCCGGCGCTCAAGGCGATCTACCCGGCCCTCACCAGCCAGTTCATTTTGCTCATGCTCAGCTCCAGCGTGGTGTCGGCCATTTCGGCGGACGACCTGACCTCGGTGGCGGCCAACCTGCAGTCGCAAACCTTTCGCAGTTTTGAGATTTACATCGTCGTCGCCGTGATCTACCTGTTGCTGGCGCTATCGTTTTCAGCGCTATTCCGGGTGATCTACCGGCTTTGCCTT
>DFWY01000003.1:0-157 GCA_002381615.1 Polaromonas sp. UBA4122 | reverse complement strand
AATTCCGGGTGATCTACCGGCTTGGCCTCAACTACCCGGACCGTCGCTAATGCGTACTTTC
This sequence comes from Polaromonas sp. UBA4122, assembly GCA_002381615.1. Taxonomy (GTDB): domain Bacteria; phylum Pseudomonadota; class Gammaproteobacteria; order Burkholderiales; family Burkholderiaceae_C; genus Polaromonas. The sequence continues at coordinate 96 of DFWY01000003.1, read as the reverse complement.
GGCTTTCCTGAATTTCTGTTCATCCTTGAGGCGGCCAAGTGGACCGTGGCGCTGTCGATGATCGCCTTTATTGGGGGTGCCATCGGGGGCCTGCTG